>DKKP01000375.1 GCA_002455335.1 Anaerolineales bacterium UBA6663 | reverse complement strand
CATGAACGGATCTTGCGAGCGGGCGATGACGTGATCGAGCGCTGTCACGACTGCGGCGACCAAAGCCGGCGCGGCCTCGCTCAGGTCGGCGCTGAACAACGTCTCGCCGACGATCTCGAGACTGACGGCAAGCATCGCGGCCTCGACATCGACTGAAGCGCCGGCGGGCAGGGCCGCCCAGCGTGCGACAAGACGCTCGGCGGCGGCGTGCATGCTCGTCGCGAACCCGGCCAGCCGCTCACGGTGGAAGGCGGGCTGCATCAGGCGCCGCTGGCGCAGCCAGAGCGCGCCGTCGCTGGTCAGCAGACCTTGCCCGGTGACCAGGCTGAGCGTTCCGTATTGAAACGTTTGCTTTGTGTACCGGCGGGCCTGGTCTTGCAGTACGTGCTGGATCGCGGCGGGGTCGCTGATCAAGAAGAGCGAACGGCGCGGGCCGAAGGGCAGCCGCGCGATCGGCCCGTGTTCGCGATCGAGCCTGACGAAGTATCCGAGCGGGTCATCGCGCAGGGTCGGTAGGTCGCGGAGCAGGGCGCGGAGATCGGGGCCGGAGGCCGTAGGCATCCGGACATGATAGCAGAGCGCGGAGCGTAGATCGTCGCGCGTGGCCGCAGGACGATCTGCGCACAACGCACCACGCGCTCTCAGGCGTAGACGTCGACGCCACCGCGGGCCGCGGCTGTCGACTGGTTGATCATTTGCAGCAGGGCCTGAGCCTGTTGTTGCTCGACCGACTGCTGTTGCTGCATGATGGCCATGCCAAGCTCGGTCTGGATGCTCTGTCGTTGATACGAGACACCCATACTCGCAAGCGCGGTCGGCCAGCTGGCGGCTGCGTCGATGTTCATGTCTCCGTTCTCGGCACAACCTTGGGGTCCTTCAGTTATAAAACGATCCCACCTGGGACGAGGCTGCCCAACATAACCGGTTCGCCTGGAACACGCGCCGACAACGTTCCAACACATCTATGATGCACCGACTACAATGCACATAACCCGAGACAAGAACGCTGTTGAGGATCCCCGTGACAGAACCTGAAGCGAACCACACCTATCCGTTGAACGATTGGCAGGTTGTCGAGGACGGATTCGACCTCGAGACCAACACGCTCGATGAAACGATCTTCGCGTTGGCCAACGGCTACATCGGCTTGCGCGGCGCGCACGAGGAAGGTTTCTCGCTTCCGGCCGGGCGTTCGGTCGATGGCGCCTTCCTGAACGGCTTCTTCGAGGCCGAGCCGATCCATTATCCCGAGACGGCCTACGGCTTTGCGCGCACGAAGCAGTTCATGCTCAACGTTCCCAACGCCAAGCGCATGCGCCTCGAGATCGACGACGAGCCGTTTGATCTGACGGGCGGGATGCTTCACGCCTATCAGCGCGTGCTCGATCTGCGCACGGGCGTGTTGACGCGCCGACTCGAGTGGACGTCTCCGGGCGGTCGGCGGATCGAGGTCGTCAGCGAGCGACTGGTCTGCCTGGCCCGCAAGCACGTCTTCGCACTGCGTTACACGGTCCGCGCGATCGACTTCAGCGGCGTGGCACGGCTGACGTCGGCGATCGAGGGCGAGGTCAAGAACCTCCAGGCCGGCGACGACCCGCGCGTCGGTAGCACGATCACGGCGCCGCCGCTGGCGCTGGTCTCGGCCGAGGCCGTGGGCGACGGGTTGGCGCTGATCCATCGCACCCGCAACAGCGGCTTCACGCTGGTCAGCGCGATCGCGCATCTCATCGAGCAGGGCCGGGTCGCGCGCCGCGCCACGACCCTCGCCGCGCCCGAACAACAGGTCNNACCGAGACCTTCGAGTTCGAGCTCGCAGTTGGCCAGGCCGTCAGCGTCACCAAGTTCGGGGCCTACGTCACCTCGCGCGATTTTGCCGAGGCGGTCGTGCTCGACACGGCGGCCGAGGCGTTAGCCGCCGCGCGTGACGCCGGGTTCGATGCGCTGGCCGCCGAGCAAAAGCGCTTCCTCGACGACTTCTGGGCCGAGGCCGATATCGTGCTCGACGGCGACCCGGCGCTGCAGCAGGGCATCCGCTTCAACCTCTTCCATTTGCTGCAATCGGTCGGGCGCGACGGCAAGACCAACATCGCGGCCAAGGGCCTGACCGGCGAAGGCTACGAGGGTCATTACTTCTGGGACACCGAGATCTACATCTTCCCGGTCTTCCTTTACACGCGGCCCGAGATCGCGCGCAAGCTGCTCGAGTTTCGCTACGCGCTGCTCCCGCACGCCCGCGCCCGCGCCCGACAGATGGGTCACGCAAGCGGCGCGCTCTACCCGTGGCGCACGATCGCGGGCGAGGAGTGCTCGGCCTACTTCCCGGCGGGCAGCGCCCAGTACCACATCAACGCCGACATCGCCTACGCAATCAAGCTCTATGACGAGGTCAGCGGCGACCCGACGTTTTTGCGTGAGGCCGGCGCCGAGATCGTCATGGACACGGCCCGGATCTGGCTTGGGCTGGGTCGTTTCGTCGATCGATTGGGCGGGCGGTTCGGCATCTACGAAGTGACCGGCCCCGACGAGTACACGGCCTGCGTCAACAACAACTACTACACAAACGCCATGGCCCAGATGCACCTGGCGTTCGCGGCCGACGTCGCCGAGCGCCTGCGGCGCGATCACCCGGCAGACTTCGCGCGGATCGTTGCCGCCATCGGCCTTGGCCCCGACGAGCCCGCTGCCTGGCGGGCTGCGGCCGAGGCCATGTACCTGCCCGTCGACGAGGTCCTGGGCATCCACCCGCAGGACGACAGCTTCCTCGAGAAGCCGGCCTGGGATATCGCTCAGACACCGGCCGAGAACTTCCCGCTCCTGCTGCACTATCACCCGCTTGTGATCTACCGCCACCGCGTGCTCAAGCAGGCCGACGTGGTGCTCGCGCTGCTGTTGCTTGGTGACCGCTTCACGCTCGAGGAAAAGAAGCGCGATTACGACTACTACGAGCCGTTGACCACACACGACTCGTCGCTGTCATCGTGCATCTACAGCATCCTCGCCTCGGAGATCGGCTACCATGACCAGGCCTACGCCTTCTTCATGGAGACGGCGCGGATGGATCTGGATAACAAGCACGGCAACACGCCCTACGGCGCGCATCTGGCCGCGATGGCGGGCGCCTGGCTGAGCCTGGTCTATGGCTTCGCCGGGTTACGCGCCTTCAACGGCACGCTGCGCTTTGCGCCCTATCTCCCGGGCCATTGGTCGCACTACAGGTTCATGGTTCGGGCCCAGGGCCGTCAACTCGAGATCAACGTCGACGGCTCGGGCGTGACGTATCGCCTGCGCTCGGGCGAGGCGCTCACGGTGTTGCACCATGATCGGGCCGTGATGCTCACGGCAGAACAACCAGAGACGTTTATTGCGGATTGATGATTGCTGATTGCTGATTGGGGGACGGTCAGCAATCAGCAATCCGCAATCATCAATCGGAAATCAACAATGTACAGGGCAATCATCTTCGATCTCGACGGCGTCATCACCGATACGGCTCGTTATCATTACCTGGCATGGAAGCGCCTGGCCGAGGGGCTGGGCGTGCCCTTCGACGAGGCGTTCAATGAGGGCCTCAAGGGCGTCGACCGGATGGGTTCGCTCGACCTGATCCTCAGACGCGGTGGGCTAGACCCGGATGTCGCCGAACGGCTGCGGCTGGCGGATCAAAAGAACGACGACTATCGACAGCTCGTGGCGACGATGACGCGCGCCGACGTGCTGCCCGGCGCGCTCGAGGCCCTCGAGGCGGCGCGCGGGCTCGGGCTCAAGGTGGGGCTGGCCTCGGTCAGCAAGAACGCGGGCACGATCCTCGAGCGGCTCGAGATCACGAGCTTCTTCGACGTGGTCGCCGATGCCAACCTGATCCGGCGCGGCAAGCCGGATCCCGAGATCTTTTTGACCGTGGCCGAGCAGATGGGGATCGCGCCGGCCGACTGCATCGGCGTCGAAGACGCGGCCGTCGGCGTGCAGGCGATCAAGTCGGCCGGCATGCTGGCGATCGGCGTCGGAGATCCCGTCATCCTGGCGCAGGCCGATCGGGTGGTGCCATCGCTGGTCGGCTTCGACCTGGCGGCGCTTCTGAAGACTTGAGTGGTTGTCGGCGAGCACGGATTGCCAGACAGGGACTCATGCCGCGAGTTGCACGACTTGGGACGAATGAGCACAAATGAGCGCTGACCACCTCAGATCATCTTTGTGCCAACTCGCGCCAATCGTGAAACTCGCGGCCAGAATCCGCGGCTGACAACGCGTGCTCCCATTGGCAAACCGTTCGGCCTCCGACGCATCACAAGCCGAACCCCACCCGCGCCGCCAGGAGGAGTCCTCGGGGCCAGGGGCGACGGCGGCGCGACCTCCCCCGTGGGGGAGGTCGACCGGGCCGAGGCGCCCTGGGGAGCCGAGCGAGTGGGAGGCCCGGGCGGGAGGGGTCTGGCCGCCCGAGTGTGCCAACAGCATCAACGCGTGCTTGCACACACTAGGCGGCCGCCGGCAGAGCCCCCAGTTGTTGGAGCCAGCCAAGCATGTCGGACTGGTTCCAGCGCTCCACGCAGCGCCCGTTGGCGAAACGCAGGATCGTCATACCCGAGACCTGGATCGCCTTACCCGTGGCCGGGATTCCCATGAATGCCCCCGTATGCGTCGCCTCGAGCAGAAAACGACAGGCCAGCCGGTCGCCGTCCACGAGGACATCCTGGACGATCAAGCGCGGTCGGGCGAACCCGGCCCAGAGCCCTTCATAAAAGAGCCTGACCCCGTCGCGGCCCGGCGGCAACTCCGGCGGCAAGCCATGCAGGGTCACGTCCGAAGCATAGAGCTCCAGGTAGGCCGCGAGGTCGCCGCCATTCCAGCGATCGATCGCCTGAGCGAAAGCAGCCTGATTCACAGTCATCGACATGGTGTTTGCCTCCCGTTGAGTGTGTGGAACCCGGTACGGTCCCACCCTATCCCAACGGGCTGCGCACTCACCAGTTCAAAGGCTGTCCAGTTTCTATTCAGTATTCCACCCCGGCCCGCATGGCCCGGACGAATGATGAGGCGCACGCGCCGCTCGGGCCCGCAGGCCGCCAAGCCAGGCGCCTCAGCCGACGCGGACATGCGGCTCGAGCAACCGCGCCACGGCCAGCGACCAGGCCACGATCGAGTCGTCGCCAAGCTTCAGCCACCAGGCGGCGTTGAGCGCCGAATAGGCATAGGCGAAGGCCACGATCCTGTCCGGATCGAGCGCGAGCGCGTCGGCGAGCAGCGCCGCCTGGGCGAGCAGGCGCGCCTCGTTATGCACGAGTTCCGGGATCGGCGGGTTGCAGAGCGTGTTGGCGCAATCGTAGGTGCGTTCGCCGAAGAGGCCCTTCGGGTCGAAGGCCAACCAGCCGCGCGTTGACGCTCGGATGTTGCGATGGTGGATGTCGCCGTGCAGCACACGCACCTCGCGCGGCTCGGCGAGCAGCCGCTCCGCCACAGCCGCCGCCGTGGTGAACACCGTCGACGACGACGCGAGGCGCTCCTGCGCCCCGCGTTCAAGCAGCGCCCTGAACCATCGCTCGAGAGGCATCAGACCCGGATCCGCAACGCGGTCCGGCGCGGCGTGGAGTTCGTTGAGGACTCCCGCGATGATGCGCGTGGCAGCCGCGTCGTCGCCGCGCTCGACGACCGCGATCAACTCCTCACCCGCCGCATATTCCAGGAGCTGCGCGCCGGCGTCATGGCGCATCAGCCGGACCGCGCCGCGCCCAGCGAAGCACTTCAACGCCAGCGCGCCGCGCTGTTCCTCGACCTCGCCGGGCGCCAGGAGCTTGAGCACAACCGTCTCATCGCCGTGGCGCACGGTATAGAGCGTGCTGGTGTGCGTCCGGGTCAGCAGGGTCGGCTCGCCGAGATCCCACAGCTTGAGATACGCGTCCAGGACGGGGCTAGCGGCCATGCGCGCCCGATTTCGATTCTGGGCTCATCTGCACGTCTCCTTCGATATGCGGACTGCGACGTTGCGCAACGCCGCTGCTCAACGCGGGCACCGACCCGCCCCTCAGCCGAGGCGGGCGAGAAGCCGGGCCGGCAAGACGCGCATCAGCCAGGCATACGCCCGCCAGCGGCGCGTCACATAGACAAGCCGTTTCTTCGCCGCGATCGCGTCCACGATCTGGCTGGCCGCCTTCTCGGGCGTCGCGACCCAGAACTTGACCGGCGACTTGGCCATCGCCGTGTCCACGAACCCGGGTTGAACGTCGGTCACGGCGATCGGCGTGCCCGCCTTGGCGTACCTCAGGTACAGCGCCTCGAGGTAGTTGGACATGAACGCCTTCGACGCGCCATAGGCAGGCGCCGCGGCCCCGCCACGCAGCGCCGCAATCGACGAGATGCCGACGATGTGCCCGGAGCCCTGGCGCTCGAACACCTGGGCCATCACGGCCGTCGCATTGACAAACCCCTGGACGTTGACCGCGATGGTCTCCAGTTCGAGTTCGACCGCCAGCGTGGGATTCAAGTGCCCGATCCCGGCGCAGAAGACATACAGATCGATTTGGCCCAGGGCGCGCACCAGAGCCGGCACCCGGTCCCTGACCGCCGCGAGATCGGCCACGTCCAGCGCCTCGATCTCACTCCGGCCGGGCAACGCCTGCGCGAGCTCGCGGAGGAGTTGCTCGCGACGGGCCACCAGACCCAGATCGTACCCGCGTGCGCTCAGGTGCGTCGCCAGGCACCGGCCGATCCCAGATGATGCCCCGACGATCACGGCAGTCGGCATGAAGACTCTCCCTTCGCTGGCGCCGGCTGGCGGCGCGCCTTCGCGAGCCCATCCGGCGTGCCTGTGCGGCCTATCCCCCTGACAGGTGGCGTCGGATCAGGGCTGCACGTTCATGCCGGCCACGGCGTTCGCTCACCGCAAGTTGCAGGTCAAGCGGCGGCACCTTGATCTCCACGCCCCGCCAGCGGACGGTCTCGAGCCGGGCCAGCGCCGTCGGCCCGAAGTCGCTCACCTCAGGCTGATCGGCTCCATCGTTCACGCCCCCGACCCACTCCAGGCGACCGCCCGGAAAAGCTCGACCAAACGAGCGCCAGATCCAGCCCTCCGAGCGCTGCAGCGGCTCGATCATGAGGTCGTGGAGCAGTGCCTCAAGCTGTTCGGCCCCGCGCTCGCTGGTGACCAGATCGACATCGCCAGGATGGACGTCGAGGCCGCGTACGGCCAGCGCGGCGCTGCCGACCAGGCACCAATCGACATCGTGGCCCCGCGCCCGTTCGAGCAACCGCTCGAGGATGACCTCCCAGTCCACGGGTTCGTGCCCGGCGGCCTGGCGGACCAGCGCCTCCGCCGATTGCGCGAACCGGCGGAAGATGGCATCCAGATCGGGCGTATCCGCCGCGAACTGCTTTGAGAAGCCCATCCCGTCCGGCTGATAGTACAGTGCAATCAGCGCCTCATGAACCGCCGGCTCGGCCTCAACGATCCTGAACGAGGCCATCGCGCCATCCGTCTCGAATTGAGCCTGCATCGCCGCCCCCACTCAAACCACAACCCGGATGCTCGGACTCTACCTCTAACGCGAGCGTGCGCACCGTCCACGGGGTGGGTTCGCCTGGTGGTTGCCCTTTACGGGCAGCCGCCCTCCGGACTGAGGCACCCGATGATCGGGAAGTCCGCGTTGAGCTTCGGGTAGGTTCCGGTCGCATCCACGCCCTGCCCGAACCCACACGCTGCATCGCTCCCGAGCTGCACCACCTCCGCCCCATCTCCGCTCGAAAGGTCGAACACGATCCCACACGTTCCGCCAAGGTCGGTGTTCCAGCGGGTGTACAGGGCGATGTCATCCTGCATCGGGGCAAGGCCCACCAGATAGCCCTGGTTGAACGAGGGCGCGCCGCGCTGACAGGCCAGCTCGAACTCCAGGACATGCTGCGACGTCAGCAGGATCCGGTGCAGGATGACCAGCTGGCACCCCGGGCCCTGGGCGTCGGTCGACCACCCGTAGGTCCCCGTCAGGGAACCGACCTCGTACGGCGCCGACGAGATGTCGACCGTGGGTACGCCGGTCGGCGATAGGTCAGCGGGGCCGGTGCCTTCGACCGTGACTTCGCGCGTGACCTCGCGCGTGACCTCACGCGTGACCTCAACGGTCACGGGCATCGGTGGCGGCGCTTCGGCGGCGCCGCAGGCCAGGGCCGCCAGGGCCAGGGCCGCCAGGGGCACGAGCATGGCGCTTCGTCTCATCTTGAACGTCATCTCCTGTGGGCGGGATCATGCCCCGCGGGGTCTTGCCTCGCGGGGTCTTGCGCTCGCCAACCAGTCGAAGCCAGTGACGCCCTGTTGGCCGAGAGCCGAGGCTCAGCCGGTCTCTCACCAGAAGTCACCGGGACCAAAGCCGATGGCGATGCCGTCTGAGTGACCGTGATCGACAATCAGCCACAACTGCTCGACGGCTCCGCCCAGCTCCACCTGCATCCAGGTTCGCCACGCGTGCTGCCCGATGACTCTCTCCACCAGAGCTTCCTTGGCGTGGCCAAGCACCCTGAGGGCGTTCGCGCGGAGATCAGCTTTCGCGTCCGAACGCCTCAGTCTGTCATAGAGCAACTGTGTGAAGTACACCGATATCGAAGGTGTCGTCGGGCTCGACCGGAGCCAGGTTGCGACACCGGTCTCCGTCCACTCGATGGGCAATCTGGCTTCCAAAGCGAGCTCGGTCACATCGATCAGTCTTGGACGTTCGGCCATACCGGCACCTCATTCTCACTGCTGCTCTAGCGCGTTGTTGGGACATCTGCCCGCTCGATGGAATACAGGTGATCTGGATAGCTGTAGTTCGGGAGCATCGCCTCACGCTCAAAGCGCATACCGAGTTTCGCCGCCACCCGGAGCGAGCGCGCGTTTGCCGGATCAATCAACGCCACAAGCCTTGGCAAGCCCAGCGCGTCAAAGGCATGGTCACGAACCGCCAATGCCGCCTCGGTCGCATAGCCCTTGCCCCAGAACCGGCGCGCCAGCCGATATCCGAGTTCAATCTCTGATCGGCCCCCAATGTCAGGATAAGAAAACAGCCCGCAGTACCCGATAACCGCCGCGGTATCCGTCTCCGTCACCGCCCAGGTGCCAAGCCCAGACACGACAGAACGCTCTTCTGCGCGCTCCTGGATCCAATCGGCTATCCACTGGCGTGTTTGTATACCGGGGCCAAACCGCATCACGTCCGGGTCCCCAAAAACCGCTTCAAGGGCATCCTGATCATCGGAGTGGAATGGCCGCAGTGTCAGTCTGCCGGTTCGGGCGATTGCCATGCAAACAATCTTACACGTTGAGGGGCCGACTGACGGCCCGCATCAGCTCCGTGGCCGAATGCGCTGGCGCGACCTGAGCGTCACTCATGGCCACGGCCCAAGGGCAGCCTGAACCAGTACGGCGGTGAGATACAGCCCGATGCCGAAAGCGGCATGGTTCGACACGCTCCGCAGCCGCGCCTGCGTCGGGTCTGGCGCTCGCGAGGCCGCGACACCCAGGCCCATCGCCGGCTGCATGAGCAGGAACGGCGCCAGGACGGTGACGACCCCGAAGCTCAGGGCTGGAAGGAGCGTGGGATGGCTCAGCCAGTCAGCGCCGGCCAGTGTCGTGAAGACGACCGCGAAGACCCCGCCAATCAGATAGTGGGCAACCCAGCCGATCAGGCACTCGAAGCGCCTCGACGGCGCGGACGCGATGTCGACGTGCCGAAACGTCCCCGCTGGCATGTGTGCCAGCCAACGCCCGACGAAGCAGATGTTCGCCGGCTTCACCCGCAAGATCCGTACGAGCAACAGCCCCCACAGGTCGAAGGCGAGCGTTGCACCGAGGCCCAGGACGAGCACGGTGTAGGGTGCGAGGGTCGACGGGTTCAGGGTCATGCCCGTGGTCTCCACGATGATTCAGCGCGACGCGGAGTCGGCGCCAATGGCGATGACGACTTTGGCGCGGGCATGGCCGGCTTCCACATAGCGCAGCGCATCCGGGATCGCGTCGAACGGGAACACCCGGTCGATGACGGGTCGCACGCTGCCCGCTTCGAGGTGCCGCTTGACGACGGCGAGATCGTCCACGCTGAGCCGGGTCTGCAGCAGGCCCAGCTGCGAGCCGCCCTTGCGAGACAGCAGCGGTCCGAGGAGCATCGCCTGAAACATCTGGCCCGCTGACCCACCGATCATCACGTAGTGCCCGCCCGGGCAGAGCGCGCGCTGATAGGTCCCGATCGGCTGGTAGCCGTTGACCGCCAGGATCAGGTCGTAGCGCGCCCCGGACTGGTTAAGGTCTACGGTCGTGTAGTCGAGGACGTGATCGGCGCCGAGCGCGCGTGCCTGCTCCAGGTTGCGCGGGCTGACAACCGCCGTCACCTCGGCGCCGAGCGCCCGGGCGAGCTGCACGGCAAACGTGCCCACGCCGCCAGAGGCGCCGTTGATCAGCACGTGTCGCCCGGGTCTAAGCGGGCCGCGGCTCTGCAGGCCCCAGAGCGCCGTCACGCCCGCCATCGGCACGGCCGCCGCTTCCTCGAACGACAGGTTCGCGGGTTTGTGCAGCAGCAAGTGTTCCGGGACCGCCACGTATTCGGCGAAGGCCCCGCCGCGCAGCTCGAACAGGCTCCCGAACACGGCGTCGCCGACCTTGAAGCGCCCAACCCCTTTGCCGACCGCCGCGACCTGGCCGGCCACATCCGTCCCCAGGATCTTGTTGCGAGGCGTGATCAGGCCTGTGTCGAACCGCGCCAGGAAGGGATCGGCCCGCAGCATGCGCCAGTCGGCGGCGTTGATCGACGTGGCCTGGACCCTGACGAGCACCTCCCCGGCTTTAGGGGTCGGCGTTTCGATCTCGACAAACTCGAGGATATCGGGTGAACCGTATGTGTGTCGCAGCATGGCTTTCATGGTTGTGCTCCTAGGCTTGTGTTTCGATGAGTTGAACCGAAAGGATCGGCAGGCCCAGATCCCGGATCTTGATGAACACGCCGTGCAGGGCGGCTTGATCGGCAAGTGGGCCGGTGAGTATGGTGGTGCCGTCGGCCTCGTGGGCCAGTGCCAGGCCGTCGAACCACCCCGCCCAACGGCGGTCGAGATGACCCTTGAGGCGGATGGTGACGAGCGCCTGCTCCGGACCGATGGGTGAGTCGTTCATCGGAAACCTTTCAGCGCGTCGCCGCGGACTGCGCCGCAGCCACGCGCGCCTGGCGTCGGGAGCGTCGGCGGATGAGCCACTCGGCCACGATGAGGTTGATCACCCAGGCCGCGCCCATCGATACGGCCTTGCTGAGTGCGTCGGGGTGCGCCACGACCAGGCTCTCCACGATCCCGGTCAACACCTGCGTGCCGGCGCCCATGCCGAGGGCATAGGCGCGCATCATCCAGGCCCGGTGCCCGAGGACGTCGCGCCGCCGGATCGTTGTGAGGCCCAGACCGATCGAGAGGACCATGCCCATCCCGGCGGCGAGGCGAAAGCCCATCAGTAAGGCATCGGTGTGCGGATAGAACAGCGTCATCCAGATGCCCGACAGCCCCGCCAGCAGCCCGGCGATGAGCGAGACCCAGCCGGCGGCGCGGTGCCAGGCCAGCCAGCGTCGGCGATCGCCGGTCACGAACTGGAAGGCGCCGAGCACCGCAAACACGGCCGAGGCGACGATGTGTACGACGACCGGCGCGGGCGCGGCGAAGAAGCGCGCATTGGCCGGCGTGATCTCGGCGCCCGTGGCCAGTTGATGGAGACGTACGGCACCGAAGATGAGCGGGAGGGCGCTGAGGAGGAGCAGACCGGTTGGCACGAGCCAGCGCCGCGCTGCGGTTGGGGACGGTGACGATGTCTTCATCGGTGGTTCCTTGGGTCTGGTGCGCGGTCGCGCGGTTACGCGCCCGCCTGGCGGACGGTTGTGCCCGGGTTCGCGGCCAGCGCTTGACGTGCGTCGGCGCGCCGCTCCAGCAGGAGTGCGGCGCCGAGGCCGGCCAATGCCAGACCCATCGGCAGCGCGGCCAGCCGGTCGATCGGGTGCGAGAACACGGTTGTCACGATGGCGGCCAGCGGGCCCGAGGCGGCCAGCAGGATCGCGGCCCAACGCGGCAAGACGCGGGCCCTGACTGTGGCGACGCCGAACAGCAAGCTGCCAAGCAGGTAGAGCCCGCCCGTGACCTGAAAGACCGTGGTCAGCGCGTCGAGTTGAATCGCGCCGGCGTGTCCGGTGACGATGCCCAGGAAGCTCTCGACGAATTCGGGCGACACAGCGGCCAGTACGGGCGAGATCAGGGCCTCGACGAACTGAAACGACGCCGTGACCAGGTAGAACAGGCTGAACAGGAGGTAGCCGAGCAGGCCCAGCCACCCGGCCTGGTCGGCCTGGCGCGCGTACAGCCCAGCCAGCCCGAGCAGGCCAACGAAGCACATCGCAAAACTGACCAGGTGGACAAGGGTCCACGAGTCGGTGGTCACCGAAGCCAGGACGTCGATCGGGTGGATGATCTGAACGACCACGAACAGGACGCCGGCCGCGATGGCCGATAGACCAGACAGGCGAAACACGCCAGACGTTGACAGCTTCATAAGGATCTCCTGGAAGGTCAGGCCGCCCTATCGCGACCGTGCGAACACCCTACAGGGGCGCATGGTGAGCCATCATCACCATGCCTGGTGATTGTGACGCCGGCAGATTGTGACGAAGGCTCGAGGGTTGAAGCCTGACGGGAAACGCGGCACCCTGTCCGGACAGTTCGCCGCGGACGCGCGCGTCAGAGGAGGCGGAGCTCTTCGGCGCGGCGCACCGCCGCCCGGCGGTTGTTGACGCCCAGCTTGCCGTAGATGTTGCGGGTGTGCGTGTTGAAGGTGTTGAGCGACACGACCAGCTGGCGCGCGATCTCGGGCCCACTGAGTTCGGTGCTCAGCAATCGCAGCACCTCGCGCTCGCGCTCGGAGAGCGGCTCAGCGAGGGCCTGTGTCGGCGCGGGATCGATCGCGGCGACGGGGCCCTGGGGTTCAATGGCATCCAGCAGGCGCTTCGCATAGGCCGCCATCGGCCGGGTCGTCGCGGCCAGGCCGCGCAGGAGCGGCGCCAGCGGCGCGCCCTCATCCGCGAACGTGCGCACGTAGCCTTCGGGCTCAGCCAGCGCCAACGCGCGTTCCAGCGTCTCAAGCCCGGCGGGAAGCTCTCCCTGAGCCTGCGTTGCCAGCGAACGCAGCACCAGGACCTCGATCAGGTTGCTGACCCGCCCGCCCGCTTGCGCGGCGGATTCGAGCCGGGCCAGCAACGACAGGGCGGCGCGTCGGGGGCTCTCGCTGCCCTCGGCGTGAGCCTGCGCGAGGCGCACACGCGCCAGGGTCAGGTGCTCGAACTCGCGCAGGTAGCTGAGGTCGTCGTCGCAACTCAGGGTCTGTGCGTTGACCCAGGCCTCGGCCTCGCCCAGACGGCCCTGGGCCACAAGGATCCGAGTCCGCCAGGCCGCGATCGGGCGCACGTTGGGTGAGAAGTCGCCGTCATACCGACGTTCTGCGTCGGCAAGCAGATCGAGGGCGGCATCGAGGTCGCCTTGCGCCTGTCGTACGCGCGCCATGACCAGGCGCTCGCGATAGGGGTACTGCGGCAGGCCACGATGCTCGCCCAGGTTCCGGCTGCGCTCCAGGCCCTCGAGGGCGGCCGCCAGTTCATTGCGTTCGCGCTGGAGGTCGCTCAGCCCCACAAGCATGTCGGCCGCGCCTCGCAGCACCAATCCACCCGGCCCCAGCCGCAAAGCCTGTTCGTAGGTCCGCTGCGCATCACTCAGGCAACCCAGCGCGATCTGCATATCGGCGAGCGCGATGGCGCAGCCGAGCACGTCCGAGAAGTGCCCGGCGCGCTGCAACAGGGCCATTCCCACTGTGTAGGATCGTCGCGCCGACGTCAGATCGCCGTTCGTCCAGGCCGCGAGGCCGAGCAGCGCCGACGCAGAGCCACGGCCGAGGTGGTCGTCGTCCGACACGAGTTCGAGCGCCCGGCGCGCATGGGCCTGCGTGCCTGCCACGTCCCGCAGCACCAGGGCGTGCGCTGCGCGGTGCACGGCGATCAAGCCCGGCAGCCGGCCAAGCTCGGCCTCATTCGCGACGACAACCCCAGCCGGCCGCCCCCCAGTATCCTGCGCGACCGCGTCGAGCCAGCGCTCGGCGTCGCGCAACTTCGCGTCGACGCCCTCGTGTTCACCCAGTTGCATCAACGCCCCGGCGAAGAGGTAGCTGAGGATGGGCCGGGTCCGCACCAGATCGTCGGGCAGCGCGCGGAGCCAGGCCAGTAACGTGGCTTCCTGCCGGGTGCGGCGGAAATCGGCCGCCGCCTTCTCGATCAGATCTGCCGCGCGCGTGAAGGCCCTGGCCGCCAGGGCGTGCCGGATCGCGTCCGACGGGGAGCCGTTGAGCTCGTGCCAGGCGCTCGCCCGGCCATGCAGCGTCGCGATGGCGTCGTCGGGCAGCCCGGTTCGCAGGTGGGCGCCGAGCACTTCGGCGAAGAGGTGGTGGTAGCGAAACCACCGCCGGGTGTCGTCAAGGGGAACGACGAACAGGTTGCCACGCTCGAGCGCATCCAGCCGCGCGCCCCCGTCGGTCTGGCCGGTGACGGCGTCGCACAAGGCGCCGTTAAGCCGGTCGAGGATCGAGGTCTCGAGCAGGAAGCGCCGAACCGGTTCGGGCTGACGCTCAAGCACCTCCTCGACCAGGTAATCGGCGATGTAGCGATGGTCGCCGGCAAAGGCCTGGATGAACGCCGACACATCGCCGCGCCCCCGCATCGACAGCGCGGCCAGTTGCAGGCCCGCGATCCAGCCCTCGGTGCGGGTCTCCAGCGTTGCCACGTGCTCGGTGGAGAGGCCGAGACCCATCACCTCGTTCAGAAAAGCGGCGCCTTCCGCGGCGCCGAAGCGGAGATCTGCGGCGCGCAGCTCGGTCAGCTCGCCGCGTGCGCGCAGTCGCGCCAACGGCAAGGGAGGATCGGATCGACTGGACACGGCCACATGCAGTTGCGGCGGCAGGTGGTCGATCAGAAAGGTCACGGCCTCATGGATCGTCGAGAGCTGGATCTCGTGGTAGTCATCCAGCACAAGCAGCAGATCTCGCGGCGACCGGGCGACGTCGTTGAGCAGCGCCGTCAGGATCGGTTCGGCCTGCGGCGCTGTGTCGGCAACCAGCAGGCTGAGGGCCCCGACGCCCAGGTGGGCGTCCACGGTCTGCAGCGCGGCGACGAGGTACGCCAGAAAGCGCTGCAGATCATTGTCGTTCGCGTCCAACGAGAGCCAGGCCACCCGGTCAGGGAGGTCAGCAGCCCATTCGCTCAGAAGCGTCGTCTTGCCAAAGCCGGCGGACGCCGCCAGGACGGTCAGTTTTCGGCCCGGGAGTAGCCCCTGATCCAATCGATCGACGAGGTGCCGGCGCTGAACGAGCTGCGGCCGCGGCGGCGGGATGAACAGCTTGGTGGCCAGGATCGGCGTCGCCATTGATGCATTATAGGGCGTTCGCTTTACCGACCCTGATTTTCGGCAACCGTCCAGTCACGGGCCAGGAGCGACAGCACGACGTGGTCGTGGAAGACGCCATCGCGAAGGTGGAGATCGCGCAGCACGCCTTCGCGTTGAAAGCGCAAGCGAGACAGCAGGCGAAGCGATGCGGCGTTGTCGACGTGCACGATCGCCTCGATGCGGTTGAGGCCGAGGCGCGTGAAGCCGAACGCGAGCACGGCGCTGAGCGCCTCGGTCATGTAGCCCTGGCCCTGGGCGCCCGGTACGAGGTCATAGCCGACCTCGCAGCGTCTGTCGCGCTCGACCCAGTTGTGGAGGCCGCAGGTGCCGATGGCCAGTCCATCCGACAGACGCTCGAGCACCCAGCGGTTGGGCGTCGGCCCGGGCGCACCGACATAGAAGTCCACGATCGCCTGGGCCGCTTCGCGCGTTCGCACCGGATCGTCGTCGAGCAGAAAACGATCGACCTCGGGATCTGAGAAGTGCGCGAAAACGAAATCCGCGTCGTCGGCGGCCAGCGGCCTCAGCCGCAGGCGCGGCGTGGTCAGGCTCGGAAATGCGTTCATGTTGTTCCCCCATGGGGCGACGATCAGCGCGCACACCCTAGACGAGCATCAAGGCGCGGGCGCGCTTCACGGCCTGCGACCGGGAGGCGACACCGAGCTTTCCGTAGAGCGACTTGATGTGGTAACGGACGGTGTTCACGCTGATCACGAGCCGACGCCCGATCTCGGCGTACGTCAGGCCTTCGACCAACAAGCCCAGGATGGATCGTTCGCGCCGGGTCAATGGCTCGACCAGATCTGGAGCCTCGGCGCCGGGTTCCGGACTGCGCGGGAAGACGCCGAGCACGTCGCGAATAAACGGCGCTGGCCCGACGCCTGCCTGCAGCGCGGCGCGCAGGGCCGCGGCCATCGCCTCGCCTTTCGTCGCAAACAGCAAGACCCGCCGATCGCGCTCGGCCGTGGCACAGGCGGCGCCCAGATCCGCCAGGGCGCCGGCGCGGTCGTCGATCGAGAACGCCAGGAGGGCGTTCAGGGCGAGCACCTCGGCCAGCAGGCCCTGCCAACCCAGCTGGGCCGCCTCTTGCACCAGGCTCCGGCCCAGCGCCATGAGCGCCCGACAGGCATCGGGCGTCTGCCAGCCGAGGCCAGCCAGGACGCGCTGGTGGAAGACCAGGCACCGGGCCTCGAGCGTCGCCGGGGTGTCGCCAGAATCGAGATGCGGGCGCAGCCGGGCCAGCCAGCGCTCGGCGTTACCGGGCTGGCCGTGTTCGAGGAGCAGACTGGCAACCCAGATCACGGCGAGAGGATTGAGTGGGGTCGTGTCAACCAGACCCGGCTCAAATGCCGACAGGACCGGGTCGAGCGCATGGGCATCGCCCTCCAGGATCCGCAACCGCGTCCCGAGAAACAACCCGAACTCGCTGGACGCCAGCTCGCCGAACGTGTCGCGTGCCAACGCGGCGGCGTGCAGGTGGCGCGCGCGCGCCAGATCGCCACACTCGAGCGCGATCTCGCTCAACGCCAGATACACCACGCCCACCGCGATCACCTGGGCGAGCCCGGCCGCCTCGGCTCGGCTCAACAGGTTTCGGCAGAAGGTCTCGGCCCGACCGAGGTCACCCGTGATCCGGCTGAGCAAGACGACTTCGCCGGCCAGCATCAGCGCCGTGGCGATGTTGCCGGACGCCCACAGGGCGGGCATGGCAGCGATGGACCGATCAAGCGCGGACTTGTAGTCCCCGAGCGTCCGATGGTGCGCCGCCATGGCCACGTGGATCAGGCCGTTGACTTCGTGTTCATCGTTGGCGATCAGGGCCATGGCGCGCCGCACGAGCGTCAGGGCCTGTTCGGGCTCGCCGGCGGCCAGGTAGGCCCGCAGGGTAAGCAACTCACCGTGCAGGTTGTTGCGCAGGCCCTCGGCCACGGCGGGGAGCGCCAAGTCAGCGGCATCCAGCCACTGACCCACCGAGGCGGTTTGGCCGGCCTGCAAGTGCACCCAGGCCCGATCGAGGCACAGCCGTGGACGCCGTCGAATCACGGTCTCCGGGAGGGCCTCCAGCCAGTGGCCGGCCAGGCGTTGTTCGCCCCGCCTGATCGCGGCCCGCGCCTGCCGCTCGATCACATCAGCGGCCGACTCGGTATCGCCGCCACGCAGGGCCTGTGCCACGGCCTGAGACGGCCGTCCGTGCGCCTCCAACCAGTGCGCGGCCCGGCACGCAATCGCGGCCCTGCGGGCTGGGTCGCGTCGCGCCAGCTGCGTGTCCAGCAGGTCAACGAACAACGGGTGAAAGCGGAAGACGCGCTGCTCCTCGTCGAGCGGGTTGACGAACAGATTGGCCGTTGTCAGCCGCGCCAGCACCTCGGCGCTGTCGTCGCGGCCAAGCGCATGGTCGCACAACTCGGCCGTCAGCGGATCGAGCGCCGCGGCCTCGAGCAGGAACGTCTGCAGCTCGATCGGTTGCCGGAGGAGGACGTCCTCAAGCAGATACGCCAACACGGTCGGATGGCGCCCCGTGAAGGCAGCCACCTGCGCAGCCGAGTCGTCGGCGCCGCGCAGCGATAGCGCGGCCAGGTGCAGCCCAGCGATCCAACCTTCAGTGCGCGTCTCGAGCAGTGCCAGGTCGCGATCGCTCAGCGCGAGCCCCATCGTGTCTTGCAGGAACCGGCTGGTTTCATCACGTGTGAAGCGCAGATCGGCGGCGCGCAGTTCGCGCAATGCGCCCTGCGCCCGCAAACGCGCCAGCGGCAGGTCGGGCTCCTCGCGCG
This sequence comes from Anaerolineales bacterium UBA6663, assembly GCA_002455335.1. Classification (GTDB taxonomy): domain Bacteria; phylum Chloroflexota; class Anaerolineae; order Anaerolineales; family UBA6663; genus UBA6663. The sequence goes on along the minus strand of DKKP01000375.1, from coordinate 3,216 downwards.
TGATCAGGATCAGCTGAAGTCCGGCCGGTGGATGTTGGACAAGGCGCTGGATGACGTGGGAGATCGCCGGGTCGGTGATGACCTGCCAGTCGTCGAGCACAAGCGACAACGGGCGCGCCGCTTCGGCCAGGTCGTTGATCAGCGCCGCGGCCCAACGGTCCGGTTGGGTCGGTCCGCCGACGGCCAGGGTGTCGCGCAGACCGGCCCCAAACCCAGGATGGGCCAATCGCAGGGCGGCCAGGAGATACGCCATGAACACCGTGGGCGCATCGTCGCCCCTGTCCAGCGAGAGCCAGGCCGTCGGGCGCCCGCACCCGGCCAACCAATGCCCGACGACCGTGGTCTTGCCATAGCCGGCCGGCGCGCACACGACCACCAGCGGTCGATCCGGAGCTGAAAGAAGCGCATTGAGGCGCTCGCGCACGACCTGCCCGGGGCGCGCCGTCGGCGGCGTGAGTTTGGTCGTGATCAGGGTGTCCATGGCCTGCGCCGGAATTGTGCCATCCTATCGATCAAACGCCAAATCTTCCGACGTGTGAGGCGCAAGGCGCCCCGAGCTCAATCCCACATCTAAACCACATACGGTATGTGGGGCACCGGATGGCGGCTGTCCTTATCCTGATGGGCATAGTCTCCACCTGAAGGAATCAACATGGACAGCCTGCCCCACACATTCACGCTCCTGGCCCTGCCCCTTCTGCTTCTCGCCTGTACAGCCCCGGCCCCGTGGCCGACGATTCCGGCCGACACGCCTCCGGGCACGTTGATTGACGCAGGCCGGTGCCTGCCAGATCTTCCTGACGACGCCGAGTGCTGGATGATGGCCGTCCCCGAAGCCGCGACCGACGCGGGCTCCCGGCTCATCGCCTTGCCCGTGGTGCGTCTGCCCGCCACCGGCCCATCGCCGAAGGAGCCTGTGTTCTGGCTCGAAGGCGGCCCTGGCTCGTCGAACCTCAACTACCGGCCGCCAGCCTGGCTGCGGCGCGACCACGACGTCGTGCTCGTGGGCTATCGCGGCGTGGATGGACCTGTGCGCCTGGATTGTCCCGAGGCCGCGGCCGTGCTCAAGCGCGCGTTGGGCGTCGGCGTCCTCGACTCGGACGCTCAGGCCGAGGCCGCAGCGGCCATGCAGCGCTGCGCCGAGCGGCTTCAGGCCGAGGGCGTTGACCTCACCCACTACACCCTCTCCGACGTGATCGCCGATCTCGAGCTCGCCCGGACCACGCTGGGGTATGAACGCGTCAACTTCCTGGCCGTGAGCTACGGCACCCGTATCGCACAACTCTACGCCTATCGGCACCCCGAGCGTCTCGGTCGTTCGATCCTGGTCAGCGTCAACCCGCCCGGGCGCTTCGTCTTCGATCCCGCAGTGCTGGATGAGCGCCTGGATTATCTGGCCAGGCTGTGTGCGGCGGATCCGGATTGTCGGGCCAGCACACCCGACCTGGCCGAGACGTTCCGCTCGGTGAGCCATGCCATGCCAGAGCAATGGCTGGGCCTGCCCATCGACCCGGGCACGGTGCGGGTGGGTCTGCACTTCCTGTTCTTCAGCCGGAACACGATCCCGCTTGGGGTCGACGCCTATCTGGCAGCGGCCGAGGGCGACGCGGCTGGGCTCGCGCTTCTGAATGCCATCATGCGTCTGTTCTTCCCGGTCGATCAGATCGTGCTTGGTGATCAGCTTAGCAAGGGCGGCAGCGCGGATCTGGCGGTGTTTCAGGGTCTGGGCGATCTGTTCCCGGCGACGTCGCCGCTGGGCGCGCCGCTGTCTGAGTTGCTCTGGCCCTTGAACGCCGGATGGCCGATCACGCCCATCGCGCCTGAGCTGCGCGAACTACAACCAAGCGCGGCCGAGATGCTCATCGTCAACGGCACAGTGGATTTCTCGACGCCGCCCACCAACCTCGAAGAGACGCGCCCCTACTACAGCAATGCTCAGTATGTGCTGCTCAAGGAACTGGGGCATGTGGACGACATCATGGCCGGTCAGCCCGCGGCCTTCGAACGTCTGGCGACCAGTTACTACGCGACCGGGGTGGCTGACGCGTCGGGGTATGTCGACACGCCGCTGTCGTTTCGCCCGATGATCGGGCTCTCCGGAATTGCGCGGCTGATCCTCGGCATCGCTGGTCTGGCCATCGGCGCGCTGGTCGCGCTCGGGGCCCGCGCCGGCTGGCGGAGGTGGCGCTCCGGCCGGGTCGGAGCCTAGGCGTCAGCGCTACCGGCCATGTGCTGCAGGCCGACCAGACACTCGACCATCCCGAGATGGCGGTTGTCGTGCGTCATCCACGTCACCACGATCGGGCCGATCTGGCCGTCGTGCCAGACCTCGCCATGGAAGCACGCGTAGACGGCGAAGAAATCGCTGTCGCCGAGCGTCGCCACGGCCTGTTGGGCTGCCGCAAAGGTTCGGCGCACGTAGTCGAGCAGCACGTCCTTGGTGGGCAGGCGCAGCGCCAGCATGCTGGCCTGATCCATCTCCATGCCGGTCTGGGCATAGCCGAGGCTGGCGGTCGCCAGGTTCCACCGGGTCGCCAGATCCTCACGCTCCCAGATCTGGCTTCCTCGGCCATGAAACAACTCCTGGAGGTAGTCGGCCCAACGCGCCATGTGCCAGACGTGGAACCCGATCGAGGGCGTCGTGGCGTTCGGCGTCCACGCGATCTGGTCGTCGCCGAGGCCGCCCACGAGCTCGAGCAGGGCGTCCTGGTTTTGGCGATAGCGGATGGCGATCTCGGACATGATGCTCTGGCTCATCGATGGGATCCTTGTCCTGTAGTTGGCGGCCCGTAGCGAACGTACTCGGCGCTGGTTGCGCCGCGATCGTACCAGAAGACCGTCCCGACGACACCGAGTGCCTGGCGTGGGATTCTCAACCGCGGATTGTGCGGATGGCNNCCCGCCCCTCCGGGCCACAAAGTCGCCCCGCTGCGCAATCCGCGCACCCTGACGTCGCGCGCTCGCACACCTCGCCGCGGTCGGTCAACGCGGGGTCGAGGAGTCACGAACGCGGTCAGCGTCAGGCGTTGATCATTCGAAGACCGACCAGCAGATGGCGTTGCGCAGGCGTTGATCGTCGAGGACGAGGTCGCGAATCGATTCCGGAAGCTGCTCCCGCTGCCAGCGGCACTCGTGTCGCCCGGCGTCGGCGCCATCCTCGGGCGCGGCCGCCCGCACCGCTTTGATCGCATAGGCGGCCGCGCCGAGCTCGTGTGC
>DKKP01000411.1:20504-20699 GCA_002455335.1 Anaerolineales bacterium UBA6663 | reverse complement strand
TTGCCCGAGCGGGTCTTGGGCAGCTTGTCGGCGAACTCGATCTTGTCGGGCTTGGCGATCGGGCTCAGATGCACCGAGATATGCTGGCGCAGCTCATCGGCGAGCGCCTCGTTGCCCGTGAAGCCCATCCGCAACACGACGTAAGTGAAGATCGCGTTGCCCTTGATCTCGTGCGGCAGCCCGATGGCCGCGGCC
>DKKP01000411.1:0-20496 GCA_002455335.1 Anaerolineales bacterium UBA6663 | reverse complement strand
TCGTCGCCGTAGATCGTGCGCATCATCGCCGGCCACGGGTTCTTGAGCACCAGGAAACCCTCTTCGCCGTCAGGCACCGGATTGCCGTGCTCGTCGAGGATCTCGGCTTCCTGTCCGAAGAACGGACGCGTGCCCGAGCCCGGCTTGAGCGGGACGCTTGGCGTGGGCGTGATCTGGAACATGCCGGTCTCGGTCTGCCNNAGGCTGCGGATCGCGGTCGGCGCTGTGTAGAAGATCGAGATGCCATAGCGCTCGATCAACTGCCACCAGCGGTTCGGATACGGGTACGCCGGGCCGCCCTCGAACATGAACGACGTCGCGCCGTTGAGCATCGGGCCATACACCAGATACGAATGCCCCGTGATCCAGCCCGGGTCGGCCGTGCACCACCAGCGGTCGTCGTCCTTGATGTCGAACACATAGCGCAGGGTCGTGTAGGTGCCGACCATGTAGCCGCCGTGCGTGTGCAGGATGGCCTTGGGTTTGCCTGTGCTCCCGGAGGTGTAAAGGATAAACAGCGGATCCTCGGCGTCGAGCACCTCGGTTGGGCATTTGCCGTTGGCGATCGGCAGCGCGGTCAGATCGTGGTACCAGTGATCGCGGAGCGGATCCATCGCGACCTCATGGCCGGTGCGCCGCACCACGATGACGTTCTCGACAGTCGGGCTGCGCTTGACTGCCTCATCCACGATCTTCTTGAGCTCGAAGACCTTGCCGTTGATCCAGCTGCCGTCGGACGTGATCACGAGCTTCGACTCGCTGTCGTCGATCCGACCCTGGAGCGCATCGGCCGAGAACCCGCCAAAGACCACCGAGTGCACGGCCCCGATCTTGGCGCAGGCCAACATCGCGAACACGATCTCGGGGATGCGCGGCAGGTAGATCGTCACGCGATCGCCCTTCGTGATACCCATGGCCTTGAGGATGTTGGCCATCTTATGGACTTCGCGGTTGAGGCTGAAGTACGAGTAGGTGCGGTTCTCGCGCCCGTCCTCGGATTCCCAGATCAGGGCGAGTTTGTTCTTGCGCCAGCCCTTGAGATGGCGGTCGATGCAGTTGTGGACGATGTTGGTCTTGCCGCCGACGAACCACTTGAAGAACGGTTTATTGCTGTCGTCGAGCACGGCCTGCCAGGGCTCGAACCACTCGAGCTCTTCGGCGCGCTGACCCCAAAAGCCCTGCAGATCCTGCCGCGCATACTCGGCGACCGCCTCCCAATCGGGGATGTGAGCGTTCGTAACAACGCTGACATCGGGATAGTAGACTTCACCTTCCAGTTGCGGTCGCTCATTGGCCATGTGGATATCTCCGACAGACAATCGGCGAATTGGATTTGGCCGATTGTATCGAAACTACCCAAAGGTGGGAAGGACGAGAGTGTGCAACCACCCGTTCAGGGTGTGCGAGCGCGGCGGGTCTGACAGGCGTTTGAGCTCAAGGACATGCGCCGAGCGGCGCGCCGAGTCGATCAAAACACTGACAATACGTGATGTTTGGATTGGCGTCTTCAGCGTTGCGCCAGAGCCAGTACGTCATGGTGGTGGTCGCGCAGACCGCCGCCGCATTTGTGTCGTTGAGCCGCGTCGTCTCGAGGGCCAGGCCGGCATACGCCGGCTCACGGACGAGGAAGAGCCGGTCGGTCTCCAGGCCCAACGGGCCACGCCGCCAGGCGATCTCGCCTGTCGCAAAGAGCACAAGCGCCGCAGCCGGCAGGCTCACGACAAGCAGCCAGGCCAGGCAACCAAGCACGATGCCGGTGCGGGTCATCGGTGGAGAGGCGGCGCGCTGTGTCATAGGGGCATGCGGGGAACGTGAGGCGTGGGGCAGAGAGCGGGAAGCGTAAGGCGTAATAGCCCACACGCCCTACGTATCTCGCATAACGCCCAATGCACCACGCCTCACGCTCTCCGCTCCACGCCTTACTTGATCGCCAACAACTCGACCTCGAAGATCAGCGTGGCATTCGGCGGGATGACACCACCCGCGCCGCGCGCGCCGTAGCCCATCTCAGGCGAGAGAGTCAGACGGGCCTTATCGCCGACCTTGAGCTGCGCCACGCCCTGATCCCAGCCGGCGATGACCTGGCCGGCGCCGAGACGGAACTCGAAGGGCCGACCCCGATCGACCGAGCTGTCGAACTTGGTGCCGTCCAACAGCCAGCCTGTGTAGTGAACTTGAACCGTATTGCCGGTCTTGGGCGCCGCGCCTGTGCCCTCGACAAGTTTCTCGATCTTCAAACCAGGGGTATCCATACTCGCCTCCAGTAGGTTAGGGAATCTATTGTATCCCGCGCCGCGGTCGATCTAGAACAGGTCGAAAAGGAAGTCAAGGGTCGACCATTTGTCCTGACGGTACGCGCGCCAGGCCAGCCCATAGCCGATCAATGCGGCAAGGCCGGCGACCAGGAGCAACAATGCCGGGATGAACCACCAGAAAACATCGCGGACCACGGCGCGCTCGGGATCGTCGGCCATGTAGATCACGCCGACCTCCTGACCGATCACATGCCTTGGCGGGTTGCTGCTGACTGACGTATCGGTGAAACGCACCTTATCCCCATCCGCCGTCTCGAAGTCGATGATCGACGCGTAGGAGACGCCCTCGTTGTTGTTCTCTTCGTAATCGACCACCGTGCCCGTGGTAACCACACCCTCGCGCACCACCTCGAAAGTCGGCAGGAAGAACCCCAGATTGCAGGCCATCAGAAGGGCAGGCACGAACAGCGGCATGGCCCCCAGAAGAAAGCCGTTGTTGAAACTCCGGCGCACGCCGTGCCCTGTCAGAAGCAGCAGGACCGTGGCGACGCCAACTGCGACGCCGATGCCGCCCAGGCAGGCGACAAGGCTGACGACCATGGTGATCAGATATGCGAATTCCATCGGTGGCCTCCCGGTGAAACAAAACGGGCGGGCAATGATGCCCGCCCGTAGCTGATCAGATCTGGTCAGGGTGTCGGCGTGACAAGACCGGTGCTGCAGGCCGAGTCGTCGTAGACCCACGAGCCGCTTACCGATTGGCCATCGGCCGACGTGACAGTCACGACCCCGCTCGATTTGGTGCAGCGAGGGAAGTCGAGATCGTATTGCTGGCCGGGCGAGTACTTCAGCGACCCTGCGCCGCCCGCGGCATTGACGATGATGCGCACGCGATAGGTCGCGCCCTCGGTGCAGCCCCCGATGCACAGTGCAGCCACTTCGTTGAGCACAAGGGGCTGGGCTGCGACTGGCGCCGTCGCCGTCACGCCGGGCGCCGTCGTCGGAGCCGGGCCAACCGTCGGGTAGACCGGCGGATTGTAGGGCAGGCCCGGATACGGCGAGGTGAACTGGGTGGCGCAGACCGGACCGGACTGGATGCTGATCCAACGCGCCGCGGGGATCGAGAGCACGGTGCCGGCGCGCAACGACTCGGCCACCGTGATGCGATTGGCGCTCGCGATCACCGAGGGCAACACCCCGTAACCACGACCGATGCAATACAGGGTCTCGCCGGGGAGCACGCGGTGCGTGCCGATCGATGGATAGGCCGTGCTTGTCGGAAGCGGGCGGCTGGTCGCCTGACCGGCGGCCTTCGTCGCGGTGCGCACCACGGTCGGCGCGAGGGTCGGCGTGGCAGGCGCCTCGGTTTCAGTGGGGGCCTCGGTCGGGGTAGCCGGCTCGCTTGTCGGCGTGGCGGGCACCTCGGTCGGGGTCTCGGCCACGACCTCAGTGGCCGGTTCGGTCGGCGCGGACTCTGTGGGCTGTTCGGTGGGCGCAGGCTCGGTCACTGCCGCGATCTCGGTCGCGGGCGCGATCTCGGTCGCGGGCGCGACTTCAGTAGGCTCTTCCGCACCGGCGACAAGCGGCCCAAGCGCTTCGGCCTCGGGCACATCCCGCACCCAGGTGCCGTAATCGGCGGCCTCCATGGGCACGGGTTTAGCGTCCTCGAGCTGCGTCTGCACGAACTTGAAGCCCTCGGGGATGAAGGTCTGATTGATGCTGCACGTCCCCTGCAGGCAGGTGACCGTGATGGTTTGCGTCTCAGGATCGTAGCCGACGCCCATATAGCCCTTGAGCGCGGAGGCGCGGCCGGCCGGCGTTTCGACATCGATCTGGCCGTCGCTCAGCATGATATAGGTCTGGCCCTCGGAGAGCGCCATCGCCGTCAGCTTGCTGTCCATGAACGGGTTCAGAAAGTTGAACGTGACGTTGCTGTCGGGGCCAACCCTGATCTTGCTGCCCTCGGTGAGCTGGATGAAAGCAGAGCTATCGTCGCCGACGGTGCGGAGCTGGCTGCCCTGATCAAGCTCCAGGCCGATGACGGCGCCGCCCCAATCCTGTTCGGAGTCGAGCCGCGCCTCGACCTGTCCGGTCGATTGGCGCAGCAACGCGCGCCGTTCGGGCGTCGCGCTCGCCTCCGGCTCACCCTCCATGCCAGGCAGGGTCAGACCGGCGCCACGACAGCCCGCCAGGGCCAGCGATAGGGTCACAATCCAGGGTATAAGACGTCGAACTGCCATGCGAAATATCCCATGATGGCGCCGGCCCGGAACACGGCCGCTCCCATGCGGCTCGAGAAGCGCCAGATGCACCTAACGCCCTGCAATTTGCGGACCACAGCGGCCAGACAGGGGAATTATCGTCGACTCCAACATAAAATAGACGTAAAGTTTGTACCCCGTCAGAGGAGCTCGATCCGCGTGCCCACAACCTCTACATCCGGGAAATGCGTCTCGAGCCAGTCTGCTGCGTGCTCGAGCAGGCCGTGCATCTTGCCGGTATCGCCGGCCGAGACGCTAACCAATGCGATCTCGGCCGCGGCCCAGGCATCCTGGCCACCCACTTCGGCCACGGCCAGGTTGAATTCCTTTGGCAAACGCGCCAGGATGGGCTTGATCAAGCTGCGCTTCTCTTTGAGCGAACGACATCCCTCAAGCGACAGCTCGACCACACATAAGCCGATGACCATGCAGGCATTATAATGATTCGTCGTTATTGATGCCGTGTGCCGAAGACGGGTGCGTGCGCGTGGAGATGCCGCTTCGCGCTTTCAGACTCGGTTCAATGAGGCAGGGACTATGTCGCGCTGGTTCGCCAATCTTCTTGTTGTGGGTCTGCTGATCATCGCGGCGCTGACCGGCTGGGCGCTGGTGAGTTCGGTGCGCCAGGGCGTGCAATCGGTGGCCGGCCCGAGCAACGGCGTGGCGACCGAGGTCCAGGCGCTCTTCAACCCGACGCCGACCATCTACCCCGACTCGGTCACGGTCGTGCGCTCTGTGCAATCGCTGGCCCGGCTGGAGAGCGTGCAGTACACGATCGAAAAAGTCATCCGCGCCGAGACAGGCCAGGGCGTCTTTGGCCCGCTGCTTGGCGATCGATTGTTGTTCGTCGCGCACGGCGAGGTGATCGCGGGCGTCGATCTCTCGAAGATGGGCCCCAGCGACGTGCTTGTCTCGAGCGATGGCCGCGTCACCGTGATCGTGCCGTCCGCCGAGATCTTCGTCACCCGATTGGACAACGAGAAGTCGTACGTCTATGAACGCGCGACCGGGTTGTTCACCAAGGGCGACATCAATCTCGAGACCCAGGCGCGACAGGTGGCGGAAGACGAGATCCGCAATGGCGCGCTCGAAGACGGGATCCTCTCCACAGCGCAGACCAACGCCAACAACGTGCTCGAACGCCTGCTGCGCTCGCTCGGGTTCACCGACGTCGTGATCGTGGTGGCGACGCCGACAACGCCCTAAGGCGGCGCGATCAATGCGTCGTATCCGATCGCGCCGACGCCGCTGATCCCCAGCAGGCTATCGACGCCGCCGACCTCGGCCAGCCGCAATTGCTCACCGGCGTCGGCTGTCGCCGAGTACAGCACCCACTCTCCAGTGAGCCACTTCAACGCCAGCACCTGGCCCTGCCCGATCGGGCGCGGCAACGCTTCGGGCGCGACGGCCTGAACAAAAGGCTGCAGCGGATCGATGCCCGTGTAGACGTAGGCCTCGGCCGACGCCCAGGCCAGCGCAGCCGCGCCTGGCGCGTCGATCGCGGTCTGGGCCGTGCCGGCCTCGAGTTCCCACAGCCCCAACGTCAGATCGGTCTGGCTGAAGAGCAACCGCGCGCCATCCGGCGCCAGCAGCCCGCCGAAGGCCGCGCCGGGCTGACGCGCGACTTCGGTCGACGCACCCGCGACGGACACCTCCCACACGACGGTCTCGGCGCCCTCGTCGGCGCTGGTGATCGTGAAGAGCCTGACGGTCTCCACGTCGAGCCAGACGGGCGTCGGCCGCCAGTTCTGGGTGTCGCTGATCGCGATGGCCGGGTAATCGAGCGGCTCGCCAGCAGGTTCGCCCGCGGCCGTCAGCAACTGCAGTTGATCGGGTGTGGCCAGCGCGAGGTGTGCGCCATCGGGCGCGAAGGTGAAGGCGGCGTCGGCGCCAAAGGTCCCGACCTCGGACAGGCCACCGGTCGCGGGGTCGAATACCTGCAGCTGCGTCTCGGCAGCCACCGCGATCGTCAGGACCAGCTCGGCGGCGCCCGGCCGCCATGTGTACTGACCGATCCCGCCCGCCAACGGCACCACGCGCTCATCGGCGCCGGTGGTCGCGATCGTCAACACGCCGCCAGAACGCGTAAACGCGATCCAGGCGCCGTCGCTCGAGAGCGTGGGTGCGGGGAAGGCGTCGGCCGTGGTCAGTGGTACAGGATCCTCACCCGTGCGCCACAGCCACAACGTGCCGTCGGCGACGAACGCGACGACCAGCCCGTCGGGCGACTTGATCGGCGCAAAGGTCGGCGCGGGCGGGGGCGTGATCGGCGCCAGGGTCGGTGTGACCACGGGAGCCGTCGGCGCACTTGTCGGCGTTGAAGTCTGACAGGCGGCGAGGCCGACAGCGGCCAGCAATAGGGTCGCACACAGGTTGTTGAGCAAAGCGGTTCGATGGATCGACATGTCGGCAAGTATAATCACGGCCGATGGAACCTCAACTACGCATCGACTACTCACCGATCCACGGCCTGGGGTGCTACGCCGCCGCGCCGATCTCGAGCGGCGTGCGGGTGCGCGAGTACATCGGCGAGCGCATCCCGGCCGCTGAAGCCATCCGCCGCGAGGCCGACACCACCCGTCCCGCGATCTTCACACTCTGGCTCGACGAGGAGCGCGCCATCGACGGCTGGGTCGGCGGCAACGAAAGCATCTATATCAACCACTGCTGCGAGCCGAACTGCGACTGGGACTTCGAAGAGGATCGCGCCTTCATCGTCACGGTGCGCGACATCGCGCTCGACGAAGAACTCACCATCGACTACGCCTACGACGCCAACGGCCCGAAGGAGCGCTGCGGCTGTGGGGCGACAGCCTGCCGTGGGACGTTGAACGTTCCGGCGGAGTGATCGCGGACGAAGGCCGAACGGCGAAGGGACCCATCATGCTCAAACTCATTTCCTGGAACGTCAACGGCATCCGCGCCGCGGAGAAGAAAGGCTTCCTCGATTGGCTGGCCGCGAGCGGCGGCGACATCGTCGCTGTGCAGGAGACCAAGGCGCACCCCGACCAACTCTCGGCGAAGCTGCATGAGCCTGCCGGCTATGTCACCCATTGGGATTGGGCGGAGAAGAAGGGCTACAGCGGCGTGGCGACCTTCGCGCGTCGGGCGCCGACGTCATCCGAGCGCGGCCTGGGCGACTCACGCTTCGATCACGAAGGGCGCACCTTGATCCAGGACCATGGCGCCTTTGTGCTCTTCAACATCTACTTCCCCAACGGCGGTCGCGGACCGGAGTGGGTCGATCACAAGCTGGCGTTCTACAGGCATTTCCTGACGCGGGTTCAGGCGTATCGGGCCGCTGGGCGCTCGGTGATCGTCTGCGGCGACGTCAACACGGCCTACGCCGAGATCGACCTCGCCCGCCCCAAAGAAAACGTCAAGACCAGCGGGTTCATGCCCATCGAGCGTGAGGCCATGGGTGAGTTCTACACGGCCGGCCTGACCGACACCTTCCGCCACCTGCACCCCGAAGCGGTCAAGTACACGTGGTGGGACCAGGTCTCGCGCGCCCGCGAGCGCAACGTCGGCTGGCGGCTCGATTACTTCTTCGTCACCCCCGAGCTCCTGCCGCGTGTCACGGCCGCCGAGGTGCACGACGACGTGCTCGGCTCCGACCACTGCCCGATCAGCCTGACGCTGGATCTGTAGAGCGGGGCTTGTCTTGGGCCAATCATCCTCGCTGTAGCCAATCGACGACGGCCAGCACGTTGTCGTTGAACGACCCGGCCGGCACGAACGCACGCTCGAAGAACGCCGAGCCGATCGTGAAGCCCCAGGCGCCGGCCCGACGCACCTCGACGATGCGTTCGAACGACGCGATACTGCCGGCCGAAACAAGCGGGATCCGGACGCCTGCCACGACCTCGCTCAACAGACGGAAGGCGTCGCCGGTGTAGCGGTAGGTCAGCAGATCCAGGCCGTGAACGCCCGTGGCCTGCAGTCGCCGGGCATCCGCCACGATGGCCTCGATCGAGCCGTCGAGGATGCTGGGGTGACCATGAACGTGCCCCGGGAATGGGTAGTAGCGGATGGGCTTATCCTGCAGATAGGCGCCGATCGAGGGGAACCATACGGTGCCCATCAACACGTCCAGGCCGAGTTCGACAGCCAGACGCGCGCCGCGCAGTCCTTCATCCTCGGTCAGGCTGACGACCTCGAGGTACGTCGTCTTGTCCGCGGCCTTCATCGCGGCGACCAGACGGCCCATCTCAGCCGGGGGGAGGCCGACGTCCTTGAAGCCCCAGTGCTTCACTGGTACGTCTTTCAACTGGTCGAAGCGCTGCAGCGCATCGCGCACTGTCTCGTCGTGATGCGTCAGCATGATGATCAGCTCAGGCATTGGATTCTCTTGCTCCATGATCGCCTCCATGTCTCCAAGCTAGCGTGCCGACTCGCCGCTCACCTGCGTCCACCACGCCTCCGGCTCCCAACCAAGGAACAGCGGTAGATCGCCCAGCGTCAGGCGTCGCCGGATCAACGGCGCATGCGAAAAGGCGAAGCGCACGTCGGCCATGGTGGGCGGTGGTATGAGTTGGTCGAAATGGAGCGGGGACTCGACTGACTCCAAAATTCGGCGGGCGAGCTCCGGCGGACGCGTCAGCGCCTCTAGCGTGTTCTTGACCTGTGGCCAGTCGTTCAGCACCGCTTCGAACCTGTTCCGCCGCGCGTGCCAGGCCTCCAGCTTGATTCGATAGTCCGACCAGCACTCGGCGGCGACCTGGCCGCTTGGATCGAGCGCTTGGAAAGCTGTCTCGATCCGGGCTTTCATCACGGACTCGGTTGGGAAACACTGCGCGACGACGACGCGGGCCGGTTCAAATCGGTTGACAAAGACACGGTAGGCCGACGTCGTGAGCAGCGTCGCCAGCGCCACCTGGGTGCCGTGCTGCGCCAGCGGCCGATGCGCCCTTTCGGCCATGAGGTCCAGCACATGCGAGATGACATGCTCGTAGCCGGAGAGCGGCGCCGTGGCGTGCGACAGCGACATCGCCAGGCCACCGAGCGCGATCAGCTTCGCCAGATCAGCCATGCCGTCGAGCGACCGGCTGCGGATCGCTTCGGCACGCTCGAGGAAGATCTCGTCGAGTGGCCCCATGAGCGTCTGAGCGAACTCGGTATACGACGGGTCAATGCCCAGGTGACAGGCCAGCCACCAATCCGCGTAGCTGCCAAACGCCGCGAGCAGATCCCCGACACCGGCGACCGTCATCTCGTAGGGGGCGTCACGCAGAGTCTCCAGATCGCACACCAGCACGTCGGGATAGCGCGAGGCCAGCGTGCGCTTGACGCCGTCGACGAACGTCGGCGCCATGTTCGACGTGTAGGCACTGACGCTGTTGGCGGTTTGATAGACCACGAACGGCAACGGCGCGACGCCGTGCTCTTGCTGAAACACGTAGCAGGCGTGCTTGGCGATGTCAGTCACGGCGCCCGAGCCGACAGAGAGCACGGCCAGGTTCGGCTGCAGCCGCTTCTTGACGCGCCCGATCTGGGCGAAGTCGGTGTGAACCTGGCCTGTCGCGTCCGGCGCGAGGACAAGCGGCTCGGGCGACCAACCCGCCTGCCGCAGCAGGCTCAGGATGAGCGGCTTGAGTTCCTCGCCAGCGCGCCGCATCATCGTGTCATCCATCACCACCAGCAGCGGCCGCGCCGGATCAGCGCCGGCAAGGGTCAACAGGGCCGGCAGCCTGAAGATGGCGCCCGATTCGAAAACCATGTCCAGGATCGGCAAAGCCTCACCCGCCGGGTAACCGGGGATGGCGCTGATCTCGGTCTTGAAGCGCTCGATCGAGCCTGGATCGAAACGAAGGTTCATCTCACGCTCCCAGGAGGCCGGCCCGGATCAGAGCGAGCCGGACGCCTTCGCGCTCGGCGTCGCTCAGCGGCAACAACGGCAGCCGCACCGCGGCTTCGGGGATCACGCCCAGCATTTTCAATGCTTCCTTGGTGCGGGTGCGGTAGTCGGGAACCGGCGGCGCGAAGATGACGTTCGCCAACGGCTGCAGCCGATCGCCGATCTGGCGCGCGCGCTGGATGTCGCCGACCTTCACGGCCGCCAACATCTCGACCTGCTCGCGCGTGCCAAGCGTACTGAACCCCAGCAGCGCGCCCTCGGCGCCCAGCAGCAGGCTCTCGCAGATGAAGTTGTCGTTGCCGGTCAGCAGCGTGATCCGGCGCGATGCCGTTTCAAGGTCCGCTTTGACCTGCAGGAACCGCATCGCATCGAAGCTGGCTTCTTTGATCGCCAAGACCTGCGGTATCGCGATCAGGCGATGCAGGACCTCGGTCGAGAACAAGACACCGCCGAGGGCCGGTTGAAGCTGGAACAGGATCAGCGGCAGCCCGGCGGCGTCGGCGATCGCTGCATGGTAGCGGTAAGGCACCTCGGGGTTGAGCGGCTGCCCCAGGAACGTCGGGATCGGGAAGACCAGAAGCGCGTCCGCCCCCGCGTCGCGGGCGCCGATCGCATTGGCCACGCCTTGCGCCGTCGACGGGCCACCGACGCCGGCCACCACCCGGCAGCGCCCGGCGACCTCATCCACCACGGCTTCAAGGATGAGCCGGCGTTCGTCCAGAGTCAGGTGCGGGCCCTCGCCCGTGTCGACGTTGACGGCCAGCGCGATCGGGCCTTGCGGCACAAGCCAGGCCACGTAACGTCGCAAGCTCGCCAGATCGAGTTCGCCGCCGGGCGTCATCGGCGAGACGATGGCCGGGATGATCCCGCGAAGATCGAGTTCAGGCATAGGGCACCTCTCGAACAGGCACGTGAATGGTTTGGCGCTCGGCCGCCGACTGGTAGATCGCCAGCACGGTTGCCAGGGTCTGGCGCGCGTTCCGGGCGCCGGTCGTCGTCGGTTCGCCTGAGCGTATCGTTCGCGCAAAGGTCTCGACCGCCCTGGCGTACACGTCGGTCGGCGCCCTGGGCAGGGTGTGCCAACGGGCGGCGGCCAGATCGCCCCAGGGCTCACGCAGATACACGGCCGGAGCGCCATCGCCGTACGGATCGGGCACTTGGATCTGCCCACGTGTGCCGTAGAGCTCGATGCGCTCGGCGCGCTCCGCCCCGGCGATGTGGGCGCCGGCGAACAGGCTGCCGACAGCCCCGTTGCTGAAGCGCAATGTCGCGGCCGCCGTGTCTTCCACTTCAACGTCGGCGACCAGCGTAGCGACCTCAGCGGTGACGCTGAAGACATCGAGCCCGGTGATGTGCTGCACCGCGTCAAGCGCATGGCTGGTGTTCATCAGCACCACGCCGCCGCCGGCCTGGGCTTTCTTCGCCCGCCACGGCTGGCTNNCCGCCAGTAATCCGGCCGTTTGTCGATCAGGGTCTGCAGGCGCACGCCGATGATCTCGCCAAGCGCCCCGGCCCGCACCAGCGCGCGGGCCTGCGCGTACGGGTCGACCCAGCGCATCTGAAAGAAAACATCCAGTGTGCGTCGGCGCTCCTCCGCCAGGGCGATCAGGGCATCGGCGTCATCCAACCGGATAGCCATGGGCTTCTCGCTGAGCACGTGCTTGCCGGCAGTGAGCGCCTGCATGGCCAGTGACGCCAGCACGTGGTGCGGCACCGCGATGTATACGGCCTCGACGTCCAGATCATCCAGCACATGCTCGACGGCCACCGCCCATCGAACACCATGCCGCGTCGCCATGTCGCGCGCCATGTCGGGATTGGCGTCCTGCACCACGACCAGCTCGGTCGCCTGTGAAGCCGCGATCGCGGCGCAGACGGGCACGGCCGCCGTGCCGCAGCCGATCACGCCCAGCCTGAGCTTCGAACCCTCAGCCATCGCATTGCCCTCGGCGGTTCTCGACCGCGCTCCACGTATCGGGCAGCGCCTCGCCGTCGTAGCGTCCGATGAAGAATGGCTGCGAATGCGACGTCGCTTCGTGCGTCGTCAGTCCGGCGGCAAAGCCGTGGGCCTGGAGCAATTCTGCCGATCGTGTGCTGAACCCGCCGTAGGGGTAGGCAAAGGCCCAGGGGCCGGGCTCGATTCCGAGCAGCCAGCGGGCCGAGGCCGCGATCTCTTCCGCCTGGGCCGCTGTGCCGATCCAGTCGAACCACGGGTGGCTGCGGCTGTGACCGCCGAAATGCATGCCGCCCGCAGCCATCGCCGCGATCTGATCCCGACTGAGATAAAAGCCGCGCGCGGTCGCCGCTTCATCGCCGATATGCCGTTCAAAGAGCCTGCTCAAGATCCATTCAACTTCGTCGGCCAGATCCCGCTGCAGCACAGACTTGAGAACCAGGATGTCATCCTCGGGAGAGCCAGTGTTGAAGTACGTTCGATAGCGGGCCTCGGCCAGCAGAAACCGCTCCCGCTGCGCGGGGCTCAGCCAGTTCCAAACCGAATCACGCAGCGTTTGGGGCGTAAGCACGGGCAACAGGAAGTGGATCTTGTGCCCCAGAGCCAGGCCGGTATCCTCGTCACGCGCCAGCGCGAAGAACAGGCCTGAGAGGCCGCGGGCCCGCAAGATCGGATAGACCGTGTGGTAGTGATCGAGCAGGCCATCGTCGAACGTCAGCAGGCAGGCGGAGGCCGGCAGCGGCTTCCCATCGATCAGGAGATCGCGCAGGTCCGGCCAGGCGATCATGGCATGCTCGCGTGCCAGCCGCTCCACCTGAGCCTCGAACTGCGCCACACTCAGACCCCGGATGCCCGTGCCGGCCTCGCACAGGTCGCCGGGATCGCGGACGTAGTGGTACATCATCACGGTCAGATCGAAAGTGGGCATGATCCACCGCTTTCGGAAGGCGCCAGCACGGTGCGCTTTCGATAGGGCGCGCACCGTGCCATCATCGAGACACCCGAAAATCCACCAGCGTGCGTTCATGGCGCTCAGCCCAGTGCCGCACGACAGCGCCCGAGATCGCGCTCGCGCCACAGTCCCTCGTCACATCGACCCAATCGTCCGAGAGCGTCAGCACCTCGACCCGGTGCGCGGCGCCGCCGAGCCAATCGGGCGACAGCGCCACACCGGTGGCGGTCGCCACTCGCACGCTGCCCTCTGCGGCGCGCCGCAACCGAAACGCCGTCGGCTCTGCAAATTCGGCGATGCCGGCCACCCGGGTCACACCCAGGCCGCAGACGTCGCCGCGGTCGGCGCTCACCCGGGCATACCTCAGACCGATACCGTCGATGGCGACCTCAGCCACGGTCGTCGTCGTTGGCAGGGTCTCGGCCAGGGCCAGCCAGGCCGCGCCGCCGTCCGGAAATCGGATCTCGAAGCCGTCGACGCCCTCAGGCGCGACCGCAAACCCATCGAGCTCGATTTCGGGATCATAGGACGCCGGGCGGACCAGGCTCACGGCTGCCACGGTCCGGGCCGCAACACTCGGCTGCGTCTCCATCATCATGGGCTGCTCGGCATAGCGATAAGCGAGGTTGAGGTTCGATTGGTCGCGGAACGGCGCACTGGCCAGTTGCCCGTCGTAGCCCAACAGGCGCCGGATCCCGAGCGCGCGGCCCTCCGCCTCAGCGTATTCCCAACCCGCGAGGCCGTCTGATCGGCGCACGATTGCGGTCGGGCGTTCAGTGCCCAAGGCTCCCGGCGCTTCGAAAGCGCGCACGGGGAACGTCGGCCGGATGTGTGCCAGACGCACCTGGAGGTCTTGCCAGAGCAGCACGGCGGCCCACATCGGCTGCGGCTCGCCATCGATCAACTCTTCATACTTGCACCAGATCAAGCCCGGCGCGGCCGCCCCGTCACGCGTGCGCACACGATGCCCGAAGGCCTGGCCGTCGCGCGTGAGCGCGACCATGGCATCCGGCGCCGGTGAACCGTGGGCGGCGACGACGTTGAACGGGAAATGCGTGCTGTAAACGAATTTGCCGTACTTGGCGGCGTAGTGGTAGCGCGGGGCATCGTGCTCCTGCCCGCTACGGCTGTTGAGCAGCAGCACCTGGCCGGTCGCCTGCCGGCCCGACACAACGAAACCCGGCGCCGGCAGCACGATCTCGTAGTCTCCGCGTTCCACCGGCAACGGACCCTCAGGCGCTGTCCAGAACGCATCGCCCTCATCGAAGGTCAGGGCAAACAGGCCGTGGCTACACCAGTATGGTGAGCCCGGCGAGAGATACGGCTCGCCCGCCGCAGGGAAATCGCCGTGATAGCCCTGCCGCACGAAGTGTCTGTCGGCGTCGAACAGACCGTGCTCGTCGAAGTATTTCAGGCACCCGCTCGAGAGCCGCCGCAACCCTCCGGGGTCCGCCGGCGCCACACCGAGCAAGTGCCCGGTCGCGAAAGCCGCCAGGGCCGCGAAGCGATAGACGAGCGAGCGGCCCCAGGCCGGGTACGAGCCGTTGGCGCCGAAGAAATGCGTGAACCCGGCGATGAAGGAACGCGCCCGCTCCAGCACACGCTGGCGAATCTCGGGTCGTCGATCGCCGTCGATCCAGGCCCAGAGCAGGAAGTGCCAGTTGAACATCCAGGCGTTGTAGAGTTCGTACTCGTTGGCCGGACCGTCGACATACCAGCCATCGCCGCGGTAGAACTCGCAGGCCTGTTGCAGCCGGACATCCAGATCAACCACAGGCGCCGGATGACCCAGGCGCAGCCGCACGGCCTGCGTGACGGCCGTGAACAGGATCCAGTTGTCGGGGTACGTGCCCCTGTCATCGACCTGACCCAGCCACGCCAGGATCTGCGTCTGCTCGGCCGGGCTCAATCGATCGAATACACGCGCGCGGCTCATCCAGAGAGCAACGGCGAGATCGGCGCTTTCGACAATGCGCTGATCCATGTGCGTCATGTCGCCCCAGTAGGTGCGGGCGTTGGCCGGGTCGGTGCCTTCGAGCAGGCCCCGACGCAACAGCTGCTCCACATCCAGCTCGCGATCATGAAAACGCAGGCGAGCCGGGTTCGTGGGGTTGCGCAGCCAGGCGCCCCAGGCGGCCGCGATGCGGGCGAAAGACTCGAGCCCGTCCACGCTATCGGGCAGACCGCGTCGGTCGTCGGGGTAGAGCGCACGCGCCGGCGACCCCGTGATCTCGGCCGCGAGCGCGAAGCCGTGGGTCATCCGGGCCAGGATCTGCACCCAGTGGGCGCGGGTCCAGCCGGTGTATGGCGAGCGCGCGAAATCGAGTGACGGGTGCGGATCCATGCTGGACGACTCAGCGGAAGGCCGGAAAGACCTCGCGCGCCAGCAAACCCAGCTCGCGCATGATGTGCTCATGCGGCATGCCAGGGAAGTACAACCGACAGATCAGGTGATCGACGCCGAAGGCCTCGGAGAACCGCCGGATCGCACGGACGCAATCGTCGGGATCCCCGATGATGAAACGATCACGAGTCAACGCCGCCAGCTGGTTCACGGGGGTTTGATCCTGCGAACCGATCAACGGGTGCTTCCACCCGCCCCCATACTCGTCGCGGTAGTTGACCATGACGTACTTCTCGGCCAGATCCCAGGCCTGTTCACGCGTCTCGGCGATGACCACCTCGCGGGTCAAGGGCGTAGGCACGGAGGCCGGATCCTTCCCGGCGGCGACCAGGGCAGCGCGGTACTGGCTCTGCGCGGCGAGGAGCTTCTCGAGGCTGGCTGTCGGGCCGGGCACCCAGGCATCGCCAAGTTGGGCCGCACGCTTGAGCGAGAGCTCGCCCCATCCGCCGAGCCAGATCGGGATCGGACGCGCGGGTTTGGGCTCGATCGTGCCCTTGATCGCGTAGAAGCGCCCGGCGAAGTCGACGCTCTCCTGCGTCCACAACGCCTTGATGATCGTCAGCATCTCGGCATAGCGCGCGCCGCGATCGTCGAGCGACACGCCGTACAACTCGAACTCGGGCGGCCGGTAGCCGATGGCGGCCCCAAAGATCGCGCGCCCGTTCGACATCACGTCCAGCAACGCCGCATCCTCGGCGGCGCGCACCGGATGGTAGAACGGCAGGACGACGATGTCGGTGCCGAGCAACACGCGCGAGGTGCGGGTCGCGATGCCGGCCAGCGCCAGGAGCGGCGACGGCCAGTAATGATCCCGGATGCCGTGATGCTCCTCGAGCCAGACGGAATCGAACCCCAGCTCCTCGCCGAGAACGGCCTCTGCCAGCGCCTCCTGAAAGAACGCGCCGCCCTCGGTCGGGATGAATCCGAATTTCATGGTGCCTCACTGACTGGGCTCAAGCACAGGCCCAGCTTGATGCCTGGGCATATGCCGGATCTTGGACACGGATCACAGCTGCGACCCGGAGTTCGCGTCGCGCCACAGACCCCGGATATATGCCGCTGCCTGAGGCAAAGCGATCTCGGGCGGATCGAGCTCCGGATGCCAGGCGTACTCCCACTCCACACTGAGAGGCCCGCGATAACCGCCGGCGGCCAGCAGATCAAAAGCCCGTCGCAGGGGCACGTCGCCATCACCCAGGCGCGTCAACTGCCACTGATCGCCGCGCCCACGGCCATCCTTGACCTGCACGTAACTCAGACGCTCATGCAATAGCAGGTAACTATCGGATGGATCCTCACCGATGGCTGTGGCGTTGCCGATGTCCCAGATCACGCCCAACGCCGGATGCGGCGCGGCCCGCAGGATCTCGGCGATCACGGACGAGCCGACGAAGTCGTCGTGCGGCTCGAGGGCGATGCTCACCCCCAATCGGTGGGCGTAGTCCGCCGCGGCGAGCAGGCACTCGACCACCCGGTCATAGCGCGTCGTCGGGTCTGTGCCGGGCGGCAGAGCGCCGATGAAGGCCCGGACGCACGGCGCGCCAAGTTCGGCGGCCAGATCGGCGTAGCGACAGAGTTCGGAAACATGGGCCTGGCGCACCGCGGCGTCGTCCGAGATCAGGCTCGAATACGCCGTCA
Organism: Anaerolineales bacterium UBA6663; assembly: GCA_002455335.1. GTDB lineage: Bacteria > Chloroflexota > Anaerolineae > Anaerolineales > UBA6663 > UBA6663. The sequence goes on along the minus strand of DKKP01000411.1, from coordinate 3,175 downwards.
CCGCGATCGCGGCCAGGCCCGCGTCACCGGCGGTCTTGCGCAACAGCGCCTTGTCTGCCGCGGGCATCGTCGGCCGTACATGGCCCCGATCGCCGCCTCGCCACTCGATCCCGTCATAGCCGTGGCGCGTCGCTTCAGCCAGCACGGTGGCGATATCCCAATGTGGACAGGCCAGCGTGCTAAAGGCGACGCGGGGGTTCATCACGAGTCCTGGGCGGCGTCCTTGCGGATCGCGCGCAACTTGGCCGGGCCGCGCCGCCAGACGACGAAGTCGAAGGCGTCGGGCAGGTGATACTCGCGCGAATACAACAGCGGCTCATCGCCGGCGGAGTAATCGGTTTGGACGATGGAGAGCACCATCGCGCCAGGCGAGAGACCCAGCCTGACGGCTACGTGACCCGGGGCCGCGACCGGCGCGATGCGGGCAACGCCGTACTCGATCAACTGCCCCAGGTCGGCCTGCAGGACGTCATAGATCGACTCGGTCAACAACCGATTGAGATCGATCGCAGACCGATCGAGCAGGGCTTGCGACACCGTGTCAAGTGAGAAGACCACCGGCCGTCCATCCGCGGTTCGGACGCGCTCGACCGTGACGAGCGGATCACCCACCGAGAGCCGCAGTTGGCCCGCCTGGTCGGCATCGGCTGCCTCTTGCAGAACTGCGAGATGCGGCGTGCCCGGCGCAAGACCGGCCGACTCGATCATCTCGGTGATGCCGTAGTTGAAGTTGAGATTTTTGAGGATGGCCTGATCGCGCACGAACGTGCCGACCCCATGTCGCCGCATGATCAACCCTTCGTCCTGAAGCACTCGAAGGGCTTCGCGAACGACAGTCCGCGAGACACCCAGCTGCTCGCCCAACTCGGCTTCGGTCGGGAGCTGGCTGCCGGGCCGGTACGTGCCCTGAGCGATGGCCAGGCGCAGGGTTTTCTGCGCGGCCTCGGTCAGCGTCTTGCTCTCGATGCGTGCCGAACGGATCATTTTCGCTCGTTCTGTATTATAATGTCGTATGACGTCATTACAACTATACGGGACTGCCGGAGGAGAGTCAAGAATCAAAGCTCGAGTGGGATTAAGGGTCGCATCGTACCAACTCTAACTGTGGCCACTAAGGTGGTCATCATCACTGGCGTTTTCTCTGGAAATCATCGAATTTGCACATTGTTGCGCTGGCTCTGGCCCTGGCCAATGCCTTTCTGGCGGGATTTCACGGTTCGGCGGCGGTGGTGGCGACGGTCATCTCCTCGCGGGCTTTGAGCCCCCGCGTCGCTTTGCTGTCTGCAGCGGCCCTCGCCTGGCTTGGGCCGCTCGTCCTGGGGACCGCCGTCGCGGATACGATCAGCCGGCAGTTGATTGCTCCGGCCGCGCTCTCGCTTGAGGTCTTGATCTGCGGCCTGGCCTCGGCAGCCTGTTGGGTCACCCTCACGTGGTTGATCGGCATCCCCTGCTCGGCCTCTCAGGCCACGATCGGCGGACTGCTCGGCGCCAGCCTGACGGTCGCCGGGTTCTCGGCGATCCAACCGGTGGGTCTGATCAAGACGCTGCTCGGGTTGTTCGTCTCCCCACCGCTCGGTCTGCTGGCCGGGCTTTGGATGATGCGCGCGATGCTCGCGCTGTTTCAAAACGCCACGCCGCGAGTGAATGTGCTCTTTCGACGGCTGCAACTCGGAACGACGCTTGGCCTGGCCCTGACCGTTGGGTCAAATGACGCTCAGAAGTTCATGGGCCTGATCGCGCTGGCGCTGTTCCTTGGAGGCGCGACGCCCAACGACCACATCCCGACCTGGGTGATCCTGGCCAGCGGAACGGCGTTCGCGCTGGGGATGCTGTCGGGCGGGTATCGGTTGATCCGGACGTTGGGCGCGCGCATCATCAAGGTCCGGCCGGTGCACAGCCTGAGCGCGCAGACCTCCTCCGGGTTGGTCGTGCTTGTCGCGAGCCTGATCGGTCTGCCGGTCAGCAGCACCCAGGTGATCAGCACAGCCGTCTTCGGCGTGGGGAGCGCGGAACGGCTCTCCAAAGTTCGATGGCAGATCGCGCGCGAGATGCTGACGGCCTGGGCCCTGACGTTGCCCGTCACGGCCGGACTGGCCGGGCTGAGCCTCTGGCTGTGGAAAGGAAGCGGATTATGACGTGGAAGCGATGGTTCCGGCGACGATCGAAGCCGGATCAATTCATGAAGCTCATCTGCGAGCAAGCTCATCACACCCAGCGCGGCATGGACGTCTTGCTCGAGTACATCCGCGAGCCCAGCGAGGCCAAGGCCGTCGCGATCCACGCGATCGAGAAGGACGCCGACGAGGTACGCCGCATCCTGATCGACGAGCTCAACCACTCGTTCGTGACCCCGATCGACCGCGAGGACCTGCACCGAGCCATTATCAATCTCGACGAGATCATTAATAGCTGCAAGACCATCGTCGTCGAAATGGACTCCGACCTCCTCGGCACGAAGGCCGACAAGCACTGCATCGAGATGGCAGCCTACCTGAAGGAAGGCGCCGTATCGATCGCCGCCGGTTACGGCCGCCTGGGCAGCAACCCCAAGGGCGGCCGCGCCGATGCCGACAAGGCCGAAAAGGCCGTGAAGAAGTTCACGAGGTCCTACCGGCGCGCCCTCGCCGAGTTGTTCAACGACAACGATTTTCACCACATCTTCCGCCGCAAGGAAATCTACAATCAACTGCTGGGTGCAGCAGACCGCCTGAACGTCTGCAACAGCACACTGCTGGACATCGTCGTCAAGCTCTGCTGAAACTTCCTTCCCGCGCAGTCGGGTAAGCAAGCACGGGAAATCGGCCGCAAGGCCCTTTCCCCGTCTGTATCTCCGGCTACGCATTCCACTCGGGCGCTTGGCCCGCCGCGCAGCATGCCGCGGCCACTTGCGATTTGCCGCCGATCCTCCTGACGCACGATTCATCCCCAAGGCACCCTGGCTACGCTGCCGACGCCAACAGAATGTGTAAAATTTCTGATTTTCGTGCATAATCCGCGCACTTTTTACAAGAAGAGGGCCGCGAGGACCTTTACCAGAAAGGGGGCGTATGGAATCTCTATATTGGCTGGCCGTGGCGACCGTGGTAATCGTGTTGTTCTTCGATTACACCAACGGCTTTCACGATGCCGCGAACATCGTCGCGACGGTCATCGCGTCGCGGGCGATGACGCCGGT
>DKKP01000292.1 GCA_002455335.1 Anaerolineales bacterium UBA6663 | reverse complement strand
CGCGATCGCGGCGCCGCTGATGCCGGGGCGGCTCTGCAGGAGGTCGAGGACAGTCAGGACGCGGGTGGTGGGTTGATACATGGCTTTTTGTATAGGGCGTAATTCGCCCTAATCATACCCTATCTTTAGTTCAACACAGAGACCGACGGAGTAAGACGGGGTGAGACGACCTCAACCCCTCAAGGAGATGCATCCATGCTACGAGGACTTTCGACTTTGCGCTTTCACGCGGCCGATCTCGACGCGGCCAGGCGCTGGTACACCACACTTCTGGGCGTTGCGCCGTACTTCGAGCGCCCCGGCTACATCGAGTTCCGCATCGGCGATGACCAGCATGAACTCGGGATCCTCGATAGCCGCTTTCGCGCTCAGCTCGACGCGTCGGGCAGCGAGATCGGTGAGCCCGGCGGCGCCGTGGTGTACTGGCACGTCGACGACCTCGAGACAGCGCTGGCGCGGGCGACAACGCTTGGGGCCACAGTCCGCGAGCCGATTCGGCAATTCGGCGAGGGCTTCGTCGGCGCCGCGGTCCAGGATCCGTTCGGCAACGTCCTGGGCCTGATGTTCAATCAGCACTATCTCGACATCTTGAACACGCGCGGTGCGCACTGAGGCGCACTTCAGCAAACCCGATCCTTTTAGGCGGATCGTTCACACAGGAGGCTTACCGATGAAGAAGACGGTTGTGGTGTATCTCGGCGACGGGATGGCGGATTGGGAGGTCGGCTATGCGGTGGCCGGGCTGAACAGCCCGCAGCTGTTCGGGCAACCAGAGGCGCCCTTCGCGCTCCGCTACGCGTCGATCGGGGGCACGTCGATCCGTACCCTGGGCGGCATGGCCGCTCAGGCCGATCTGGCGCTCGGGGATGTCGATCCGGCGGCGTGCGCGCTGCTGATCCTGCCCGGTGGCGCGGGTTGGGACGAGGGCGGGCACGGCGAGGCGATTGCGCTCGCGCAGCGGTTCATCGCGTCCGGCGTGCCGGTAGCCGCGATCTGCGGCGCGACGGCAGGGCTGGCGCGCGGTGGTCTGCTCGACACCGTCGCGCACACCAGCAACGCGGCCGAATACCTCGAAGCCACCGGGTATCGCGGCGCCGCGCACTATCGCAACGACCCGGCCGTCACCGACGGAAACGTGATCACGGCCAACACCACAGGGTCGGTTGCGTTCGCCAAGCACATCTTCAAGCGGCTGGCGCTTGCCAAGCCAGCGCTCATCGACGCCTGGGCGGATCTGTTCACGACCGGCGACCCGGTGCACTACGGGCGGCTGATGGCTTTGGCAGGAAACTAGACGCGTGGCGCGTGGAGCAAACACACCCTGCATCGCGCTACGCGCCCAGCCCCTCGGCAACGCAGCGTTCTACGACCTGTCGGAGCACGGCCACGGGCTGAGCGCCGCTGACGAGGTAGCGGTTGGCGAAGATGAAGGCGGGCACACCGCCGAGGCCCTGATGTTGTGCCCAAGTCTCATCGGACAGCACGGCTTCGAGGTGCTCGGGGCGATCCAGCGCGGCGTCGAAAGCGATCGCCTCGAGCCCGACTTCACTCGCGATCTCACGCAGGACGGCGCGTTCGCCGATGTTGCGCCCCTGCTGCCAATACGCCGCAAACACGGCGCGGTGATAGGCCTCGCCGGCGCCCAGTGCCTCGGCCACGCGTGCGCCGACATGAGCCAGACGCGTGTCGATGCCAAAATCCAGCTCGGGATGACGCATCTCGAGGCCGAATCGATCGCGCGCGGCCTCTTCCACCATCTTTCGGCTCGACAGGATCTTGGCCCGCAACGCGGCCTCCTGGGCCGGGTCGCGCGGCGGCGCCTCGCGCGGTCGCAGTTCGTAGGCCCGGCGCGAAACCAACACTGTGTGGGTGCGCGCTACAGCATCGAGCCCGGCCATCCCCATGAAACACCACGGGCAGACGTAATCGGAAAAGACAGCGACTGAGATGCTGGGCATACGACCTCCAGGGGGCGTTCGCTCCACGCTCTACGCCTCTGGCAATTGCCAGTCGATCTCCGGCCGGCCGGCCTCACGGAGCGCGGCGTTGATCTTGCTGAACGGTCGGCTGCCAAAGAAGCCGTTGTTGGCCGAGAGCGGCGAGGGATGCGCGGATTGGATGATGACGTGGCGCGCGGTGTCGATCAGCGGCGCCTTCTTGCGCGCATACGCGCCCCAAAGCACAAAGACCACGCGGTCGGTCTTGGCGTTCACGGCCTGGATCACGGCGTCGGTGAAGGTCTCCCAACCCTTGCCGCCGTGCGAGGCGGCCTGCCCCGCGCGGACCGTGAGCACGGCATTGAGCAACAACACACCCTGCTCGGCCCAGTGCGTCAGGTCGCCATGGGTCGGGATGGCGCAGCCCACGTCATCGCGCAGCTCCTTGTAGATGTTCTGCAGCGACGGCGGCGGCGGGACGCCCCGACGCACCGAGAAGCACAGCCCCTGCGCCTGATTGGGCCCGTGATACGGATCCTGCCCGAGGATCAGCACGCTGACCTTCTCGAACGGAGTCAGGTGAAGCGCCGCGAACTCCTGTTCCTTGGGCGGGTACACCACGCCCTGTCGGCGCTCCTCGGCCACGAACTGACGTAGCGTTTTGAAGTAAGGCTTCTCGGTTTCTTCGATCAAGATCGGACGCCAGGATGTCTCCACCGATGGTCTCCCTCAGGCCGCCGCGAGAACCGCGCCGCGGCCATGATTGTGCCCTATCGATCGCCTGACCCGAGCTGCGATCCATCGAGGGCCGCTCGCAGGAGGCGCAACTCGGGGCCCGTGAACCGGTCGTGGGCCGCGTCGCCCCAGTCGGATTCATCGGCCAGGTCGAACCAGCGCACCGCGATGATCTGATACTCGGCGGCCGCCTCGGGCTCGGGCTCGAAACCGGGTGCGGGTTCGCCGGCGACGATCGAGCACAGGTACATGTGCCGGCGGCGGTACATGCCCTGGATCTCATAGGGCTTGTCGAACACCAGTCGCTCGACCTTCACTTCGAGGCCGGTCTCCTCGCGCATCTCGCGGCAGACGCACTCGAGCTCGCTCTCGCCCGGCTCGATGCCGCCGCCCGGGAAGAGCCAGTAGCTGCGGCCGTCGCTGTAGTGACGGTGGCGGATGAGCAGCACCCGACCGTCGCGCATGATCGCGCCCTGATAACGGATGTCACGTGCAGTTGCCACGCAGGTCCTTCCTTAGCGGTGCCCGGGCACCAGGCGCCCGGCCTCTTCAAGCGCGAGCTCGAGCACGGCCGAGATTGTCGGGTCGATCGGGCAGCGCGTGTCGATCGGGTGCAACCGGCCGGAGAAGCCGGTGACTGCGCCGTCGCCGCCGAGGGTCAGGTTCAGTTCTCCGAGCCACTCGCCATTGTGTCCGGCATGCGCGATCACGGTCCGCCCGACCCGCACCGGCTCGGTCAGCATCGTATGCGTGTGCCCGCCGACGAGCACGTCGAGATCGACGCCGGCCTCAGCCAGGCGCACATCGGTGTCCTCATCGGGGCTCATCCAGTGCGCGACGTCGGGGCCGTAGGCATAGCCGAGATGCGAGAGCGCGATCACGGTCCCGGCCCCATCGGCGCGCAGCGCGGCTGCCTCACGCGCGACAGCTGAGGGCGGCGGCTCGAAGGCTGCATCGGCGCCGAGCGCGTGAGACAGCATCGGTGTCGATAGCCCGAGCAGGCCGACCGNNGCGGGCGCCGGGCCAAGGCGTGCCGGGCGTGGGGCCGATGTTGCCCAGGAGGATCGGGAACCGCGCGGCCGAGACCCAACGCGTGAACGCGGCGGCGCCCCAGTCGGCGTCGTGGTTGCCCGGCACGAGCGCCTGGACGCCCATGGCCTCGAGCACCGGCAGCGCCACGCGCCCGCCAGTCTGGGCCGCAGCCGCGATCGTGCGGTCGACCGTATCGCCGGTGCAGACCAGCAGGCTGACGCCTCCGGCGGCCTCGGTCTTGTGGCGCAGATAGGTGGCGGCGCTGAACAGACGTGGCAGGCGATCGAGCTGGCCGTGCAGATCGCCGAAATGAAGCAAGGTCAGTTGCATGGGACGTTTGGAACCCGAACCCGGAAATGGCCGGATATCGTCTGTCGTGCTATTCGACGCGGACGTGGAGCAACAAGACCTGGCCGTCCTGGGTCTCAACGGCACGAACCGCAACGATCGGAGCCTCCTGTGTGAGGCCTTCCTCGTTACGAAACTCGAGGTTGCAGGCGCGCCCTGAGTTCCAGGCCTTCCAACAACGCTCGACCAACGCCGGACCGTTGAAGGTGCGCAGGCGCGTGACGGCCACACGCGGCAACGACGGCCCCTCTGAGAACGACAGCGCCCAGGTTTCGGGCGGCGTCTCGAAGGTCGGGGTCGGTCCCTCGATGATCGTGATCTTCTCGGGCGGGGTGGTCTCGTACATCCTCCGCATTATAGGGCCGACTGCGACGCGAGTCACGCGGAATTCTACGGAGCGGTTACGAGCGGTAGCGAACGACAGACCGCCATCCGCCATCTCCCGTCTTCAGCCAACTACAATGCGACTATGCCGATACGCATCCTCTCCGCCGCCGATGTCGAACGCGCCCTGCCGATGCCCCTGGCGATCGCGGCCATGCGCGCCGCCTTCAGTGAGCTGTCGAGCGGCCAGGCTGCTCTGCCCGCCCGCTCGCGGATCACCCTGCCCGACGGCGTGACGCTATTTATGCCGGCCTATCTGGCGCGCACACAGGATTTGGTCGTCAAAGCGGTGTCGGTGATGAACGGCAATGCGCAGCTCGGCCTGCCCGCCGTGCAGGGCGCGGTGATGGTGCTCAACCCCAAAACAGGCGCGGCGCGCGCGCTCATCGACGGGCGCTCGTTGACCGCGATCCGAACCGGAGCTGGCGTTGGCCTGGCGGCCGACCTGCTCGCGACCAAACAGGCGCGCACCGTTGTCGTCTTTGGCGCCGGCGCGCAGGCCCGAAGCAACCTGGCCGGCGTGCTGGCGGTGCGTGCGATCCGGACCGTATGCCTCATCGGCCGCACTTGGGCCAACGTCGAAAGGTTGATCGACGAACTCCGCACAGCTGACCCTCAGCTCGAGGTCACCTGGGCAACAGCGCCCGAAGAGGCCGTCGCTGCGGCCGACATCGTGCTTGCGGCCACTGCGGCGTCGACGCCGCTCTTCGACGGACGCGCGGTGCGCCCGGGCACGTTCGTCAGCGCGATCGGCTCGCACACTGCCACGGCACGCGAGCTCGACGAACACATCGTGCGCGCGGCCTATCGCGTGATCGACGCCTACGTGTCGGCGCCCGAAGCCGGAGATTTCGTCCTGGCGGGCGTCGCCGCCGACGCCGAACTGGGTGAGGTGGTCAACGGCGACAAGCCAGGACGGGCGTCAGGAGAGCAGGTCACGCTGTTCAAGTCGTGCGGCCTGGCCGTGCAGGACGCTGCCGCGGCCGGCGCAGCGCTACGCGAGGCCGAGCGCCTCAACCTGGGCATACTCGTGCCCTTCGATCAGGGTTCCCAATCGGGCGAGTAGTCGTCTGCAGGATGATCGGTCAATCGGCGAAGTTCGGCCCCGTCGACGCTGACCACATACACATCCAGATCGCCATCGCGATCCGACGAAAACAAGATCCAGCGTCCATCGGGCGAGAACCGCGGCAGACGCACCTCGCCCTGGCCGACGACGAGCGCGCGTTGATCGGTGCCGTCGGCGTTCATCACGAAGAGGTCGCGCCCGCCCAACCGTTCGGAGACGAAGGCCAGCGTGCCGCCATCCGGCGACCAGGCCGGATGGTCGTTACGCGCCGAGGTGAACGTCAGACGCACAAGGTCGGCGCCGTCGGGCGCGACCGTGAAGATCTGATACGCGTCGCCTGCGCGCCGCGACTGAAACGCGATGCGCGCGCCGTCGGGGGAGACGGCGGCCACAGCGTCATCGGCGGGTTCGACGTTGGGCAGCACAGGGGTTACGCCCCCGCCGGCAAGATCGACGACGAACAACTGGAACGGGCCAAGCGCATCGCTGTCAAAGACCAGGCGCGTGCCGTCGGGCCACCAGGCCGGAAACTCATTGAAGTGGCCATCGGCGACGACCGCCCGCTGCCGTGAACCGTCGGCGGCCATCACGTACAGCGCGGGGCGGACGTCATCACGATTGGCGCGAAACGCGATCTGATCACCCTGCGGCGAGTAGCGCGGGCTCAGATCGTCGGCATCGCTGTAGGTCAAACGCGTCAACCCTGTGCCGTCGAGGCTGAGGGTGTAGATCTCGGGGTTGCCATCGCGCTCCGAGACAAAGGTGAAACGCCCGCTGCCTCCGCCGAAGCGCGGGTTATCGGGGGTCGGGATGTCCGTGGGACCGACTGTGAGCGTCGGCCCGACGGCCACAGTCGGCAGCGGGGTACGTGTCGGGCGCGGCGCTGTCGACGTCGCGCTGAGGGTGGGGCTCGCCGGCGGTTCGAGCGTCGGCTGCGGCGCGGTGGGCGTCGAGAGCACCTCGGCCGTCACGGCGCCAGGCGTCTGCGTGACAAGAGCCAGCTCGAGCCCGACTCTGCCAGTGGCCACGATCGCCAGGCCGAGCCCGATCGCCGCGAGGCCCGCGAACCCGTATAGCGTCCGCCGCGCGCGCCGTGTGATCCGCATCGGCGTTCACGCCTCCGTGGGCAGGCGCAACGACGCGATCGTGCCCTGGCCGTGGCGGCTACGAACGGTCAACGCGCCGCCGTGTCGGGAGACGATCCGTTGCGCCATGGCGAGGCCCAGACCGCTGCCGGCGACGTCGCGGACGTTGCCGCCCCGGTACAGCTCTTCGGCCACGTGAGGCAGATCCTCAACGGCGATGCCGCGCCCGGTGTCGACGACATCGATCAGCCAGGCCCCGCCCTCCTCGCGAGCCCGAACCTGGACCCGCGCGTCGGGTTGCGAGTACTTGAGCGCGTTCTCGATCAGGTTGCGCAGCGCCATGAGGATCAACTCACGGTCGAGCGCCGCCGGCGGGATCGCCCAGGGCGAGCGTTGCACATCGACATCGACCCGCTCCGGCTGGTCGACCAGCTCCCGGGCCTCCGCCAGGAGTTCCTCGAGCATCACCGGCTCAGCCTCGAGAGGACGCGACTCGAGATCCGCCAGTCGCCGCAGGCCACGGGTCAATTGCGCGAGGCGTTCGGCCTGGAGCCGGGCTTCGGACACCGCCGAGGCAGCGTTCGAGGCCTGTACGTTATCGAGTTGGATCTGCAACGCGGTCAACGGATTCTTGAGCTCGTGGTCGAGGCGCTGGATGAAACGCCGGCGCTCCAGGTCCTGCGCCGTGGTTTGCGCTGCCAGGGCCGTCTCGAGCGCGCGCGCGGTGCGTTGCGCGGTCCAGGCCAATGCTGCGACGGCTGCTGCGCCGAGCAGGGTCGCGCCAAGCAGCAGGCTCGCCGGATCCGCCAGAAAGCGCACGTCGAGCCCGGTCGTCGGCGCGGAGAAGCGGACAGCGAGGGCCGCGCCCAGGCCGCACGCCAGCAGCAGACCGGCCGCGATCCACAAGCGCCTGGCGCGCATCACGACCCCTCGGCGAAGCGATAGCCTTCGCCGGCCACCGTCTCGATGAAGCCGTCGCCGATTTTGCGCCGGATCTCGGCGATGCGCACGTCGACGGTGCGGATCCCGCTTGGGTCATCCCAGCCCCAGACCTGATCGAGCAACTGCTCGCGCGACACGACGACGCCCGGCCGGCTCATCAGATGCGCCAGCACGCCGAACGCCTTGTTCGAGAGCGCGACCAGCGCGCCGCCGAGCCAGACCCGCTGCGTCTCGCGCTCCAGCTTGAGCGCGCCGGCGGTGAGCACATTGGCCAACGTCGCCGGGCGTCCGGCGACGGCCTGCCGCCGCAACAGAGCCCGGATCCTGGCGATGAGCTCATACGAATCGAAAGGCTTGTTGAGGAAGTCGTCAGCGCCCTCCTCGAGGCTTGCGATCTTCTCGCCGGTGGCGCTGATCTGGGTCAGCATGATCACGGGCGTCCAGTTGCCGGCCTGACGCAGCCGCCGCACGGTCTCGCGGCCGTCGAGCTCGGGCATGAGGATGTCGAGCGCGATCACGTCGGGCGGTTGTTGTTCGATCAGGCGCAGGGCCTCGAGCCCGGTACCCGCCTCGAGCGTGCGGAAGCCGGCGCGCTGCAGGGCCGCGGCCAGGCCGGCGCGGATGGCGTCGTCGTCGTCGACCAGCAACACAAGCGGCAGCGCGGACATGTCGACGAGTATAGCCCCCGGACTTCGAGTGTCAATCGAGTGTGACCAATCGGTAATCGCTTGTTACGGCCCCCGAACAGGCCCCGGCGAACGCCGGTAACAGCGTCGGTCTAGTGTTTGATCCAGGCATCGTCGAACTCGGAGGCTTTGATGTTGAAGAACCTGATCCACAGCCTGGTTGTTTTTGGATTGATCCTGACCGCGTGTCGCCCGGCGGCGCCCGCGCCGCGACCGACTCCGACCGCGCAGCCGATCGCGAACCCGCCTGCGGTTGCGACTCCGGAGGCCGTCGAGCCAACGCCGACTGAAGCGCCGCGGGTGATGACGCGCCGGCTCGTCCCCAATCCCGCAGCCGAGCGCCGGCCGAGCTTCTTCCTTCATTTTGATCGTCCCATGGATGCAGGGAGCGTGGCGGCCGCGTTGCAGGTCGAGCCGGCGCTCGACTTCGACCTGCGCTGGGAGAACGGCGACACAGACGTCTATCTGACGCCGCTCGAACCATTCGCGCCCCAGCAGGCCTTCACAGTCACCCTGGCGCAGACCGCGGCAGATCAAGCCGGCGGGCAGCTGGCCGCGCCCTATACCTGGCGTCACCGCGCCACGGCGTTGCTGAACGGCACGCAGATCGGGGACACGCCGGGCCCCGATGCGCCGATCCGCATCCGCCTCAACTACACGCTCCAGCCCTGGAGCGTCGAGCGCGCCTTCAGCCTCGAACCGCGAACCGAAGGCAATGTCTCGTTCGACCCCGTGACGCGCACGCTGACGTTTACGCCTGCAGTCACGCTAACCGCGGGGACCGTTTACACCTGGCATATCGACCGCCCCCTCTGGGATACGACGGGTCATCCGATCCTGGCCGATCTACAGGGGAAGTTCAAGACCGCGCCGCTCGTCTCGTTTGCGACGCGGCAGGGCACCACAGGGGCCGCGATCGGCGGCGGTCTGGCCATGACGTTCAGCCAGCCTGTGGACCCGGCCAGCGTCGAAGCAGCCTTCTCGATCAAGCCGGCGACCGCGGGCGACTTCACCTGGGAGTCTGCAAACACCCTGGTCTTCGTGCCAGAGGGCGGCTTCTGGGCGCCAAGCACCTCGTACACGACGCAGATCGCGCCGACGATCGACCTGGCCGACGGTCGACCCGGTCTCGACGCCCCGGTCGGCGTCACTTTTCGGACCGAAGCGGCGCGACAGCTGGCCAGCTTTGGGATCGGCTCGACCGCGCAGGTCGTCGACGCCCAGGGCGCACGCGGCGTGCAATTCGCGTATGACGGCAGGGCCCGCACAGCACAGGTGGCCTTCACCCTGCGCGCCGTGCCGCTGGCCGATTTCGTGGCCCATGCCCTCGAGCTCGAACGGCCCGATTACGGAGAACCCGAAACCGAAAGCACTCTCGACCTGAGCCGGTATTCGCCTGTCACCGGCTGGTCGTACAGCAGTGACCTGTCGAACGCCTCGAAGGGTGAGGATTGGATGGAGCACCGTCTGGAGACCCAGCTACCGGCCGATGTCGCGCCCGGTCTGTACGTGCTCGAGATGACGGCCGGCGGTGTGCCGGATGTGCTGTGGATCGACCTGACCTCGCTCTCGATCCAGGCGCGACAGTCACAGACCGCGGTGCTGGCCTGGGTGACCGACATCAACGGCGCACCGGCACCGGGCGCGACTGTGACGGTCCACGCCGCGAACGGCCAGGCGCTGACCAGCGCCGTGAGCGACGCCGACGGTCTGGCGCGGCTCGAGGCCGCCGACGGCGCCGGCGTCTGGGTCTTCGCCGAGTTGAACGGCGATCGAACCGTGACCGGCCTCGACCCCGATTGGAAAGGTACGCCGACCTGGAACTGGTGGTCGCAACCGAAAGACACGGCGGTCACCACGACGATCACGTACATCACCACCGATCGCCCGATCTATCGGCCGGGCGACACCCTGCACTTCAAGGCCGTGGCGCGCCACGACGACGATGGCGCCCTCGGTCTGATCGTCGAAAAACAGCTCACCGTCAGGCTGCGCGATGCGCGCGATAACATCGTCCGCACGATCTTCCTGACGACCGACGCCTTCGGCGCCGTCGACAGCCTCTTCCGGCTCGCAGAGGGCGCGATGCTTGGCACGTACGCGATCGAGGTGATCGTCGACGGCGAAGCCACGCGGCGCACGTTCGAGGTCGAGGCCTATCAGAAACCCGAGATCGCCGTCCAGGTCGACACGGATGCCGATCTGTACATCGACGGCCAGAAGATCCGGGGCACGGTCGACAGCCGCTACTTCTTTGACGCGCCGGTTGCGGGCGCGAACGTGGCGGTCAGGGTGTTCGACGTAACCTCGTACTGCGACTGGTATGGCGATTGCAGCGACGATCAGTGGTACCCGCACAACCGGGGGCTGGTCTCGGGCGTGACCGACGCCACGGGCCGCTTCGCCTTCACGCTCGATGCGACGAGCAGCCTCGTCGACCCGAACTTCTCCAACCAGACGCACACCCGGCTCGGGATCGAGGCGACGGTGACCGACGACAGCGGCGTGCCGATCAGCGCGCATCGCCTTGTGGATCTGCACCAGAGTTCGCTCGAGCTCGCCTGGCTCGAGCCGATGGGCGTGGTGCGGCCAGGGGCAGTCGTGAACGCCCGCGCGCGGGTGACCGACCTCGCCGGCGAAGCCGTCGACGGTCAAAGCGCGCAACTCGAACTGCGGCGCTGGAACGAGCGCAGCTTCGACTACTCCGAGGTCATCAGCCGGGTCGATCTCACCAGCACTTCATCCGGCTTGCTCAGTAACGCGTTCACGCTCGCGCGCGCCGGGTACTACCAGATCCGTCTGAGCGCCAAAGGCGCCCAGGGCCATCCGGCCACGATCTCTACCTGGGCCTGGGCCTACGCGGAGGCCGAGACAAGGCCCGGCTACGCGTCGAGCTTCGAGGTTCATGCCGACCGCGACTCGTATGCGCCAGACGACCAGGCCGTGCTCACCATTCAGTCGACGTTCTCGGGTCCGGCCCTGATCAGCATCGGGCGCACCGGCCTCCTGCGCGAACAGGTCGTGACCCTGACCGCTCCGACCACGCAAGTCAGCCTGCCGATCCTGCCCGGCGACGCGCCCAACCTGAACGTCAGCGTCAGCGCCTGGCAGCCCTCGACCGCGACCGAGGCTGAGCCCGCGAGCTTCGACCCGACGTCGATGTATACCCGGGCTGAGAGCCGATTCGTCTCCCAGCGGCTCGCGCTCAACGTACCGGCGACCGACAAACAACTCACGGTTACGATCACGCCCGATCGCACCCACTATGGCGCCGGCGATCGTGCCACCTTCGATCTCCAGGTTAGCTCAGCCGACGGACAGCCCGCGCAGGCGCAGCTGACCCTGGCGCTTGTGGACGAATCGATCTTCAGCCTGGCCGCCGAGAACGCCGGCCCGATTTTCGATGCTTTCTACTTCGAGCGCGCCTCGCGCGTGACCGATTACCACAGCTTCATGCCCTGGCGCTATCTGGCACTGTTCGAAGGCGGTTACGGTGGTGGCGGCGGCGGGATGGGGCCCGGTCTGCGGCCACGCAGCGAATTCGCCGATACCGCCTTCTGGGAGCCTTCGCTGGTCACCGACGACTCCGGCCGCGCCCGCATCACAGTCTCCTTGCCCGACACGCTCACCACATGGCGCCTGACCGCGCGCGCGATCACGACCGAGACGCAGGTCGGCGAGGCCGTCGCCCGGATCGTCACACAGGAGGAGCTGATCGTGCGTCCTCTGCTGCCCACGACCCTTTCCGCCGGCGATAGCCTGGCCCTCTCGGCGATCGTGCACAACAACACTGAGCTCTCCCGCACGATCGTCGTCGGCCTGCTCGCGCCGGATGGCTTCAAGCTGCTCGATCCGCTCACCCGCACCGTTGTGGCCCCGGCGAACTCAATGGTGGCCGTCGGCTGGCGCGCGCAGGCGCTCTCAGCCGGGGAGCGTAAGCTGACGTTCTGGGCGCAGGATCCGGCCGACAGCACGTTGCGTGATGCCGTGGAACTGCCGTTGAGCGTCCGGGCCCTGTCCGTGCCGGAGGTCGACGTCCAGGTCGGCGAGGTACGCGACACGCGCACGCTGACCGTCACCGCGCCGGGGGGTCTGCTCGAACAAAGCCAGCTGGAGCTGACCCTGAGCAGCTCGGTCGCCGGGAACATCACAGACGGCCTCGACTACCTGACCGGCTATCCCTACGGGTGCGTCGAGCAGACCATGAGCCGCGCGCTGCCCAACGCCGTCGTCGCGCGCGCCTTCCGCGAGCTTGGGCTCGACGAGGCGCTCGACAGCGCCGAGCTGCCGCGCAAGATCGACGCAAGCGTTCAGCGGCTGTACGGCTTCCAGCACGACGATGGCGGATGGGGCTGGTGGACCGATGACGCGACCGACAGCTACCAGACTGCGTGGGTGATCTTTGGCCTCACGCAGACCCGGGAAGCGGGTTACGAGGTCGACCCGGCCGTGATCGAACGCGGTGCGGCCTATCTGAACGGCCAACTCCCGACGCTTGATCGCCACACCCGCGCCTTTGCGCTGTACAGCCTTGCGCTGGCCGGCTACGGCGATCTGCAGGCCACACAGGTCGCGGCCCGGAGCGCGGCCCAGCTTGGCGCGTTCAGCCAGGCCAGCCTGACGCTTGCGCTCTGGGAACTTGGCGACGAGCCGGGCGCGCGTGAGGTGCTCGAGCGCCTGACGCGGAGCGCGATCCGGCAAGACGGCCAGGCCCACTGGAACGGCGCAGAGACCGACGGGCACTATCATGCCAAGACAATGGCCTCGACCACGCGCAGCACAGCGCTGGCCCTCAGCGCCCTGATGGCACTCGCACCCGACGACCCGCTGGTGGCCGAGAGCGTGCGTTACCTGATGACGCAGCGTCGCGCCGACGGCTGGGGATCGACCAACGAGACCTCCTTTACGATCCTGGCCTTGACTGACTACGTCGTGGCGCGCGAGCGCCAGGCAACCCAGACGCGTTTCACGGTCACGATCAACGGGACCGAGGTCGCGCAGGGCGCGCTCGGCGCCGGGCAACTCACGACCCGTGTGACAGTTCCGGCCGCTGCGCTGCGGGCGGGCCCGAACGTCATCGCCCTGACCGCGTCAGGTGGACAGATCTTCTACACGGCCGTGGGACGCTGGTTCGCCCCGGCCTCCCGCGTCGCGGCGGACGGCGCGATCGGGGTCACACGGACCTATACGCTCCGGAACGGGCATGCCGTCACCGATACGTTCGCTGCCGGCGACGTCGTGCGCGTGAACCTGAGCGTGAACCTCCCACGCGATGGCGCTTTTATGCTGATCGAGGACAGCCTCAGTGGCGGCCTGGCGCCGATCAACGAGCGGCTGAACGTCACGGCGCACGACGCCTGGGCCTCAAGCAACTGCAGCTGGTCGGATGACTGCGATCTGTTCGGTTGGGATCGCCTGGGCTACAACCAAAAGGAGATCCGCGATGATCGGGTCAGCTTCTTCGTGACCCAGATGTCGCAAGGCGCGCACACCTTCAGCTACCTCGCGCGGGCGTTGCGCTCAGGGCGCTTCACGGCCTTGCCCGCCACGGCTGCGGCGATGTATGACGCGACCCTGTGGGGCCGCAGCGCCTCATCGATCCTCGTGGTATCGCCGTAACGAAAAGCGGGCCGGACCGGCAGCCCCGGTCCGNNCCGGTCCGGCCCGCGTCCCCGGCGCTCAGGCCAGATCCGCGGTGATTCGGCGCGCGACGCGTCGGGCAAGCGCCATGGTCGTGAGCATCGGATTCACGCCCGATGCGGTGGGGAAGAGCGCGGCGTCGGCGACGTACAGGCCCTTCGCACCCCAGACAGCGCCATAGGGATCGACGACCGAGCTACGCGGTGAGCCGCCGAGGCGCGCGGTGCCCATCTGATGCGCCGAGAAGACCATGGCGCGGTTCACGCCCAGGCCGAGCTGGCGCATCCGTCCGAGATAGCTGGCCTTATCGATCCGCCGACGCCATGGCGCCAGGCCGGAGTGCGGGCCGCCGATCTCGTCGGCGCCGGCTGCGACATGCAGCTCGAACATGGCCTCGAGCCCGCGCTGAAGATGCGCCGCGTCACGCTCATTCAGGCGATAAGCGATCCGTGGCCGACCGTCGGCGCCGAGGGTCACCTGGCCCGCGCCCGTGTCGCGTGTGATCCCAATGAAGGCTGCATAGTTCGCGCTGCGCGCCATCATGCTTTTGTGCTGTACGCCCGAGCGCCACGGAAGGGCCAGCGCGAGCAGGCCGGGATGCGCCGGGGGGTGCTCGATGACCACGCCATGCCCCGCGCCGTCCAGGTCGGTATAGGCCGAGACATAGCGCGAGAGCATCGGCCCATGCCACAGCCGCACCGGCTTGCCGTAGTCGCCGTACATCGCGGCCGTGGGATGCAGCCGCAGATGGCGCCCGAGGTTCGGATTGCTCACGCCGCTGCGAAGCAACAAGGCCGGCGTGTGCAGGCTGCCGGCCGCCACCGCGACGGCGCGGGCGCGCACCGTCACAACGCCGTTCGGCGTGCGCACAAGCACACCGACCGCCCGGCCCGCCTCGATCAACACCCGATCGACATGCGCTTCAGTCAGAAACCGTGTGCCGGCCGATGCAGCATCCTCAAGATACGTGACAAGCGTGCTGCGTTTGTGATCACGTGGACAGCCAAAGGTGCAAAACCCGCACCGCTCGGCGCCTTCAGCAGCGCAGCCGACGACGTTCAGCGGGGTCGGCCCCCAGGGGAGGCCGAGCGCTCGCGCGCCGTGCTCGAGCCGTTGCGCCGAAGGCCCGGCGATGGCCTCGGACTCGTTGACGCCGATCCTGTCGGAGACTGCGTCCAGGTCCGCCGTGTACTCGGCGCCCGTCAGGTCGGTAACGCCATGCTCGCGCTCCCATTCTGCGCGGACAGCATCGGGGGTGCGGAACGACACGGCCCAGTTGATCGTCGTCGCCCCACCCAGCGCACTGCCCGCCAGGATCGTGATGCCAAGGTCCTCGGTGGTCAACACCGCCTGGTTTTCGTAAAGACGCTGATAGCCCGCGTACTCGTCATCGTCGAAATCAGTCGCGAAGCGCGCCCCGCCCTTCTCGATCACGATCACCTCGTGGCCGGCGGCCGCCAGGGCCCCGGCGACCACGCCGCCGCCCGCGCCCGAGCCAACCACCACGACATCGCAACTCAGCACCTGATCGGCCACCGGCTGCAGCGGGCGGATCGGTGAAACCGCCCGCTGCTCGACGGGATCGGGCGCCGGGCGCTCATAGCCAAGCGCGGCGTACGCCGGGTTGGCGCCTGACGCGTCGGGGGCCGTGTAGTACAGGGCAAGCGTCAGACGTTTGAGCGCCTGAAAGGCCCGACGCAGGGGCGGCAGCGACGAGGTCGACCAACGCTGAAGCACGCGCTCTCGTTCGAGCGGCGACAACGCCGTGAACGGCCGCGCCTGCCCGGTGAGCGGCAAAGCGGTTGCGCCCCGGCCGAGCGCTTCAAGCAGCAACTTGAGCTCGCGGCCCTGTTCGGGGCTCTGCAGATCGCGCACGGCGCGCGTGAAAAGCCGCGGCACGCCGAGATCCGCGGCGCTGCGCGCCCAGAAGCCATGCGGGTCATCGGCCCGTTTCAGCGTCGGCACGAGCGTGTCGCACAGCGCTGTGAGCGTCGCGAACTGTGTATCGTTCAGAAAGTGCATGTGAATGAGATCCTGGCGAAGAGGCCAGGGCCGGGGCGTGGCTCCGGCCGCGACACCTTGCGGAGCAAGCTCGTCCTCGGGAGCGCCTCAGACGCCGGCGCTGCGAGCAGCCAGGATACGGCCTCGGATGCGCTTGATGTCGCGCGCGTGCAGCAGCTCGTGCCACAGCGCGCGTCGGACCACCTTGCGTGGCGACCACAGCTCGCCGTTCCATTCAGCGATGCGCTCATCGCCGACCAGGCCAGGGAGCACATCGAGCAGATGCTGCCGAACCAGCAGCACCCGACCGAGCGTATCCTTCATCTCCCAGGCCGGCTCATGCGCCAGCCCGAGCCTGTCGAGATACCAGTTCTCGGCGGTGGCCACGTGGCGCAGCGCGTCGTGCACCGACCAGGCCTCGCCCTCGGGCACGATCGACAGCTGATCGATGCTCAGCCCCAAGAACGAATCGAGCAACTCGGCGCGCGCGAGATACAACAGCTTCCGCAGTCCGTCGAGCTCATCTTCGGTCAGTGGCGGGCGATCCGTTGCGAAAAATGCGTTGACCTCGAAGTCCGGCGCGTAGTTCCACGACTTGATGATCTCGGCCACGACGGCCAATGGGCGCGGGCCATGATCAACGTCGGCCTCCGACCAGACCAGGTGATTGGCGATCGACTGCGACGCAAACCGGGTTGCTTCATCGACCGTTGTGCCGTCACTAAACGCGCCAGGCAACTCGGCCACATGCGCGTACCAACGCCCATCGAGATGTTCGAGGTTGAGGGTGTAGACCATGTGGGCATTGTAACCGTGGAGCGTGGGGTGTGGAGCGGGATCGCTCTACGCCCCACNNAGCCAGTCCGTCAGCGCAGCCACGACCCCAGGCAGGGTACGCAGGCCGAGCGTGCGTTTGGCCAGCACCTGATACTGATCGGCAGCGGCGACGCCCTCAAAGGTGCGCAGCGCAAGCACGGCGACTGCGGCCGGCACGGCGGCGTGGTCGTCAGGCGCGAGCGGGGCACCGACCTGGGCCAGCGCGCCATCGGCGACCAGCGCCGACCCAAACGCCTGAGCCACGGCCGCCAACGTCTCGTCGGGGCGCTCGCTGTAGCGCCAGGGCGTCGAGCTGCCCCAGGCGATCGGCGGCGG
>DKKP01000189.1 GCA_002455335.1 Anaerolineales bacterium UBA6663 | reverse complement strand
TTCTCGTGGCGCGGCCGGTCGAGCACCACGACGGTCAGGTCGCGGATGTCTTTGCCCAGCGAGCGCGCGATCGAGCGCAGGTTGACCAGCGGCGAGACCTCGATATCGATCGCGCCGCGTGCCTCGGGGCCGACAGCGATCTTGTCCATGTAGAAGATCGGCCCCGGGTTGAACATCGTGCCGCGATCGGAGAGCGCCACGGTCGCCAAGGCGTTCGAGCGGCCGAGCGCCAGCAGCCGGGTGCCATCGATCGGGTCCACGGCGATATCGACCTTGGGGCCGCGGCCTGTGCCGAGCACCTCGCCGTTGTAGAGCATCGGCGCGTCGTCCTTCTCGCCCTCGCCGATCACGATGATGCCGTCCATCTCGACCGAGTTCAGCACAAGCCGCATCGCGTCGACAGCGGCGCCGTCGCCGCCGATCTTGTCGCCGCGCCCCATGAAACGCGCGGCAGCCATTGCGGCTGCCTCGGTCACTCGGACCAGTTCGAGAGCGATGTTTCGTTCGGGTTTTTCGGTCATGGCACACTCCTTGGGCGGTCGAAAGACCTTTACAGCAGATGCTCCAACAACACGATCGCAAAGTAGCCGATCGGTACACCGATCAGCCATGAGTCGATCCGGTCGAGGACGCCGCCGTGGCCGGCGAGCAGGTGCCCGGCGTCCTTGAGCCCCGTTTGGCGTTTGAGCATCGAGATCCCAAGATCGCCCGCGGGGCCGGCGATCCCACCCAGGGCGCCGAGAAACAGACCAGTGCCCCAGCCCATCAGGCTGCCCGGCGTCGCAGCCATCGCCCACAACGCGCCCATGGCGCCGCCAGCCAGGGCCGCGAGCAACACGCCGCCGGCCAGGCCTTCCCAGGTCTTCTTGGGGCTCAGCCGTGGCGCCAGGGCATGACGCCCAAAAGCCCGGCCGGCGAAGTACGCGCCTGTGTCGGCGAGCCAGACCGCGCCGAAGACCACGGCGGCCCACCACAGCCCATCTGGGCCATGATGCCGCAGGTCGATCGCGTAGCCGCCCAGCCAGCCGACGTACAGCAGCCCCCCCAGCGTGGCGACGAAGTCGGTGCCTGAGCCTGTCGCGCCGCGCTCGAAGTCGACAAGATGCCAGAGCAGCGCGATCATGACGAGGCCGCTGAGGACGACTTCGGATCCTACCCAGAGGAAATACCGATTGAAGACGAGGACCACGACGCCGAGGATCAGCAGTTGGCCGGCGGGTCGGCCGCCATTGGCTTGAAAGAAACGCGCGTACTCTCGCGCCGCCAACCCGAGGGTGACAGCGATGGCGAGCGTGAAGGCCGGCCCACCCAGGGCCAGGGCCCAGACGGCGGCCGGCACCATGACGAACGACATGGCGAGGCGGTCGATCAACATGGAAGGGCGTCGCAAAACACAGGCTTACCCGGGCAGATCGGCGTCCAGCCCGGGTAAGAGCGAATCGGGTCGAATAACACGACCCACAGGCTAAACGAGTTGCTCGGAGGTCTTCCCGAAACGCCGCTCGCGATGGTTGAAGTGTTCGAGTGCCTTGAGCAACTCGTTCTTGTCAAAATCAGGCCAATACACGTCGGCGGCATAGTACTCTGAATAAGCGCCCTGCCAGAGCAGGAAATTCGAGACGCGCATCTCGCCGGCGGTTCGGATGATCAGGTCTGGGTCGGGTTGCCCGGCCGTGTACATGTAACGGTCAATCAACTCTTCGCTGACGTTGTCCGCCGTGATCCCGTCGGCCAGCATCTGCTTGATCGCGTTGACGATCTCGGCCCGGCCTCCATAGTTGAAGCCGACGTTGAGCACGAGACGGGTGTTGTTGCGGGTGAGGGCCACGGCGGCTTCGAGTTTGCGCCGCGTCGAGTCGGCCAGGCCGTCGGCCCGACCGATGTGCCGGATCTGCACGCCCTCGCGGTGCAACTCCTGGAGTTCGTTGTCGAGCACCTGATCGAGCAGGAAGAGCAGGCCCTTGACTTCATCGACCGGTCGCGCCCAGTTCTCTGTGCTGAAAGCGTAAATCGTCAGGTGCGGGATGCCCAACTCGACACAAGCGCGGATGATGCGCCGCAGGTTCTCGACCCCGGCTTTGTGTCCTGCGGCGCGCGGCAGCCCACGGCGCTTGGCCCAGCGCCCGTTGCCATCCATAATCAGGCCGATGTGGCGCGGTACTTTGGCCAGGGCAAGCTGCGCGGCGGCTTCGGGCTGGGTCGTCGGTGTGCTCATGGGTGCAGCGGCTGGCGGCGTGAGGCCGGAGGCCTAGATCTCCTTGATCTCGGCATCCTTGCGCTGCCCGATCTCCTCGATCCGCGCAATGTACTTGTCGGTCAGCTTCTGCAGATCCTGCTCACCGCGCTTGAGTTCGTCCTCGGAGATCAGCTTCTCCTTTTCGAACTCTCGCATATCGTCATGGGTGGCGCGGCGGACGTTGCGCACAGCCACCCGCGACTCCTCAAGGCGACTGTGCACGACCTTGGCCAGGTCGCGGCGCCGCTCCTCGGTCAGAGGGGGCAGATTGAGACGGATCACCTTGCCGTCGTTGTTCGGGGTCAGCCCCAGGTCGGAGCCCTGGATCGCGCGCTCGATGCTCTTTAGCGTCGTGCCATCGAAGGGCTTGATCAGCAACTGTCGCGGCTCAGGCACCGAGATCGTGGCCAATTGCATCAGGGCCGTATCGGAGCCGTAGTATTCGACCTGGATCCGCTCGACCAGGGCCGGCGAAGCCCGCCCGGTGCGGATCGTGGCAAGATTTTGTTCGAGAGCCGTCAGCGCGCCCTTCATGCGCTCTTCGGCGTCGTGCAGCGCTTCTTTGATCATAAGGGTCAGGACTCGCGGGTATGCAGAAATGTGGGCGGCCCATCGGCGCGCCCGGGTAGATGCTAAGGATACCCTTCAGAGGCCCACGGCGCAAGGGGCGACGCGGCGAGAGGGGCGAGGGGTAAGCGACACCCGGTTTCATCCGGGTGAGAATACGGCGCTCCCGGCTGGTTCGCAAGCACATGGGTGCGCCATTCGCTCCTCGCCCCCTCGCCGCGCTCCCCGGGTCTCTATCGCCCGATCACAGTCCCGACTTTCTCGCCCAGCACAGCGCGGACGAGCGCGTCGCCCTCCCAGAGGTTGAGCACGAGGATCGGGAGGTTGTTGTCCATGCACAGGCTGATCGCCGTGCTATCGAGCACCTTCAACCGACGGTTGAGCGCCTCAATGTAAGGGAGGCTCTCGAACTTGACGGCGTTCGGATTGGTCTTGGGGTCGTCGTCGTAGACACCGTCGACCTTTGTGGCCTTGACCATGACATCGGCATCGATCTCCATCGCGCGCAGCGCAGCGGCCGTGTCGGTCGAGAAATAGGGGTTGCCAGTGCCTGCGGCGAAGATCACGACCCGGCCCTTCTCGAGGTGGCGGATGGCGCGCCGGCGGATGTAGGGCTCGGCCACGGCGCGCATCTCGATCGCGGTCTGGACTCGCGTGTACACGCCCTGGCGCTCGAGCGCGTCCTGCAGGGCAAGCGCGTTCATGACTGTGCCGATCATGCCGATGTAGTCGGCCGTGGCCCGCTCCATGCCCTTCTGGATGCCCTCACGCCCGCGCCACAGATTGCCGCCGCCGATGACCAGGGCCATCTCGACGCCTTGCTCCTTGACGGCCTTGACCTTCGCCGCGATGTCGTCGGCGTTGGACGGCACGATCCCGAGCCCGCCGATGCCGCCAAGGGCTTCGCCACCGAGCTTGAGCATGATGCGTCGATAGGTCGTTGTCGCCATGAGGTCCTCCTCGGGTCGGCTGCGCCCCCCCCCACAGGACGGGCAACGCGGCCGGAGCTTACAAAAAACGGGTGGCCGATTGGCCACCCGTTTGCCGTTACGCGCTGATCTCTTCGCCCAACTCCCAGCGCACATAGCGCCGGATGATGACGTTTTCGCCGATCGTGGCGATCGTCTGTTTCAGAAGATCGGCCACAGTCAGGCTGTCATCTCGGACGTAAGCCTGACGCATCAGACACACATCCTGATAGAACTTCTCGATCCGGCCCTCGACGATCTTGTCGACGACCTTCTCGGGCTTGCCCTCTTGCAAGGCGCGGTTGCGCGCGACCGAGCGCTCGGCCTCGAGCACCTCGGCGGGCACATCCGCCACATCCATGTACTTCGGCGACGACGCTGCGATATGCAGCGCCAGGTCGTGCGCAAAGAGCTGAAATTGCTCGGTGCGGGCGACGAAATCGGTCTCGCAGTTGACCTCGACCATCACGCCGATGCGTCCGCCAGCGTGCGAGTACAGCTCGACCTTGCCCTCACGCGCCTCGCGGCCAGACTTCTTGGCGGCGGCGGCCAGGCCCTTCTCGCGCAGATAGGTCACGGCCTTGTCAAAATCGCCGTTGCTCTCGACAAGCGCCTTGCGACACTCCAGCATGCCGGCCTGGGTGGCCTCGCGCAGCTGCTTCACCATTTGTGCAGTAATCTCAGCCATAATCATTTCTCGATTGGGTGATTGCGTGATCAGATGATTGGATGATCGGCAATCACCCAATCGCCCAATCACCCAGTCTCAGTTGCCTCAGGCCGCGTCGCTCGCGGCAGGCGCGTCGGCGGTTTCGTCGGCGGTCGCGGCTGCCGCATCGCCGCCTTCACCCAGCTTGGCCAGCGTTGCAGCGCCGAGCAACTCCTCGTTGCTCTCGCCGGAGGCTTCGGCGAAGGTGTAGATCTCGCCCTCACCGCGATCGCCCTCTTCGCCCGGCTCGTCCTTGCGCGACGCTGCGCCCTCGAGCGCGGCGTCCGCCAGACGCGCCGTCATCAGCTTGATCGCGCGGATCGCATCATCATTCGATGGGATCACGTAGTCGACGCCGCTCGGGTCGCAGTTGGTATCGACAAGCGCCAGCACCGGAATGCCCAGCTTATTGGCTTCTTCGACCGCCGTGGCCTCGCGGCGCACGTCGACGATGAAGAGCAGATCGGGCAGCTTCGTCATGGAGCGGATGCCGCCCAGTCGGTCGTTGAGCTTGACAATGCGGCGGTCGATCATCAACTGCTCTTTCTTGGTGAGCAGCGTGAACTTGCCGGTCAGCTTGCCCTCTTCGAGGCGCTTGAGCTCGGAGATCTGTTCTTTGATGGTTCGCCAGTTGGTGAGTGTGCCGCCCAGCCAGCGCTGGTTGACGTACGGCAGACCGGAGCGCTCGGCTTCCTTCTGGATCGTGTCTTGCGCCTGGCGCTTGGTGCCGACAAACAGCACCACACCGCGCTTGCTCACCGTGTCGCGGATCAGGTTGTAGGCCGCCTCCAACGCACCGACCGTCTGCTGCAGGTCGATGATGTGGATCCCGTTGCGCTCGGTGAAGATGTAGGGCTTCATCTTCGGATGCCACTTCTGGGTTCGATGCCCAAAGTGAACACCCGTCTCCAGAAGCGACTTCATGGAGATCAAAGACATATCGTATTCTCCTGGCGTTTGCCTAAGCCGCCTCTCACACCCACAAGCCGGGTGCACGCGGGTCGCCGGCGGCCTGAATAGTCTCCCCGGCAAGATCGCCGGGCAGCCAATCAAGAATTCTACCAAAGAGCGCCACGGCTGGAAAGGGCGTCTTTTTCGTGGCTTTTCGTGGGGCGTGGTGCGGGGAGCGAGGAACACAGTGACCCGCTCCATGTACCACGCCCACGCTCTACGTGCTACAGTGCCCCCATGCCCACCTTGCACATCGCCGTCTGCACCGTCACCGATCACCAGGGGATCACCGAGGTTGTGAGGCGTGAGCCGGATCGGATCATGATCCAGCAGGGACGCGCGCTGAAGCCAGACCCGAAGACCGGCCTCATCCCGCCGGCCCCGCCGCTGACCTGGGTCGAGATGGCGCTCGACGAGGCCACGGCCAGGCTGAACCCAAAGGCGCTGCAGGGCGTCTTTCACTATCTGCGTCAATCCGACGCCACGCTCATCCCGCTACCTCCTGAGTACCCGGAGGCCGGGCACAAACTGGTCGCATGGAAACTGGCCGAGCTAGGGATCGCTCAAAACCAGGCGTTCGAGCTGGCTCTGCGGCCAGGAGATGCCTATGTGGCCGTGACGCCCGGCGCTTCCCGGCTGGCCGATGGCACAGCGATCGCGCGCTTCATCCACCTGCGCGACTATTTCAATGCCGAGCGGATGGCCCAGGCCCTGGCCGACGAGATCTGCTCCGGGCGCGCCCGCCCGGACGAGATCCCGGCTGCTTTCACGACCCTTGTGATCGAGGCGCGGTAAGTACTCAGCGCGCCGACACAAGCACCCGGGTGCGCGCCAACGCCGATCTGAGGCCGTGACACCCGATCTTCCCGGCGATACGCTTGCCGAATGCCTACACCTCACATCCCCGGCCGGCGCCCAACCCGACGGTCGTTTCTGCGCGCTGCCCTCAAAACGGCGATCGCCGGCGCCGCCCTGACGATCGGCGGCGCGGCCTACACACTCAAGATCGAACCTCGCTGGCTCCGGGTCGAGCGCCGAGTCATGCGGCTGCGAAACCTGCCCGCGACCTTCGACGGCTTCACCCTGGCCCAGATCAGCGACCTGCACTTTGGGCGCGCTGTGGACCCGGACTATCTGCTGGCTGCGTGCGAGCGCACCACGGCGTTGCGCCCCGACGCGATCGCGGTGACCGGCGACTTCGTCAGCCGGCTGGATGGCGGCGAGGCCGAGCGGGTGCGCGAGGCTGTGGGCCGGTTACAGGCACCGGCCGGCGTCTATGCGGTGCTGGGCAATCACGACTGGTGGACGACCCCGACCGTCGTCGCCCGAGCTGTCGAAGACGGCGGCGCAACCCTGTTGCGCAACACCAGCCATGCCATCGAGCGCGGCGGCGCGCGGTTACGGATCGCGGGCGTCGACGACATCTGGGAGTCACAGCATGATCTCGAGGCCGCGCTGCGGGACACATCGAGCGGCGAAGTCGTTATCCTGCTGGCTCACGAGCCCGACTTCGCCGACACCGTAGCCGCCGATGGCCGTGTAGCGCTCATGCTCTCGGGGCACTCGCACGGCGGCCAGGTCAACGTGCCATTTCGCGGCGCACCGATCCTGCCGCGGCTGGGTCGTAAGTACCCGGCCGGGTGGTATCAGATCGGCGGGCTGCAGCTCTACACCAATCGCGGCCTCGGCACCTCCGAGATCGCCGTGCGTTTCAACTGCCCGCCCGAGATCACGCTGTTCACGCTGCGCTCAGACACCGTCTGAGTCGGGTGCCGGGGGGTTCCGTACGGCCGGTCGGGTTTTGATCAGTCTTCACGCGGACCACCGGCCTCATAGCCGGCTTCCGCGCCAGCCCGGTTCGACAGCCCGCTGTCAAGCGGTCGGGCGGTGCGCCGCGTCTGCATCCAGGGCGACGGTCAGCTTTCCGCCACCGTGTTCGACGGTTATCATGGCGCTATGCAGAGCTTGAGACGGATCGTGGCGCGCTGGCTGCCGCTGGTTGGGGTCATCGTGGCCCTCGGGACCCTGAACGCTTTGACGGCCCAGCAACTGCTGCGTGGCTCGGCCGATGAGCCCCAGGTTCAACTGGCGCGCGACGCCGCCCGGGCGCTCGCATCGGGCGACGCCGCTCAGGTGCCCTTAGGAGGCGCCGTGGTCGACGTCGCCCACAGCCTGGCGCCGTTCATCATCGTCTACGACGGCGCAGGCAGGGTGCAACTGTCCACGGCGCAACTGGATGGTCACACGCCCGACCTGCCCGGCGGCGTATTGGCCGACGTCACGCGCGCCGGTGAGGCGCGGTTCACCTGGCAACCGGCGCCCACGGTGCGGCTGGCGGCCGTCGTCGTGCCGATCGGCGATGGCGCATCCGGTTACGTGCTTGTCGGGCGCTCGTTGGTCGAGGTCGAGGCGCGCAGCGCCGATCTGTGGGCGTTCAGCCTGCTCGGTGGCGCCGCCGCTGCGGCCCTGGCGCTTGCCCTGGCCGCCGCGGCCGAGTTCCTGATGCCACGGGCATCGACCTGAAGCCGATGCCTACTGAGTGACCTGCCCGAGATCCTGGTCGTTCACGCGCACCTGGTAGGTTCCGGGCGCCAGCCCTTCGAGCGGCACGCTGACCTCGAACGGAACCAGCACCTGGGCGCACATCAGATCCTCGTTGAGCACGACGCTGTAAACCTCGATCGAGAGACCGTTCTGAGCATCCGGCGCGCCGACGACCACCCGCAGTTGATGGCAGGGGTCGGGCAGCGAACCGATCAGATGCAGACGCAGCTGGACAGGAAAGCTCTCCAACACCAATATCTCGGACGAATCCAAGAAGACCGGCCCGTGAGCGATCGCTTCCTCACCGGGTTGAGGCGCCACCTGGGCCGAATCGATCTGGCGCAGATCCGGGCCAACGTCTGACGGATCCGATCCATCCGACGAGCTCGACGTGTCGCCGTCGGGCACAGGCGATGCGGTGGGCGTTGGCATCAGGGACGGCGCTTCGGTCGGCGCCGGCGACGGCTCGACAATCGACGTGAACGTGGGCTCAGGCTCGGGCAAGGCAGCCGGTGCGCAGGCGGTGGCCAGGAGCGCGATGCTCAGGGTTAACGACGGCCAGATGGTACGCATAGTGGATCCTCTCAACGCCGGCGGATGAGGCCGGACGCGCTTCTGTCAGTGGGACGCAGCTGGTGGGACACAGGTTCCCGCGTGATCGATTACCCGGCGCTGACTGGCGATAGCTTCCCACAAAATCGCCCGCTTTGGGCGAAATCAGGGCGGAAGGTTCAACGCCCGATCTGCAACCTGCGCAGGCCGGGGCGCGTACACCTCCTTGAACCATCTTGCATTCAATTCAGAGGAGTATGACCTATGAACCGCGTATTGGCAGGGCTGATGGCCCTGAGCCTGGCGACTCTTGCCTGCAGCGTCAATGTGGATATGGGCTCTCAAGCCACGCCGGCGATCGGGCCGACCGAAACCGAGACCATCGACGTCGCGGCTCCCGACTCCGAGTCGGCGCAACTGACGCTCGCGATGGGCGCCGGTTCGTTGACCCTGACGGGCGGTGGCGAGGCGTTGGTGAGCGGCACAGTTGACTACAACGTCACCGAATGGAAGCCGGTGGTCGAGGTTGATGGCGACGCCGTGACGGTGCGCCAGGGCGGCGACACGAACGGCAACTTCAATACCTGGCCGGGGAGCAGCGTGGTCAACGACTGGCAACTCGCGGTTGGTGACACGCCGCTGGATCTGACCATCAATGCCGGGGCCTACCAGGGGAACCTCAAGCTTGGCGCCGTGCCGCTGCGCCGGTTGGAGATCAACGATGGCGCCGCGACCGCCAACGTGCGCTTCGATGAGCTCAACCCCGAGGAAATGACCGAACTGATCTACAAGACTGGCGCGTCCACCGTGACGCTGACGGGGTTGGCAAACGCCAACTTCGAGACCCTGCGCTTCGATAGCGGCGCGGGCTCGTATACGCTAGATTTCTCAGGCGACCTGCAGCGAGATGCGACAGTGGAGATCTCGTCGGGCGTAAGCACCCTGACCCTGATCATCCCCGAGGGCACGCACGCCATCGTGACAAGCGACTCGGCGCTTTCGTCGATCACGACGACGGGCGAATGGTCGACCAGCGGCTCCACCTACACAGCCGCCGGAGAGGGCCCGACGCTGACGATCACGGTCGACACGGGCGTGTCGACGCTGAACCTGATCCGGAAGTGACAGCGGAGGCGGGAAGCGGGAGGCGTGAG
>DKKP01000125.1 GCA_002455335.1 Anaerolineales bacterium UBA6663 | reverse complement strand
CCTGTCGGGCGGCGCCGGCGCTGTCGCCCGTGAGCATCACAAGCCGTTCGATGCCCTGGGCGCGAAGCGCCTCGAGCGCAGCGCGGCTGCTGTCGCGTACGCCATCGGCCACACACAGATAGCCGGCATAGGCCTCGCCGACCTGCACCAGGAGCGAGGTTTGCCCCGTGCCGGACGCGGCCGCGATCTCGGCGCAATGGCCGTCATGGTGTGGGATATCGCGATCGAAGTGGGCATGGCTGCCGACGAGGACGGCGCGACCGGCAACCTCGCCCCTGACGCCGCGCCCGGCCAATGCGGTCACGGATCCGGCCGTCGGGTAACGCGCGTCAAGCGCCTGCGCCGCAGCGCCGGCCACCACGGCCCGCGCGAGGGGGTGTTCGCTGCGACGCTCGACTGCCGATGCGAGCGCCAGCAGATCCTGGCATGGCGGGCAGACCGCCACACCGTCTGATGCGACGTCTTCCAGACTGCGGGCGCAGCCGAGCGCGCGCACGCGGGTCAGGCGCGGTTGCCCTGTGGTCAGCGTCCCGGTTTTGTCGAAGGCGATGGCGCGAACGCGAGCGAGCGCCTCGAGCTGTGCGCCGCCCTTGATCAGCAGGCCGCGACGCGCGCCGTTGGCGATCGCGCTGATCAGCGTCACGGGTGTGCTGACCACAAGCGCGCAGGGGCAGGCGACCACAAGCAACTCGAGCGCGCGATACAGCCACCCCTGCGTTTCGGGGTCGGGGTTCCAAAACGGTTGACCGAAGAACAGCGGAGGCACGGCGGCGACCAGCGCCGCGCTGACGACCACGATCGGCGTGTACACCTGCGCGAAGCGGTCGACGAGACGCTGCGCTGGCGCCTTCTGTGTCTCGGCCTCTTCCACAAGATGGACGATACGCGCCAGTGTGCTGTCAGCCGCCAGCCGGGTCACCTCGATCTCGAGCGCGCCTTCGCCATTCAGCGTGCCGGCGAACACCTCGTCGCCGACCCGCTTGCTCACCGGCAGGCTCTCGCCCGTGATCGGCGCCTGGTCGACGCTCGACTCGCCGGCCGCCACACGACCATCCATGGCGATCCGGTCGCCGGGGCGGGCGACGATCCGATCTCCGATGCGCAACTCCGCGACGGGTACCCGGGTCTCACGCGGATCGGAGCCCGAGCCCTCGATCCGGATGGCCTCAGGCGGTGCCGTCGCAATCAGGTCGCCGATCGCGGCCCTGGCGCGTTCGCCGGTAAAACCCTCGAGCGCCTCGCCGATCGCGAAAAGCGTCATCACGAGCCCGGCCTCGGTCGTGGCGCCGATGATCACGGCGCCGATCGCGGCCACCGTCATCAAGACGTTGATATTGATCTCACGTGAACGGATCACAGCCCGCCAGGCGCTGAGCGCGATCGGCCAACCGGCCAACGCCAGCGCGAGCAGGCCGAACGCCTCTGGCCAAAGCGCGTCCAACTCGCGCCCCGAGAAAAGCGGCAAGATCTCGCGTGCGATCACGGCCGGTGTGATCGCGATCAACCCGGCCAGCGCCAGGGTCGTCGTTCGGCGTCGCAACAGGAAGCTCACGAAACCGACCGGGCCCAGACCGAGCTGCGAATTCCTGTCAGACGAGGCGCGCTGTCGTCTCTCGTTGGCCTCGCGGGCCCGGATTCCGTAACCCAGGGCGCGAACGTCGGTTGCCACCGCATCGGCCGAGGCCGACCCGGCGACGGTCAGGCGGCCGGCCACGTAATTCACGTGCGCCGACCTGACCCCGGCGATCTGGGTGACCGAACGCTCGATCGCCCTGGCGCAATCGGCACAGTCGAGCCCTTCGAGGTCGAAGGTGAGGTCGACGGATTCGTTGGTTTGAGACGTTGCCATGTCGGGCTCACCCATGCCGGACGTGGTCGAGGCCTTGTTGCAGGAGCACGCGTACGTGCTCGTCGGCCAGGGCGTAGTACACGGCCCGGCCGCGTTTGTCGGCGCGCACCAGACGCATCAGGCGCAGACCGCGCAGGTGGTGCGAAACCGCGCTCTCGCTGACCGCAGCCTGGGCCGCGAGCTCGCCGACGTTGTGTTCGCCGGTGAGCAGGGCGGCCAGGATGCGGACACGGCTGGCGTCTCCCAGGGCCCTGAAGAGCTCAGCGAGCGAAAGCGCTTCGCGTTCGTCGAGAGCAGGTGAAGCGATCTGCATTCCATGAATATCTGAGTACATATTCAGATGATAGGCTTCTTCCGGAAATCCGTCAAGTCAGCTTCGATGGGAATCGATGCCAGACAGGCCCTAGCTCATCAAAAGCCTCCCTGAGTTGGCCGAAACACAACCTGGCCCTTGACATTTCGGGATACCTAAAATAAGATCCCTCGCGTTTAGGTGATCCTAATTCGGCGCGCCTAAAAGGTGACTATGCTCAGCTCCAACACGGAAGACTATCTCAAAGCCATCTACGAGTTGCTCGAGGATTCCGGCCGCGTGACGACCTCGGCCTTGGCCGAGAGGCTCGGCGTGGCGCCGGCCTCGGTCACCGAGATGGTGCAGAAGCTGGCGCGCATGCAGCCGGCGCTTGTCGATTATGAGCGGCATCGCGGCGTCTCGTTGACCGAGCCGGGGCGCAAGATCGCGCTTGAGGTGATCCGCCATCATCGACTCATCGAACTCTACCTGGCAGAGGCGCTCGGTTATGGCTGGCACGAGGTGCACGCCGAGGCCGAGCGCCTCGAGCACGTGATCTCGGAGGACTTCGAGGACAAGATCGCGGCGGCCTTGGGCCACCCGGCGCACGATCCGCATGGCGACCCGATTCCGACTCGTGAGGGCGAGGTCGCCGAGCCGTGTCGCCGGGCGCTGAGCCTGGTCGGGGCGGGCGAAACCGTGCGCGTGGCGCGTGTGCGCGATGAAGATCCGGCGTTTTTGACAAGCCTCACCGCTCTTGGTCTCGTGCTACGGGCGCCGCTGAGCGTGATGCAGGCGCCCGAGGGCGGCCCACTCCTGGTCGAGGTTAGCGGGACAACGCTCGAACTCGATCGCGCGATCACGGATCATGTCTATGTCGAAGCCGTGGAGGTCTAGGTCGTGGCAACCCACATCCATCAGACGCCCGGCGATGTCCGGGCCGGCGTCCACAAACGCATGAAGCCGAATCGATTGGTGCCTGGTTTGTGGTGAGAGGACAGTGTCATGGATAACGTGGTGCTTGGTGTAGTCATCGTCGGTTCCATTGGCGCCATCTGGGTTGTGTTGCCGCGCATCGGCGCGCTGGCGCTCTGGCGGCGCTGGCGCGACGACCGAGAGCGTCATCTGGCCGAGGACGCGCTCAAGTTCATCCACGCGCGTGAATGGCGGGGCGGTCGCCCGGCCACGCTCGAGGGACTGGCCGGTGCGCTGGGGCTACCGAGCCGGCGTGTCGTCTTCCTGGCGAAACGTCTTGAGACGCGCGGCCTGATCCGCTCGGCGGCGGGCGGTTTCCGATTGACGATCGAGGGAGAGCGCCTGGCGCTCAGCGTGATCCGGGCACATCGCCTGTGGGAGCGCTTCCTCGTCGACGAGGCGCGGATGCCGCTGGCCGACGTCCATGCCGAGGCCGAGCGTCGCGAGCACGATGCCGACGCCGCCAAACTCGACGCGCTCGAGACCCTGCTCGGCCACCCGACGGTCGACCCGCATGGTGACCCGATCCCAACGGGGCGGGGCGAGCTGGCGCGCGTCGAATCGCGACCGCTTACTGATTGGCCGACGGGTCAACCGGCCCAGATCGTCCATCTCGAGGACGAGCCGCCCGCGCTCTTCGCCCAGATCGCGGCCGAGGGCCTGCGCCCGGGCCAGATCGTTCGCGTGGTCGAGGCCACGCCCGAGCGATTGACACTGTCGGACGGCGGAAAGACCTTTGCGCTCGCACCGGTGCTGGCCGCCAACATCTTTGTGGCCGAGGCGCCGGCAGCAGGCGAGACCGTCTCCCGCCGATTGACGGCGCTGAGGCGTGGCGAGACCGCGCTCGTGGGTGCGCTTGATCAGGGGCTCCAGGGGTTCACCCGGCGGCGTTTGCTCGACCTCGGTCTGACGCCCGGCGCCCGCATCACGGCCGAGCTTCCCAGCATGCTCGGTGACCCCGTGGCCTATCGCGTGCGCGGCACGCTCATCGCATTGCGCCGCGACCAGGCCGAACAGGTCTTGATCAACGAGGCCGAGCCGGCCTCGCAAGGAGTTTGACTATGACTGAAGACTGCGCCACCTGTCCGGCGAATGCGTCGCTTGCCCAGATGGGCGTCGACGTCAGCAATTTCGATTACCTGATCGCGTTGGCCGGCAACCCAAACACGGGCAAGAGCACGGTGTTCAACGCGCTGACCGGACTGCGTCAACACACCGGCAACTGGCCAGGCAAGACCGTGACACGCGCCGAGGGCGGTTACCAGTTCCAAAACAAGCGCTACAAGTTGGTCGACTTGCCGGGCACCTACTCGCTGCTCTCGGCGTCTCAGGATGAGGAGATCGCGCGCAACTTCATTCTGTTCGGCCAGCCTGACTGCACGGTGGTGGTCAACGACGCCACCTGTCTTGAGCGCAACCTCAACCTGGTGTTGCAGGTGCTCGAGATCACCGATCGCGCTGTGGTGGTCGTCAACCTCATGGATGAGGCGCGACGCAAGGACATTGCGGTCGATGTGCGCGCGCTGGCGCGTGAGTTGGGCGTGCCCGTTGTGGCCGCGGCGGCCCGCAGCGGCGAGGGGCTGGGCGACATCCTGGCCGCGGTCCGCGATGTCGTCACAGGGCAGGCCAGCGTGCAGCCCAAACGGGTCCAGGCGCACCCGGCGCTCGAGTCGGCGATCCGCGATCTGCTGCCGCTCATCGAGCAGGCCGCGCCCGGCTTACCCAACCCGCGTTGGGTGGCGCTGCGGCTGCTCGACGGCGACTTACGCATCCGGCAGGCGCTCCTAAGCGGCGAACTCAGTGAGATCGCGGCCCGTCAGCGGCAGGCCGTGCGCGGGTTCAGCCGCAAGATCGCATTGCAGGGCGCGCAGTAGGCGTGGCGCGCTGTGCGTGGTGTGAGGGCGCCCGCCTGGCGGCGCGAGGTCGCCGGTGACCGTGGCCCGATCGATGCCGCCGATGGTCGCCCCATAGACAATGCCATTCGGACCCGCATCCACAGGGTGCGGGAGATAGGCGGACAATGATGACAAACAATGCAACCCCGGCCGAGCGCCTCCTGGCGCAGGCCGATCTTCTGCGGCAGGCGCTGCCGGGCGATTTTCGCGACACGCTGGTGCAGACGCTCTACCACGAGGCCGAAAGCATGGCCGAGAAGGCCGTGCAGCAGGGCGGGCGCAAACGCTGGGATTGGGATAGCACGGTCGATCGGCTGCTGACCTCGCCGATCTTCGGGCTGCCGCTTATGCTCGCGATCCTGTCGCTGATCTTCTGGCTGACGATCGCGGGGGCCAACGTACCCTCGGCGATGCTTGCCGAAGGGTTCTTCTGGGTCGAAGCGCAGGGCGTGGCATTGTTTACGTCTCTTGGCATACCCTGGTGGATCACGGGCTTTCTATGGGACGGCGTCTTCCGCGGTCTGGGCTGGGTGATCAGCGTGATGCTGCCACCGATGGCGATCTTTTTTCCGCTGTTCACGTTTCTTGAGGACCTGGGATATCTGCCGCGAGTCGCCTTCAATATGGATTGGCTCTTCAAGAAGGCGGGAGCGCATGGCAAGCAGTCGCTGACGATGGCCATGGGTTTTGGCTGCAACGCGGCCGGGATCATCGCGACACGCGTCATCGATAGCCCGCGCGAGCGTTTGATCGCGATCCTGACCAACAACTTCGTCCCGTGTAACGGCCGCTTCCCGACGTTGATCATGCTCGCCACGGTCTTCGTCGCCGCCAGCTTCCCGCCGGCGCTGACCTCGGTGATCGCCGCGGGCTCGGTGGTGACCGTGGTCGTGATCGGCATCATCTTCACGCTGGTGATCTCGGGCGTGCTTTCGCGTACCGTGTTGCGCGGCGAGGCCTCGGCCTTCTCGCTCGAACTGCCGCCGTTCAGACGCCCGAACCTGCGTCAGATCCTGTACACGTCGCTGATCGATCGCACGATCTTTGTGCTCTGGCGCGCGATCCAGACCGCTGCGCCGGCCGGGGCCGCGATCTGGTTGTTGGCCAACATCTATGTCGGTGACACGTCGCTGGCCTGGCACGTGGCCAATGCCCTGCAACCGCTCGGCAACCTCGTCGGGCTCGACGGCGTCATCCTCCTGGCCTATATCATCGCGATCCCGGCCAACGAGATCGTGGTCCCGACCATGATGATGATGTACCTGGGCGTCGGTATGATGACCGACATGCCGGCCTATAGCGAGATGCACACGATGTTGGTCGGCCAATACGGTTGGACGACGCTGACCGCGGTCAACCTGATGTTGTTCTCGCTGCTCCACAACCCGTGCGCGACCACGATCATGACCATGTGGAAGGAGACGCGCAGCCTCAAGTGGACGACGCTTGGGGCGCTTGGCCCGCTGGTGATCGCGTTTGCCGTGACCTTTCTGGTCGCTGTCGTGGCGCGGGCGTTTGGGCTGGGGTGAGGGTGGGCGCGATGTGGATCGATGTTCTGGAGAACGGCGTGTTCTTCGGGGGCCTGATCACGGCCTGGATGATCGTCGTGGTCATTGGTAGCCTGCGCTGGAACCCCGAGATCTGGGTGCATGATGCCCCGCCCGAGATGCGCGCGGCACTTCCGCCGAAAAGCGACCTGGCCCGCCGCCAGACGACGTGGGTGGCAGCCGTGATGTTCGCGGGATTGGCGGCGTTGCTGATCGGTCAGATCGTGGAGCTGAATACGCGTCTGCGGGGCTCGCCCGGTTTCCTGCCGATCTTTGTCGCGATCTGGCTTGGCCTGCAGACGTTCAACCTCATCGATCTGGTGCTAATCGACTGGTTATTGATCGAGACCATCCGGCCAAGCTGGGCGACGCTGCCCGGGGCCGAGGCGTTCGCCGAGCGCCGATTCTATGGTTTTCACTTCAGGGGCTTTCTGAAAGGCTTCGTCGGGATCACAATCGCCGCCGGCGCTATCGCGGCGCTGGCCACGGGGGTGATGGCGTTGCTGTAGGCAGGCTCTCGAGCGCGTCGGCGCCTGCGGCAAGCCGAACACCTGGCGGCACGGTACCGCGCCGCGGATGGCAGCGCGTGATATCCGGCAACCAACACCCGGCCCTTCTCGGAATCGAACGCCCAAAGGCCCTACGGCTCGATGACCGNNGAGGTGTCCATGGCCGCCAACGCCGGCCCGGCCGTGTCGAGCCCGATCGTCGCACCGAGCAGACGCGCCACGGGCAATCGACCGCTGACGACCATCCCAAGCATCTCGGGGTAAGCATGGGCCGCCATGCCGTGGCTGCCGAGCACCTCGAGTTCGCGTCCGACGACGGCGCCCAGCGGCACGGGCGGGTCGGCCTGATCGCCGGCCAGCAACCCGATCTGCACATGTCGGCCGCGCCGCCGCAGACTGAGGAGGGCGTCGCGACAGGTGCGTGCGCTGCCGAGCGCATCCACCGACACGTGCGCGCCGCCGTCGGTCAGGGCTTTGACCGCCTCCGGCACCGAGCTCACGGCGCCGGCATTGATCGCATGCACGGCCCCGAGCGTCTGCGCCAGCGCCAGTCGCGCTGGATCGAGGTCGACGCCGATCACGTGCGCGCCGAGCGCCGTCGCGATCATCACGGCCGACAGGCCGACGCCACCGCAGCCGACCACGACGACCCATTCGCCGCCACGCACCCGGCCCTGCGCCGTCAGCCCGCGAAAGCTCGTGGCGAAGCGACAGCCCAACACTGCGGCCTCGGCGAAGCTCAACGCCTCTGGAAGGCGTACCAGGTTTGCCCCGGCCTGGGGCAGCGCCACGTACTCGGCGAACGAGCCCCAGCCGTGAAAGCCCGGCTGCCATTGCCGCTCGCAGACCTGTTGATCGCCGCGTCGGCACTCCGGGCAGGCGCCGCAGGCGAGCACAAAGGGCGTGGTCACCCGGTCGCCGACCCGCCAACCGTGCACATCGCGGCCGACCGCCGCGATCTCGCCGGCGAGTTCGTGACCGGGCACGTGCGGCAGCGTCTGGATGTCCGCATCGTGGCCCATCCAGCCATGCCAGTCGCTGCGGCACAACCCGGTCGCGCGCACCTGAACGACCACGCCATCGGCTGGCGGGCTCGGGTCAGGCACGACTTCGACACGTGGCATCGATTGAAACTCGGAGTACAGCAAGGCTTTCATGCGACCATTATAGTGATCGGGCGATTTGGCGACTGGGTGATTGGGTCTAAAATCAACCAGTCACACATCATCAATCACCCAGTTGCTTGCTTCATGTCTGTAGTGCTCCACCTTGACCTCGACGCATTCTTTTGCTCGGTCGAAGAACTGCTCGACCCGACGCTTAAGGGCACGGCCTTCGCCGTCGGCGGGCGGGCCGACTCGCGCGGCGTGATCTCGACCTGCTCGTATGAGGCGCGGAAGTTCGGCGTGCGTTCGGCGATCCCCACGGCTCAGGCCCTGCGCCTGTGCCCTCATCTCAAGTTGCTGCCCGGGCGGCACGGCGTGTACGGTGACTATTCGCGCAAGGTGATGGCGATCCTGGGCGACTACTCGCCCGTCGTGCAGCAGATGTCGGTCGATGAGGCCTATCTCGACCTGACCGGCGACCCGCGGCCTGGGCGCGAGATCGCGGCGACGATCAAGGCCCGGATCCGCGCCGACCTCGACCTGCCGTGTTCGCTCGGCGTCGCAAGCAACAAGCTGGTCGCCAAGATCGCAACCAACAGCGGCAAGCCCGATGGCCTTGTGATTGTGCCGGCCGGCGACGAGGCTGCGTTCTTGAAGCCCATGCCGCTCGACATGCTCTGGGGCGTCGGCCCGAAGACGCGCGCCCACCTGACGGCACTCGGGATGAAGACGATCGGCGACCTGGCGGCGTGGCCGACCGACGACCTGGTCCGACGGTTCGGCGAACATGGCCGCCAGATGAGCGCCGCCTCCCAGGGCCGCGACGATCGGCCCGTGGTCTCCGAGCACGAAGCCAAGTCGATCTCGGCCGAGACGACTTTTGCGCGCGACGTCTCGGACGCCGCCGTGCTCCACCGGACCCTGCTCGAGCTGACCGAGCAGGTCGGGCAGGGTCTTCGCCGCGATGGCCTGGCGGCCCGGACCGTGAAGATCAAGGTGCGCTGGCCGCCGTTCGAGACGATTACGCGCCAGGTCACTCTGCCGGGCACGGTCGAGCTCGACAACGAGATCTTGGCCGCCGGCTGGGCGTTGTTCGAACAGGTGTGGAAGCCGGGCAAACGCGTCCGGCTGATCGGCATCGGCGTCAGTGGATTGACCGACCCGGCCCGCCAGCTCTCGATCTTCGACGCGCCCGATCAGGGTTTCACGCGTCGACGCAAGGCCGCCGATGTCATCGACCGCCTCCGCGACAAGTACGGCGACGCCGCAATCCAGCGCGCCTCGTTGGCGGGTCGGCGTCGCCGCTGGGTGCCGCCTGCAAAGGAAGGCGATTCAGGCTAAGATACGGCCCGATCGCGATATTATGGCGAGTCTCGACATAAATACGGATGGCACAATGACATCGCTCCACTACAATCCGGACGCATGAGCAACACCGAGCTCATGTGCGCCAACTGCGGCCAGGCCCTTGACGCTGGCGACATGTTCTGCAGGTCGTGTGGCCTGCCGACCGTGCTCGCCTATGCGTCGCGTGTCCGTGCGGTCGAGGCCGCGCCCGATCTACAGGAGCTCGAACGCTCGCTTGAGATCGCGCCCGAGCCCGAGGTACTGGCCCGGGTCTCGGCCGCCTCGATGGAGCAGAGCATCACCGAGCCGCTGCAGCCAGTCGCCCGACCGGCCCCCGCGCGGCGCGGCTCGCCTCTCTCCCCGTTGGCCGTGGTGATGCTTGTGGCGCTCCTTGGCGCCGTGGCCGTCTTCTTCTTGTTGCTCGCCCTGGGTTAGGCTGCCCCGACGGCCCGTCCAGGGCGCTCGGGGGTGTCTCATGTTTCGTCGCGTCCTCCTTGTTTCGATTCTGCTGATCCCGTTTTGGTTGCAGGCGCCTGCGCCTGAGGCGCTTGCTGTCGTCAGCACGCCGGTGCTCAAGTGGCAGCGGGGTGGCTGCTTCTCGAGTTGGTGCCAGACGGGCTGGTATGGCTCGCCGGCGGTCGCCGATCTCGACGCCGACGGCAAGCCCGAAGTGATCTGGGGCTCGTACGACGTCGTCGCGGTGAACGGCGAGGACGGCGCGTTGCAATGGCGCGCGGCGTCGGGCAACCGGGTGTGGGGCGGGGTCTCGGTGGTCGACCTGACTGGCGATGGCTCGCTCGAGGTGGTGGCCGGCCGCAGCGGCGACAGCCTGACGGTGTACAACGCGGCAGGCGGCACGCTCTGGTCGCGCAACCCCTTCGGCGCCGGCGAGCTGCGCACGCAGGCGGTCGCTGACCTCGACAACGACGGACGCTATGAGGTCATCGTCGGCCGCGCCGGCAGCGGTGGTGACGAGCAGATCCAGGTCTACGACGCGAGCGGCAACGTCCGCTCAGGATTCCGCGCGCCGCACGCCGGTGCACCGGGTTACGGTTGGGGCCTTTACAACCAGAACCTGGCGATCGGCGATATCACCGGCGATGGATTCAAGGATTTGATCGTCCCGACCGACACACACTACATCACCGGGCTCGATCGCAATGGCAATCAGCTCCCGGTCCACACGCGCTACGGCGCGGGCAAGATCTGGCGCCAGGTCGGCGTGCACGTCTCGGATGCCATCGACCTGCGCGGCTACGCCACCTGCGGCACAGATCACCGTCCCAACTTCGCCAACAGCTCGCCCGCGATCGGCGACCTCGATGGCAACGGCACGCTCGAGGTGGTCGTCATCGGCAATGTCTACAACTGCGCCGCGAGCCCCTATGCGAGCCTTTATGAAGCGCCGTTCATCTTTAATGCGGATCGCTCCCGCTGGGCGGCGAGCGGCTTCGATTGGACAGTCATCGCGACCCCGCCGGCGCCTGCCGCGCCGCGCTCCGAAGATTACAACGTGATCGAGTCTGCCGAGCCCAACGCCGTGCTGGCCGACCTCGACGGCGACGGGAAGCGCGAGATCCTGTATCCCTCCTACGACGGCCGTCTACATGCCTTCTGGCTCGATAAGACCGAGAAGCACAGTTGGCCCTACGAGCTCGACGTCGCCGGCCAGTTGCGCTTCGCCTCCGAACCGACCGTGGTCGACCTCGACGGCGACAATCTGGCCGAGGTGATCGTCACCACCTGGACCCGCAAAGGCAGCAACACGGGCGGACAGCTCCTGATCCTCTCGTATCAGGGCACGCTGCTGGCCGCTGTCGATCTGCCGCGCGCGGCCTCGAGCACAAGCGGCGGCGCGCTTGGCGCCCCGACTGTGGCCAACATCGACGCAGATGCCGATCTCGAGGTGGTCGTCGGCACGATCAACCATGGCCTCGTCGCTTACGATCTACCCAACACGGCCCAGGCGCGTGTGATCTGGGGCACAGGGCGCGGCGGACTGACCCGGACCGCTCTGGCCGCCGACACCTTCACCTGCACGCACAGTTCGGGCGGCGTGCCGGGTGTGATCCCCAACGGCGCATTCCTGCTCTTCATCCCGACGATGCGTCGGTTCTGCTGAGGGAGGAAGGCTGAAAGCGATCAGCCGTCAGCTGATCGCTTTCAGCCTTCAGTCTTCTGGATCATCCCGACAGCCAGCATAAACACGCCGGCCAGGTCGACGAGGAAGAAGCTGTGGTCGACGAGGCCGTGGGCGAGCATGTCGGCGATCGCGCCCATCAGCCCGATTGTCAGCGCGAAGCCGATGGCATCGCCGAGCCGCCGCTGCGCTAGGGCCCGGCGCCAGGCTGTGCGCCAGAAGCCGACCAGAAGCGCGATGCCGGTCAGCAGACCCGGAGCGCCGAGCCGGCTGAGAAAGTCCATGACGAGGTTGTGCGGGTGCGAGAGGTTGGGCTCCTCCCAGGCGGCGGGCAGGATGTAGTAGCTGCGGTATGCGTAGAGGAAGTTATCGGGCC
>DKKP01000406.1 GCA_002455335.1 Anaerolineales bacterium UBA6663 | reverse complement strand
GGGCTCGGCGACGCCCGAAGGATGCCAGCGCGGCGGCGCGCCGATGCACAGCGCGTCAGCGCCGGCGCGCACTGCCAGCGGCGCGTAGCGCTCGGCCCGATCGAGCGGCAGTCGCACAAGCACCGGAACATTGCCCCGCGAAGCATGCACCACCTCGGTGACCTCCGAGGGGCTGATGTTGTCGCGCAACCCGAGCTCCACCCCCGAGACCACATCGACGCGCTCGATCCACTCGACGGCCCGTCGCACCTCGGCGGGCCGCGTCGCGGCCAGATGCACGATCACGGGCAGGCCGCGTCGGCCATAGACGCGTTCCCAATCCGGCGCGAACCGCCGCAACGCCGCCTTCACGCCCGGGTTTGGGATGCCAGTGTGCAGCACCACCCCACCCGGCACCGCAGCCGCGTTCGGCGCATGGGCTGGGCCGCGAGACTCGAACGTCAACGGATTGGTGATGAACCCACCCAGGCCGTCAAAATCAACAGCATCTTCGGCCTCGGTGGCGAAGCCAAGGGTGCCGGCGGCGTTGAGCGCCGGCCCGCGTAACGTCAGGCCGCGTTTGTGGCTGGGGGCGAGTTCGATGAGGGACACGTTACATCAACGGCTTCGTGCGCTGAACCAGCTGCAGCGGTAGGCCCCAGGGATCGCGCATGAAGACCAATCGATCGCCGGCGGGCGTGGTGACGATCTCGTCGACAGCCTGCGCCCCTGCCGCGATCAGGCGCGCCCAATCGGCGGCGATGTCGTCGGTCAGAAAGGCGACGTGATGACGCAGCGGGTGTACGGCACGCAGGTCTGGCACGGCGTCGCCAGGATTGTTGTAGAACTCGACCACGCTCCGTCCGGCGGAGTCGACCAGGAAGTGCCCGAACGGGCTGACGGTCTGGCTGCGCACGACGCGCATCTCGAGATGTGTCACATACCAGGTCGCGGCCGCGGCCGGCTCAGGGACGTTGAAGGCGATGTGTTCGAGCAGCATGGTCGTCCTCCGGTTGCGATACGTTCAGGCGTCGTCAATCCGCGCCAGCTGGTTGAGCCGTTGCAGACGCCCCGGTTCGCTCTCGATCAGGTGGGCGT
The DNA here is from genome assembly GCA_002455335.1 of Anaerolineales bacterium UBA6663. Classification (GTDB taxonomy): domain Bacteria; phylum Chloroflexota; class Anaerolineae; order Anaerolineales; family UBA6663; genus UBA6663. The sequence goes on along the minus strand of DKKP01000406.1, from coordinate 3,114 downwards.
CCTGACCCAACACTTCGGCTGCGCGTGCGAAATAGGGTCGGGCCGCAGCCGGCTCGCCCTGCGCCAACAGGTTCTCGGCGATCTCCTCGAAAACGTAGCCGTCGGGCTCAGCCGCGCCGGCGAACTCGCGCTCGAGAGCGGTCAGGAGCTCGAGCGCCTCTGAATGTCGGCCAAGAGACCGCAACGAACGGGCCACGCTCCAGCGTGCCACCTGCTCGGCATGCCCACCGCCGTTCTCGCGACGCCAGATCGCCGCGCGTTCGAAGCACTGCAGCGCCTCGGCGAAACGACCGGCTTCGTGATAGGTCCAGCCGACGTTGTTGAGCAGCGAGCCCAACCACTTCCGGGCCGCGGGCTGAGCGGATCGCTCCGCCAGGTTCAGCGCGCGCAGGTTCCAGTCGAGGATGTCGTCGCCCGATGACACGATCGCCAGCATGTGCGCGGCGTCGATCGCCAGGCCGTCCTGATCGACGGCCGTCGCGACGCCCCAGGCGCGCTCGAAGAGCGGCCGGGCCTCGGGCGGGCGACGCGACGAGTTGTATACCCGGCCGCGCTCGAGCAAGTACCGCGCGAGGATGCGCGTTGGCCCAACCGGCAGACGCGGCTCGACCTCGTCGAGCGTGGCATGCGCCTCGACGAAACGCCGCTGCAGCCCCTTGGCGCGCGCGATCTGCGTCAGGAGCTCGAGCCGGATCGGCGACTCGGCCGGCAACTCAGCAAGCAACGACCGGAAGCGCGCCTCGCTCTGGTCGGGATGATCATAATCCCACCAAGAATCGAAGTCGATCTCGCTCTCGGGCACCGTGGCGGTCTCAGTGCCCTCCGGTCTCCGCGAAACGTCGCCGAGCCAGACCTCGAAAGCGTCAGGCGCGCGCCCGCGCTGCTGGCAGCGGAACGACTCCTCGGTGAGCAGCACATCGCGGACCGCGAGCGGGCGCCCTGCCGCAAGCGACCGCCTGCGCACAAAGAGCGCGGTTTGACTGCGGTGCGCGAGCGCCGCCGCCTCTTTCGCGTCAAGCGCCGGGTGCACGTCGACGATCAGGTCAGCCGGGTCATCGAGGTTCGAGAGGCGCGGATACGGGTGTGCCCGGTATGCGGCCGCGGCCGTCCACAGAGACGGTGCGTCAGCGCCGAGCGCGCTGACCGCGGCCAATGCCGCCTGATGCGCGGCGAGGTGCGCGGGATGCCCGTACTCCCCGTTGCTGCCATGCGTGAGCACGACCTCGGGTTCGAACTGCCTGATGGCGTTGACGATCTGGCCCGCCAGCGTCACCGGGTCATGCTCGGGCGCGAAAAGCGCCTCGCCGGGCCCCACCGTTGGGTCGACATAGTCGAGGAACGTCAGGCTGCGCGCTCCAAGCGCCTGCGCGGCCGCGACCAGTTCTTGTTCTCGGGCTGCGCCAAGGCCGGCACGGTCGGCCACGGGCGGCTCGCCGAGCTCCCCGCCCTCGCCGCGGGTCAGGCACATCAGGTGCACGGCCACACCACGCCGGGCCAGCAGGGCGAGCGTGCCGCCCATCAGGATCGTCTCGTCGTCGGGATGCGCGAAGAAAGTCAAAACTGAAGACATGTTCAGAGAGAGACCCACGGCCCCTCCACGCACATCAGGCTGCGCCCGGTGCGCGTCTGGGCCCAACACGCCTGACAGCCGCCAAAGCCGCAGGGCATCGGCGGAGTCTGACAGGCAAACGCGCGGCCGGTCTGTCGCAAGCGGCCAAGGCCCCGCAGATCTTTGAGATATGTCGTCGGCTCAGGATGATCGATGAGGATCACGTCGGCCCAGTCGATCAACTCAGGGCTCGGGCGACCGGCGTGAAACTCGACAGCCGGTGGCAGGATCTGGGCCGCCCACTCGGGCACCCGGAACCGCCACAGCCAGGCGATTGCCCACCCCAGACCCAGCGCAAGCCTGGCCACAGGCCAGGCGCGCCCGGGATCCGCCGCGGCGACGAGCAGATGCCCTTCGTTTCCCGGCGGCAGCCACTTGCGACCCACAGGGCCAAAAACGGGCAGTTGCCACCCTGGACCGATCTCGGCCAGCGGCGATCCTGGCTGCGTGAGTTCCTGGGCCGTGACCCAGAACGCATACCGACCGTCGCCCAGATCCAGCGGGAAGACCGGCAGGGGCAGGCCGGCCAGGTCGGCCGGCTGGGCCAGCCAGCACTGGCCTGGGCCGGTCGCGGGCAGGCCCTGGCCAGCGACCTGCACCTCGAACTGGCCCGCCACAGCGGCGACCTCGAGGACTTCTAGAGACATGAACGGCACCGGGTGATACTATCATAGGCATAGAACAAACGACGGGCGCTCGTGTAAGCCTGAAGCCATCGGTGCGAATCGGCGTGTGTCGCACCCCAAGAACGGAGAAGAGATGGGAATCCAAAGCATTCTGGCGATCGTGTCATCGGTGGCCTGGATCGGCGTGATCGTGGCCGTCGGGTATCTGGTCGTCAGCGTCGCGCGCGGTCAGAAGCTCGGCAACAGCATCAGCCTGATCGTCGGCGGCATCGTGTTGGCGGCTGTGCTGAGCACGGCCGCCGCCGGGACGGTTTTCGTCGAGACACAGCAGCGCGGCGTCGTGATCACGGCGGTTGGCTCAGGCGGCATACGGCCCGAGCCACTCGCTTCAGGCCTGCACTGGGTCATCCCTGTGGCCGAGCAAGTGCGAATCTACGACGTCTCGCGCCAAACGTATACGATGTCGTCGGTCAATGACGAGGGGCAGTCTGGAGGCGATGACTCGATCGAAGCCCGGACCCGCGACGGGCAGCAAGTGCGCATCGACGCTTCGGTGATCTACCAGCCCGACCCGAGTCGAATCGTCGCGCTTCATCAAACCTGGCAGGATCGGTACGAAGACCAGGTGGTCAGGCCGCTCGCCCGTGGCATCCTGCGTGACATCGCCTCGCAATACGGCGTCGAGGAGATCGTCAGCAGCAAGCGCGCCGAGCTCGAACAGAAGATCACCGAGGAGTTCGAGCGTAAGCTGGCCGAGCAGAACCTGATTTTGATCGACTTCGTTTTGCGCAACATCAGCTTCTCGGAGGCTTATGCTCAGGCCGTTGAGCAGAAGCAGATCGCCGAGCAGCAGGCCCAGCAGGCGCAGTTCGTGGTCGA
>DKKP01000127.1 GCA_002455335.1 Anaerolineales bacterium UBA6663 | reverse complement strand
CGTGAGCAGCGGCTCGGGCAGCCACTCGCCGACGTAGTCCTCGCGGCGGCGGGCGTTGGCGCGCAGCCGGTCGAGCGCCTTGCGCGTGACCATGCGGACCAGGAAGGCGCGCGGGTCGCGGACCTCGCCGCGCGCCTCCTCGCCGATCGCGTCCCAGCGGATCCACGTCTCCTGCACGACGTCCTCCGCCTCGGAGGCGGNNGAGCGCGACGTTGCCGCGGGTGGTGAAGTTGGCGAACGCCACCACCGCAGTCAGCTCGATCACGGCAGCGTCACCGAGCTGCGTGCGCAGCGACTCGACCATCTCGTCGGTCACGGTCGGCTCGGTCTCGGTCATCGCCTCGGCGTACGCGAGCACCTCTCGTTCGAGCGGCGAGAACACCTCGGACTCGCGCCATCGCGGGACCTCCCGCGCCTTCTCCATGTCGAGGTCCCTGTTGTGGGCCTCGAAGTAGTTGAAGTCGAGGCACCAGGTGCAGCCGACCTGTGACGCGACGGCCATGTGGGCGAACGACTTGAGCTGCTCGTCGCACGCGTCCCACTTCTTGACCTTGCCGCCGAGCCCGGCCATGTCCATCAGCACCTTCTGGTGGTGCCAGTAGACGCCGATCGACGTCGGCACCGTGCCCAGCGTCTTCCTCGCGAACCGCTTGATCAGCGCCCCCTTGAAGCCGGTGATCTCGGCCGCCGGGATGCGGGTCGTTCCAGCCATGTCGTCCTCCTGTGTGGTGGGTACGACATCAAGACGCCGACCGGTCCTCAGGTGTGACACGTGGCAGCAGTACCGGCCTGCAAATAGCCCAACCCGCCGCGTAGGCAGCGGCATGGACGACCATCGCTGACAGACTCCCCGCATGAGCTTCGACTTCGCGGTGTGGAAGCGGTCCGCGCGCACGAAGACCGCGATGCTCGCAGACAGCTACGAGTCCATCTGTGCGGCCTCGGGACACGCCGCGGTGGACGGCTTCGACACGGCTGGGCTCCAGCGCGCGCTCCAGGATCACTACGGGGTCACGGACCCGGATGACCTGCCCTTCGCGGTGGAGACCGGCGAGGCGGTGGGGTCCAGCTGGCTCGTCGTCAACGCCCCGTTCTCGGGTGCCGATGAGGTCCGAGACGTCCTGGTGGAGCTGGCGCTGGCGCGCGGCCTGATGGTCTACGACCCGCAGCGAGAGGTCGTCTGGGGCAACCGGCGCCCATCGGAGTAGCTCGCGGATCAGGGCTTCGTGAAGGCGTAGCCGTCCAGGGTCGCGCCGCCGAAGTAGGTGCCGGGGAACTCCCCGAACTCCGTCAGTGACTGGCCGTTGACGGGGTCGAGGATGAGGAGGCCCTCGCCCTGGACGCCGGCGATGGTGACGTAGTGGCTGCCGCTGCCTGACTTCCAGGTGATCCCGGCGATGACGGGGCGGCCGGCGTTGACCTCGGCCGACAGCTGGGCGAGCGTGACGTCGGGGCCGTGCCAGCCGGCGAGGTTGTTGGTCTTCTTCAGGGCGTCGGTCACGCCGCCGGACTTCAGGTAGCGCCGGTCGACGCCGAGGGCCGGGTCGTCCATGACGTAGCGGGCGGCGATGGCGTACGGGTCGGCCAGCCGCGCTGCCAGGCCGGGGTTGGCGCGCAGGGCCTGGTCCGTGGGGCAGGCACTGGTGTTGGTCGGGAAGCCGTTGATCTCCTGGCCGATCTGCGTCATCACCTGGNNGCACTGGGTCCACGTGCTCGACGGGTCGTAGAACCGGTCGACGCTGACCGCGGTCGCGATCCAGCACCACAGGTTGCTCTGCTGGAACTGGGTGCGCATGCCGAGGTTGTGGCTGACGTCCGGCTCGTAGAACTGCACCTCGACCGGCTTGGCGTCGAGGACCGTGATGTCGGTGGTGAAGCGCAGCGGCTCGGGCCAGTCGACGTTGACCACGAAGGTGACGCCGTGGTTGCCGTCGTACGGCGGGCCGTGCGGCGCGATGTTGTCGACGGTGATGTTCGCGGCGCCGATGAACCGGTGCTCCGAGCTGACCGGGGTCGTGACCTGGTACTCCGACGCGGTCACGAGCACGACCGAGTCGTGGTTGATCGCGTCCCAGTTGAAGTTCAGCGTCACCCGTCCCTGGAAGGGTCCCCAGAACTTCCGGATGGTCTGCGGCATGGCCTGCTCCGATCGATGGTGGTCGACATGTGCAGGGAGGAGCCGCCGGCGTTCGCGCGTGATACCAACAGAGGCGACGCATCCACCACCCATCGCTCAGGAGGCACCGTGAAGCTGCTGCTCACCTCCGGCGGCGTCACGAACGCGAGCATCCGTGCCGCGCTCGTCGACCTGCTGGGCAAGCCGGTCGAGGAGTCCACCGCGCTGTGCATCCCGACGGGGATGTACGCGCACCCCTGGGTGGGGCCAGGCGTCAGAACGTGGGAGTTCATCAGCGGCCGGTCGGAGAACCCGATGGTCGACCTGGGCTGGAAGTCGGTCGGCGTGCTGGAGCTGACGGCCCTGCCGAGCCTCGACCGGGAGCGCTGGGTGCCGGTCGTCGAGGAGGCCGACGTCCTGCTCGTCAGTGGGGGCGACGTCCTCTACCTCTGCCACTGGATGCGCGAGTCGGGGTTGGCCGATCTCCTGCCTTCGCTGACCGAGACCGTCTGGGTGGGCGTGAGCGCGGGGAGCATGGTGATGACGCCGCGGATCGGTTCGTATTTCGTGGCGTGGGCGGCAGCGCCGAGCGACAAGACCCTGGGGGTGGTCGACTTCTCGATCTTCCCGCATCTTGATCACCCAGCGATGCCCGGAAACAGGCTGGCTGACGCCGAGCGCTGGGCCGCCGACATCGGCGTCCCGGCCTACGCGATCGACGACGAGACGGCTCTCAAGGTGGTCGACGGTGCGGTCGAGGTGATCTCGGAGGGCCACTGGACACCGTTGGGCCACTGAGGCCGACGGCCAGACCCGGACGCAGGACCATGGGCAAGCGAACTGCCTGATCGTGGGCGTGTCAGGCACCGGCATAACCGCGGTTTGTCACGAGCTGCGCCGTCGGGGCTACGCGGCCCTGAATGGGGATCGAGACCTGCGCCTGCACGCGACGCGCGAGGACTTGCCGGCCACGGGCATCCTCATCGATGCAACCGGGCCGCTGCCCGGCATCGTGGATGACATCCTCAGTCGGATACACTTGAATCGCGATGCGCGTCGCCCCGGCGTCGACCGCTGACCACCGGCTTTCGCCGAGTGCCGATCGTGTTCCGGGCCGACCGCCGCGCAACGACTGAGGGCCGCGGAACGGCTCCGAGACCTGGAGGGGGGCATGCCCGACCACGCCGAGATCTATCGCCGGCAGGCTGACCAATACGAACAGCTGGTGTCGCGCGAAGATTACCAGGGCCATTTGTTGCCGGCGCTGCAACAGATCGGCGCATTCGCCGGCCTCACGGTGGCCGAACTGGGTGCGGGCACGGGGCGCCTGACCCGATTGGTGGCGCCGATCGTGAAGGACGTCCACGCCTTTGACCTGTCGCGCCCTATGCTAGATCTGGCGCGGGTCAAACTCCAGGAAGGTCGTGACACGAATTGGCGGATCGCCGTTGCCGACCATCGCCAGGTCCCGCTGGGCGATGGCGTGGCCGACATCGTGCTGTCTGGCTGGAGTGTGTGCTACCTGGTCGTGGAGAACGACCTGTCCTGGGAAGGCGAGCTGAGCAAGGCCCTGCTCGAGATGCGGCGCATCGTCCGACCCGGCGGAGCCCTGATCCTGATCGAGACCCTGGGGACGGGGCGCGAAGAACCCGAGGCGCCGGCCGGGCTGGCCGCCTACTACGCCTATCTGCAGGCGGTCGGGTTTGAGCACCTGTGGGTTCGGACCGACTATTTATTTCGCGACAACGCGGAGGCCGACTCCCTCACGCGGTTCTTCTTTGGCGACGACATGGTGGCGAAGATCCGGCAGAATGAACACGGCGTCGTGTTGCCAGAGTGCACGGGGATCTGGTGGGTCAGGCGGGCTCCAGGAAGTTGACGATGTTCCAACAACCCTCCGACGCTCCTTCTGCCGGTTCGAGCGATGGCCGTCTCCGGCTTGAGACGCAGCGCCTTGTCCTGCGGGAGTGGACGGCCAGCGACATCCCGGACCTCGTCGAGGGCCTCAACGACCTCGGCGTGGCTCAATGGCTTGCCCTTGTGCCCCACCCGTATACGGTGGAGGCCGCCGAGCAGTGGCTGGCCTACTGCGCGCGGTTGGCGGAAGCCGGCCCCGAGCGCACCGGGTACGAGCTGGCGATTGAGCTGCGGAGCGAGCGCAAAGCGATTGGCGGTGTGAGCCTGACCCGGATCAGTCGGCTCCATGGGACCGCCGGCGGCGGGATCTGGTTGAATGCCCACTATCAAGGGCACGGGTATGGTCTGGAAGCCTTTGGCGAGAAGATCCGCTTTGCTTTTGAGGATCTGGGTCTTCGGAAACTCGAGAACGGGTACTTTCCAGGAAATACGGCCTCACAGGCCATGCAGGAGAAACTCGGGTATAGGCCGGAGGGCCTGAGGCGACAGGCCTATCGTTGCCTGGCGGATGGCCTCATCAAGGATGAATGCCTCACCGGGTTGCTCATCCAGGAATGGCAGCGCCCACCACGACGTTGATGCGCGCCGCCCCGGCGATCGCACGCTTCCTGGGGGCGATGCCATGAAGAGGGGGAACCGTGTCGAGGGTTGACGAGTACCGGGTTCGACTGCGTGGTCTCGAGCTGTGGGAGCCGTACCTGCTGCAAGAGTCAGGGCTGCCAGGGCCGCGGGCCAACCTTGAGCTGGCGCAAGCGGTCGCGGACGAAGGGGATCGGCGTCTGTATGAGGCGTACATCGCCAACACAACGGATCGGGCGCCCACCAATACGCCGGGCGAGTTCCTCGCGTTTTGCGCGGTCGTTGGGTTCGGGCGTCTGCTGGCCGAGGGCGATATGAGCGTATCAGCGATCCTGCGCCAACACGCCTCGGACCCGCGCTGGCGCCTTCGCGAAGGCGTCGCGCTGGCGCTCCAGCGTCTGGGCGATGTCGATATGGACAGGCTGGTGGCGATCGCACAGTCCTGGGCCAAGGGGACGCGACTTGAGCAAAGGGCCGCCGCCGCCGCGCTCTCGGAGCCCCGGCTTCTGGTTCAGGCCAGACACGCCGCAGCGGCGTTGGAGGTCCTGGACACGATCACGGCGTCGGTGGAGAGCGCAACGGATCGTCGGAGCCCAGCGTTCAAGACGTTACGCCAGGGACTGGGGTATTGTTGGAGCGTGGTCGTTGCAGCACTTCCCGAACCCGGCAAGCGCAGGCTGGAGAAGTGGGCGACGAGCCCCAACCAGGACGTACGTTGGATCATCAGCGCGAACCTGAAGAAGGCGCGTCTGAGCCGGATGGACGCCGAATGGGTCCGCACGTTGAGCCAGTCGGCGACGCGGGCCGGCTGACCCGGCGCTCGTCGGGGCCAAGCGGGCCGGCAGCGCAGCTTGTCACAAGCGAATGGAGAGAAACGGATGGACGCAGCGCATCGGCGATGGTGGCAGATCTTCGAGGTCGTATTCGGTCTACCCCTGGCCGTCGCCGGTCTGCTTCAGATCGTCATTCCCTGGTCCCTCCCGTTTGGCGCCGGGGCACCGGTCGCGGCCGGGATCGGCGCGGTGACGGCGATTGCGGGCCTGGCCTTCGTCGTACTGGCGCGTCGGCAATTCGCGCGCTTTGGCCAGCCCACCGACCCCGGGCGGCCGACGAGCCGACTCGTGACAACCGGCGTGTTCGCGATCTCCAGGAACCCGCTGTATGTGGGCGGTGTGATGGTGTTGGCGGGCTTTGGGCTGCTGTTCAACCTGGCCTGGGTGCTGCTGCTGCTCGTGCCGGGTGTGATTGCCTGCAACGCCCTGCTCATCGCTCCCGAAGAGCGCTATCTCGGCGCGAAGTTCAACGGCGCGTATCAGAGATATGCCAACACGGTGTGCCGTTGGATCGGTGTGCGCACGGGCGAGTTGTCAGCTCCGGAGTCTGGCCGCGAGTTCCGCGAATGACGCGAATGGAGGTCCTCCCAGTGGGCGGATCACCAAGGAGTACACAGCATGTATGGATTGATCGGCAAGATCAAGGCGATACCCGGGCGGCGGGCCGAACTGGCGGCAATCCTGCTCGACGGCCTGCGCGGCCTGCCGGGTTGCTTCAGCTACATCGTGGCGAACGATCCCACGGACGCCGACGCCCTGTGGGTGACCGAGGTCTGGCAGGACGCGGCGAGCCATCGGGCGTCGCTGGCGCTGCCCGGCGTACAGGCGGCCATCGCCCTGGGGCGGCCCTTGATCGCGGCCTTCGGCGAACGGTATGAGACCGAGCCCATCGGCGGCCACGGGTTGGCGGCCTAGCCGAGGACTTCGACGATGCACTCACCGCTCTTTCGCAAAGTGGATTGTGTTCGGTTGGGTGTGCCCGATCTGGAGGCCGCCCTGGCGTTCTACCGCGACCAGCTTGGGCTGGGCCTCGTGTGGCGCACCGAGACGGAGGCCGGTCTGAGCCTGTCTGACACGGACACCGAGATCGTTTTGCAGACCGAGCACCCGGGCCTCGAGGTCGATCTCCTGGTCGGCTCGGCCGATGAAGCGGCCCAGATCGTGGAACGGGCCGGCGGGCACGTGCGAGTTCCGGCCTTTGACATCCGGATCGGCCGCTGCGTGGTCGTGAGCGATCCCTGGGACAATGAACTGGTGCTGCTTGACCTGAGCAAAGGCCGCCTACGAACGGATGCCGCTGGTAACATCGTGGGTCAACATCCGCCGGAGTGAGGCCGATCCAAGGTTCTGCGGGCGCGCTGCCCATGCGCCGACCTGTGTAGCCTGGAGAACCTGTGTCTCAAGTGACGAACCCCTGGAACGCGATCTTCAAGGCATGCGGCCGCGTGTACCTTGAACCGCACGAGGATGTGCCAGTGCTCGCCTTCTTCGGCCTCGCCTGTCTGGTGGCCGTGCTGCTCTTCGCCGGCTGGGGCCTGGCCTGGGGCGGCTTTCCGCAGTTCTCGGAGGTGCGCCTGCTCTAGGCGGCCCAGCCAGGCGCGTCTCTGACGCATCAGGAGCCCATGATCATTCGCGCGTTTGACTCCTCGGATTACGCGGCGCTGGTTCAGATCCATGACAGCCTTGGCGTGGTGTGGCCCGAGCAGCCACCCACGGCGGACGGCTGGGCAGAGGCCGATCGTCGGCGAAACCCGAAGTGCCTGTGGCGACGCTGGGTCGCCGATCGCGAGGGCGCCGTGGTGGGCTTTGGCCAGTACTGGCAGAGCAGCCTCGACTATCACCCGAACCGCTTCTACGTGAACGTCGAGGTGCGACCGGCCGATCAGCGGCAGGGGATCGGCAACGCCCTGTTCGAGACGGTGCTGGCCGCGCTGGAGCCCCTGCAGCCCAAAGTGTTGCGCGCCAACGCGTTTATGAATTTGCCGGCCGGGTACCGTTTCCTGGTTCGACACGGGTTTCGCGAGGTGTTCCGCGAGACGCCCGTCCATCTGGATGTACAGGCCTTTGACCCGACGCCGTACGCCGATCTCGAGGCGCGGCTGCGGCGCAAGGGCATCGAGATCAAGTCGCTGCGCGAGCTCGAGACCGATCCCGGACGGGACGAGCGCCTGTATCAGCTGTACTGGGAAACGGCGGCGGACGTGCCCCAGGAAGATACGCGGATCGAGCCGCAGGCCTTTGACGAATGGGTCAGGTGGAGCCTGAACGACCCGACGCTCCTGCCGGATGCGTACTCGGTCGCGATCCACGACGGCGTCTACGTGGGGCTGCGCGAGTTGGGTCAGGATCCGGGAAGCGATACGGTTTGGGGCGGGCTGCTTGGCGTGCGGCGGGCCTACCGGCGCCAGGGGATCGGCCTGGCGCTGCAACTGCGCGGGATCCGCTATGCCCAGGCCAGGGGCTGCGCGCGGCTCAAGACGTGTACGGCGATCCAGAACATCGAAATGCAGGCGCTATTCAACAAGCTGGGCTACGCGCGGGATCCCGAATGGCAGCAGTGCCAGAAGGATCTCTAAGCCCGGCCGCGGGCCGCGCCGAAAGGACAGGTATGTCGATCCGTCATCGCAAAGTTCAGGTCAGCATCCTCGGCAGTGCCGAGCCCGGCTCGCGCGCTTATGAACTCGCGGGCGACGCGGGCCAGGCGCTGGCACGGCTGGGCATCACGGTGGTCAGCGGCTGCGGCAGCCCCGCGACCCGGGTCGCCGCCGAACGGGCGCTGCAGGCCAACGGCCTTGTGCTCAGCATCATCCCACCCGATCAGATGCCGCCGCCGGAGTGGCCGGCGACCGTGGTCGTGCCCTGCGGCATGGGCGACGCGCGCAACCTGCTCATGGCCCTGGCCGGCGACGCCTGCATCGTGATCGGCGGACGGGCGGGGACCAAGTCGGAAGTCAATCTGGCCTGGCTGCATCAGCGGCCGCTGCTGCCCCTCGTCGGCTGCGGCGGTTGGTCCGAGACGTTGCCCGCCGACCCGCCCGATGAGCGCGCGAACGCGCCGATCCTTCCGTGGCGCACAGTCGCCGAACTCGAGGCCCAGTTGCGCGTGCTCGGGCTGGTGGCCGAAGTGTAATCGGAGGAGTCCACACCATGGAAAAACATCGCATCTTTACCACAAGTGTCGCCAGCGTCTATCCGCATTACGTGACGAAGGCCGAGCGCAAGGGCCGCACACGAGCGGAGGTCGACGAGGTCATCCGTTGGCTGACGGGTTACACCCAGAAGGCGTTCGAAGGCCACCTGAAGAAGGAGACGGATTTCGAGACCTTCTTCGCGAAAGCGCCGCGCCTGAACCCGTCGCGGTCCCTGATCAAGGGCGTGGTCTGCGGCGTCCGCGTCGAAGACATCCAGGAGCCGACGATGCAGGCCATCCGTTACCTCGACAAGCTGGTCGATGCGCTGGCCAAGGGCCGGCCGATGGCCAAGATCCTGCGGCAATAGCCGTCGGGTGTGAGTGACGCCCAGGGGATTACGGCCTTGAACGCTGACGTCCGCGAACTGCTAGCACAATTGCAACAGGAACCGGCGTCGCTCGCCAAGGCGATCGTGCTGGCCTCCGGCGCGCCGGCTGTCGTGCGGCCCCTTGTGCCCGATGACCGGGTGCAGCTCGGCGCCTACTTCGCGGGTTTGTCGGCCGAGACCCGCCGACGGTTTGGGCCGCACCCCCTCGATCACGCCACGGCCGACGCCCTGTGCGCCGCGATCGATCCCGCCCGGGTGCTGCGCATCGTGGCCCTGGCGCGCGGGGGCGGCAGCGAGGCCGTGATCGCCTACGTCATCCTCATGCTCTCGGTGACCGCGGCCGAGACCGAGCGCTATGCGCAGCGCGGGATCGAGCTGGATGGGGCGGTGGATTGCACGCTCGCGCCCTCCGTGGCCGACGCCTATCAAGGTCAAGGGCTTGGTAGCCAGGTGCTACACTACGCTCTGGNNGCGCGCGAGCCATTCATTTCTACACGAAGCACGGCTTTCAAGCGCACGGGAGTTTCGAGCATCCGCCGGGCCTCTGGAACGACGACATGTCCGCGATCTTGAGCGCCGGCACATCACCGTGAAGGGGGGCGCCGTGGAAGGCCTTAAGGGCGTCAACCTGGTTGTGATGTTCGGGCTCGAACTGGCGATGCTCGGAAGTTTTGGCCTCTGGGGCTACCAGGTCGACCCGGGCGGCTGGGTCGGGTGGGCATTGGCCGTCGGCCTGCCCGTCGCTGGGGCGCTGGTGTGGGGCCGCTGGTTTGCGCCGCGCTCGGCCCGGCGGCT
>DKKP01000126.1 GCA_002455335.1 Anaerolineales bacterium UBA6663 | reverse complement strand
GGATCGCGTGGCCGCTGCGTGCAGCAGCGCCGGCCCGACCGGCGCCGGGCCGTGACCTGGGCCAGGCGCGCGACAGGGCCGTACGGGCGCTGCGCGATCTCGAGTTCGACATGGCCGCCGGGCTCGTACCTGCGGAGGCGTATGCCTCGCAGAAGGCCGAGCTCCTGGCGCAGATCGTGGCGGCGAGCGACGATGCGTTCGCGGCTGCCGGCGACAACTGACGTCGTCCCAGCGATTGCCTTTTCGGAATCTCGACTTTACAATCGGGGAATCGTGATTCCCGGCTGGGTCCTGGCGACTCTCTACAGCCTGCACCTGATCGCCACGGTCGTATGGGTCGGCGGCCTGTTCGTTCAGGCCGTGATCGTCTGGCCGGCGGCGCGTGCGTCGCTCGGGCCGGGGTTGCTGCTCAGCGACGTGCAGGCGCGCTGGCGTCGCGTGTTCAATCCGCTGGCCTGGCTGAGCCTTGCCGTGTTGATCGGCACAGGGATGTTTCAGATGTCGGCCGACCCGAACTACCACGGGGCGCTCGTCATTGACACCCCCTGGAGCGTCGCGATGGTGGTCAAGCACATCGCCGCGCTCGGAATGGCCGCGCTCGGGGCGTTCTCGCAGGCTGTGGTGCAGCCCGCGATCGCACGGACCCAGCTTCAGCTGCGACGGAGCCGGGCCGGGGCCGACCCCGCGACGGGCATGTCGGCCGGCGCGAGCCCGCTCGAACGGCGCGAGATGCAGTTGCTCTGGCTCAACTTGGGCTGCGCCCTGATCGTCTTGATCTGCACCGCCATCGCCACCGGCCAATAGGCCGGTAAAGATCGGAAGACCACAAGTGACCCTCGATTCGCTCCCGGTCGACACCGTACTCGAAGGCGACTGCATTGAACAACTGCGGTCTCTGCCCGACGGCTCGGTCGACCTGGTCTTTGCCGATCCGCCGTACAACCTTCAGCTTCAGGCCGATCTGTATCGCCCAAACATGACGCGCGTCGACGCCGTCGACGATGCCTGGGACAAATTCGAGTCGTTCGCTGCCTACGATGCCTTCACCCGCGCCTGGCTCGGCGAGTGTCGGCGCGTGCTCAAAGATACCGGTACGCTCTGGGTCATTGGCTCTTATCACAACATCTACCGCGTCGGCACGGCCATTCAAGACCTGGGGTATTGGATCCTGAACGACGTCATCTGGGTCAAACACAACCCGATGCCGCAGTTTCGGGGTGTGCGCTTCACGAATGCACACGAGACCCTGATCTGGGCGCAGAAAGAGCGCGGTGCGCGGTACACCTTCAATTACAAGGCGATGAAGGCCCTCAATGAGGACCTGCAGATGCGCAGCGACTGGTATCTACCGATCTGCACCGGCCAGGAACGGCTTAAGGAAAACGGGCAGAAGGCACACCCGACACAAAAGCCTGAGGCCCTGCTCTACCGCGTCCTGCTGGCGACCACGCAACCCGGAGACGTGGTGTTGGATCCGTTCTTCGGCACAGGCACGACCGGGGCGATGGCGCTCAGGCTCAAGCGCCATTACATCGGCATCGAGCGCGAGCCACGCTACATTCGATTGGCGCGTGAGCGCTTGTCTGTCTCGCAGCCCGATCTACTCGACGGCGCCGACGTCTTCGCCTTCCCCGACTCGCGTCCGCCGGCCCGGATCCCATTTGGCTTGCTGATCGAGAGCGGATTGCTACAGCCCGGCCAGACCCTGTACTTCGGCCAGCGCGGGCAAGCCGAGGCCACCGTGTTGGCGAACGGCCAGATCCGCCACAACGGCCTGATCGGCTCGATCCACCTGGTGGGTCGCACGATCCAAAACGCGCCCTCGTGCAACGGTTGGGAGCACTGGTACTTCGAAGCCCCCGATGGGCAGCGGCAGCCGATCAACGCCCTCCGCGAGCGGCTCCGGGCCAATCCCGAGTAACCGACATCCGCCGGCTAACCAAATACTGACCGGGAGTACCTTCTTACCAGATCGCGCCACCCCCTGTCAGCGTTATAATCCCGAACGATACCGGACAAACACACATGAGGCTTGGTTAGCTCATTCGAGTTCCGGTTCGCACATCCTTATCACAATCACATAGGCTGGCGTGAGTGGCCCTTTTGGCCCTCACAAAGCAGATATATACTGTCCTAAATGGGAACGAGAGGGAGCACCGCCATGATCTCATGCTCGATGGGGACACTGCGTCAGGGCGCACGGACAGCGCTATCCATTTTCTCAGCGCTGGCTCTGTTGCTCAGCGCGTGGCCCGAGGCGTTGCCCGTAGCCCAGGCCGCGGGCACGATCACGGGCACGGTGTATCGCGATTTCAACCTGAACGGCTTGCGCGAGACCGGTGAAGTCGGCGTGGCGGGGGTCACCGTCAGCGCGTTTGACTCGGGCGGTGCATCGCAAGGCACTGCTACGACCGGCGCGGATGGCACCTATGCTCTGGCGGCCGGCGGCACTGGCCCTTACCGGGTCGAATTCACGACCATCCCAGAGCCCTACCGACCGGGCCCGAACGGCGCGAACAACGGCACAACCGTGCAGTTCGTGCCCGACGGCGGCGCCAGCGGCGTCGATCTGGGTGTCAACGATCCAGCCGAGTACTGCCAGTCGTTGCCGTTCATCGCCACGACCTGTCAGTCGAATGGCGACCCGCTGGGCGGGGGCTCGGCCGGCGATCATGCCGCCGTGTATACCGTGCCTTACGGCGCCTCCGGTGGGAATACGGCGTTGGCCACAAACGTCTCGCTCTCTGAGGAACTCGGAGCGATCTGGGGCCTGGCCTACCAGCGCGCGAGCAGCACCTTGCTGGTCGGCGCAGTGACCCGGCGCCACAGCGGCTTCGGCCCGCTGGGCCCGGCAGGGCTGTACGCCGTGACCGTCAACCCGGCCACCGGCGCGCGGGTCTCGGCTGCTCCGTTTGTCAATCTCAGCAGCCTCGGCATCAACGTCGGCGCAGACCCGCACGGGGTGCTCCCGGGCGTGGCCGATCAGCCGAGCTACGACACCGGGGCCTTCGACGCGGTCGGCAAGACCTCGATCGGCGACCTCGAGCTCTCGGTCGATGAGCGCACGCTCTACCTGACCAACCTCAACGATCGACGCGTGTACGCGATCGCCATCACCAACGCGGCAGGCGCGCTGGAAGCCCCAGTCGCCTCGGATGTCACGGCCTACGACATCCTGCCCCTCCCGGCAGGCGCTCAAGCCTGCGCGGCCGGCGATCTGCGGCCGTGGGCGTTGCGCGCGCAGGGCGATAACCTGCTGGTCGGCCTGGTGTGCTCGGGTGAGAGCACCCAGAGCGCCGCGAGCCTGTTCGCGTACATCATCAGCCTCGACCCGGCGACCGGGAACACCACGCTGACTGCCCAATTCCCGCTGAATTACCCGCGCGGCTGCGTCAGCCGGGTCGGCGCGACCTGCTACGACGCCGAGTGGCGCGCCTGGACGCCCACGATGAACTCGCTGTGCGCAGACCAGGACGCCGACGGCGTGTGCGAGCTGGCTTTTGAGAAGCACATCATCTACCCGCAGCCGATCCTGTCGTCGATCGATATCGACGTCGATGGCGCGCTCGTGATCAGCCTGCTCGATCGGAACGGCTTCCAGACGGGCTACCAGAACTACGCCGCCACAGGTGCCGGCCCGAACCTCATTGTGACCGACGGCTCAGCGGAGCCGACCTTTGCCCCCGATGCGCTGTACGACGGCGCCGCAGGCGGCGATCTGCTTCGGCTGTGCCGCGTTGGGAATGGCTATCAGCTCGAGAACAACGGGAGCTGCCCGGGCCTCCCGGCCACGGCCGGCGCGAACCAGAACCCGGCGCAGGGCCCGGGCGGGGGCGAATGGTTCTGGGAGGATTACCATCCCACCGACCTGCCCATCAACGAGGCCTGGCACGACGAAACCGCTGTCGGCGCGGCCAAGGTGAACCTGCCGAACCGCGATGTCGTGGCCACGTTGTACAACCCGCTGGGTTTCGGCCGGGTCAACACAGGCGGCCTGGGGTGGTTCGACGGCACAAACGGTACGCGACCGCGTTCGTTCGAGCTGTACAACATCGAAGTGACCGGCAGCTTTGGCAAGGCCGGCGGCCTGGGCGACCTCGAGTTGCTCTGTCTGCCCGCGCCAATCGAGATCGGCAACTATGTCTGGCTCGACAGCGATCGCGACGGCGTGCAGGATCCCAATGAGACGCCGTTCGCCAATATCACGGTCCGCCTGTACACCCCTGGCCCCGACGGCGATTGGGGGACACCCGATGACGTCCTGGTCGGCACGACCACGACCGACTCGGCCGGCCGTTACTACTTCACCGGCCTGACGCCATTGACGAACTACCAGGTGCGCATCGACACGGCGCAGGCGCCCCTGATCGGGTATCTGCTGACGGTGGCCGACGCAGATGCCAGCGCCAACGGCGATAGCCGCGACAACGACGGCCTGCCGCAAGGGTTGGATGCCGTGATCACGCTCACCACGGGGTTGGCCGGCGAGAACAACCACACCTACGACTTCGGGTTCGTCGAAGCGCCAACCGCTGTCGAGCTCGAATACTTCAAGGTCGAAGCTGTGACAGCCAACTCGGTGACGCTGAGCTGGCAGACGGCCTCGGAGACCGATCACTTCGGCTTCGAGTTGATCCGTGCGGCTGACGCCGGCTTCGCGAGCAGCGTCGTCGTCTTCACCACAGCCGAATACCACCCAGATGGCTCGGTCTACCGGTTCATCGATACGCCGCCGAGCGCCGGGCCCTGGCACTACCGACTTGTCGAGATCGCCACGGACGGTTCGCGAACCGTGGTGGGAACGGCCTCCACCGGGCTTTCGGGGCTGGTCGTGAACTCCAGGTTGTTCATCCCAAGTGTCCTAAGACGCTAGGGCCCTGAACGTCCTTCGGAGCACCGCAAACGGGGGACCGAGCAGCAGTTCGGTCCCCCGTTTCTTTACCCGACCTTTAGGCAGGGCTGGTTGATTGCTGTGTTATGGTCGATCCGGCGACTGCCACTAACCACAGTCATGCATATGTTTCGACACGCGTTTGCGCTTTTTGTTGCCCTAACGATCCTGCTCTCAGGTTTGTTGCCCTCCGCCTCTGTTCGGAGCAGCGCCGCCAGCGCGAACGCGATCGATGAAGAGGGTGTGACGCTGGGCTGGGAACTGGCGCTGCTCGAAGGTGCCGCCGGACAGACCGCACTCGATCGGATCGAGACGGCCGGGTTCGACACCCTGCAGCGTCCGGGGCTACCCGAGGTGCCCTACACATCGACCCTGATCGCCCTGCCCACCGGCGCGCAGCCGACCCTCGAGGTCCTGACAGCCGATACACGCCGTGAGCGGCTCGTCGAACAACCAGCGCTCGCGCTTGCGGCGGGCTCTGTGATCCGCGATGCCGGGGGCGAGATCGTGGGCGGCGCCTACGATGCGGCGCCGGTTGCCGGGCTGGAAGGAGTCGCAACGACAGCGACGGCGCTCGCGCCCGTCGTGATCGAGCCAGTCGGCACACTGCGCGGCGTTCAGTTGGCGCGTCTGGTCTTCTACCCGGTCGTCCCGGAAGGCAACACAGCTCAGATCACGTCGGCGATTCGGGTTCGCGTGCACTACAACGCGCCGATCGGCGCCCGCGCACAGGTGATCGCCGACGACCCGCTGAGCGCGACCTTGAGCGCCGCGATCGCCAACCCCGAGATCCTGCAGGCGATCGCAGCCCCTGCGGCAAACGCGGCATCGGCTGACGGCGCGGCTGCCGCGGCTCAGAGCGCCCTGATCGACGTGGAGGCCGCTGGCCTCACGTCGGTGACGTATGAGGCCCTGACTGCCGCCGGCTTTGCACTGACGGGGGTAGATCCGGCGCGATTGCAGCTGACACGCGCCGGCGTCGCGACCCCCATGCGTTGGGAGGGCGATGGCGATACCGCCTTCGAGCCCGGCGAGCGCTTGCTGTTCTACGCCGACCCACGCTTCAACCGCTACACGGCCCGCGATGTCTACGCCTTGAGCCTGGCTGGCTCGAATGTGGCGCGCATGAGCACACGCCCCGGGCTGCAGATCTCGGCGCCGCCCACGGGCATCGTCACGGCCACGCAACTCTTCGAACAAAACAGCATCTACATGCCGTTGACGTGCTCCTGCGGCCCATTGCCGGCTGGGCGCGACGGCGATCGTTGGGCCTGGGAAGATCTGCGCGACCTGGGACGTTCGACAGTCAACATCGGCTTCGCATTGTCGGGGGTCCAGACCACGGCGCCGGCGAGCCTCAGAGCCTGGATGATCAGCTTCACGTCGCTGGCGGCCAACCCCGACCATCGCGTCGCACTGAGTGTCAACGGCACAGGCCTGGGCACCTTTGAATGGGACGGGCGCCAGGCGATCACCCAGACTCTCACAGTCCCGGCCGGGGTGCTGATCAATGGCAACAATACGCTGACGATCAGCCTGCCCGGTATCGCAAACGCATCGCCCGAGGGCGTCTGGCTTGACGCCTTCGATGTGTCCTATGCGACGACCGGCGGCGCACAGAGCGCAGTCGTGACGGCCGAGGCCGGCGGCGGGCGGCGCAACACGACGACGCTGAGCACAAGCAGCGGCGGCATTGGCGTGTACGACATCACGGCCCCCGGGGCGCCGGTCTTCCTCGACTCTCCCACGGTAAACGGCAGTTCCGTGACCTTCGACTCGACGGCCGGTGGGCAGCGTTTCGCTGTCGTCGCCGGGGCGGCCATCAGGGCGCCGGCGGCTGTACGGCTGCCCGTGGCGCTGAGTGGCGCGACAGGCGCCACCTACGTGATCATCAGCCACCCCGATTTCCTGAGCAGCGTCGGGGGCCTGCGCGACCTGCGGGCCGGCCAGGGGCTGAGCGTCGCTGTCGAGAACGTCCAGGCGATTTACGATGCCTATGATGGCGGGCGGGCGACAGCGGACGCGATCGCGGCCTTTATCGCCGATGCCTACGCGACCTGGTCGCCGCGCCCGGCATATGTGGTGCTTGTCGGCGACGGCACCTACGACCCGCGTCGCTATCGGGCCGCGAGCACGCCGACGTACATCCCGGCCCTGCTGGCGGTCGTCGATCCGTGGCTTGGCGAGACCGCGACCGACAATCGCTACGCCACAGTGGATGGCGCCGACAATCTGCCTGATCTGGCCATCGGCCGTTTGCCCGTGAACAGCCTGGCAGAGGCCCAGACCGTGATCGGCAAGATCCTGGCCTACGAGCAGACGCCGGCGCCCGGGTTCTGGAGCGCCAACAGCCTGTTCGTCGCCGATAATGCGGATGGCGCCGGGAACTTCCCGGTCGCCGCTGAAACCACGATCCAGAACAACCTGAACCCGGTCCTGGCGCCGGCGCGGGCTTATTTCAACCCGGCGGCGACCAACGCCCTGACCGAAACAAGACAGATCATCTCCACGACTTTCAACCGCGGGATGGGTCTTCTAGTCTATAATGGCCACGCTTCGATGCGCCAGTGGGCGGGCGAGCGCCTGCTCCACATGGACGATGCCAATCTGCTCACCAACGGCGGGCAACTGCCTATCGTGCTATCGATGACCTGCTTTACGGGGTCATTCCATGACTCGGGCCTTTCGACCCTCGATGAGTCGTTGGTGCGTCGGGCCGGAGGAGGCGCCATCGGCGCCTGGGGGCCGACGGGGTTAGGCATCGCCAGCGGCCATGACACGCTTTCGGCGGGCTTTTTGGAGCGTGTGTATGTCGATCGGCAGCCCGTCGTGGGCGGCGCGATCCTGGCCGGGAAGCTCGATCTGGCGAATCGGGGTCAATTCCTTGACCTTCTGGATACGTTTACCTGGCTGGGCGACCCGGCGTTGCGTGTCAACCTGGGTGCGCCCTCGACAACCCTGAACCTGCCGGTGATCCGGCGCTGATGGAGTGCTCATGAACAAAACCCTGCGTCTCGTTATTCAAGGGCTCATTGCGACTGCGCTGCTGGGGTTCATCCTCCTGCCCGGCGCGACGGCGGCGGCAGCCGATGGGCCGTTGGCCGTGACCGAAACCCCGACCACGCCACCGACCGAGACGGTCGTTCCGCCGACCGAGACCCCGGTGCCGCCCACGGCCACGCCGACCGTCGTCAGCCAGGCCACGGTCACGCCCCCGGCGCCGACGGCGACCACGCCGCCGAACAACCCGCAACCGACGGCTCCGCCAGTGGTGAGCCTCGTCAAACAGATCAGCCAGGATCGGGTGTCGATCGGCAGTGTGGTCAATTACACCCTGACGGTGACCAACCCCAACGACACGTCGGTCGACAACGTGACGGTGCAAGACGTTTTGCCCGCGCAGGTCGATTACGTCAGCGCGACCTCGCCGGTCGGGACGGTCAGCTTCGACGCCGCGACGCGCGCGGTCACGGTGGTCCTCGGCACGCTGTCTGCGCGCCAGGAAGTGCAGATCGTGATCCAGGCAAGGGTCAACGCCAACGCCTCGTCGGCGAGCCCGATCGTCAATCAGGCGACCATCACCTATGGCACGACCGGCGGCGGCACCACATCGAACCAGGTCAACGCCGAGCTCGTGCCTGGTAGCCTGCCGGCCACCGGCGTCGGCCCGGGGCCGCGCGAGATCGTCACGCTGGCCCTGATCCTTGGGATGGCCGGCCTGACCGCCCTTGCGCTGTATGATCGTTCGCGCAAGCCCGAGCCTCAGGAACAGGCCGAGATCATCCGCGACTGAGCCATTCTTTCTTGGCACCGAATCGCGCGGGCCGGCCTGAGCGCCGGCCCGCGTGCTTTCGGAGAGCGGCCAGGACGATGCACGCCCGCCTCCACACCTCCTGGCTCCTTATCGCCGCCCTGGCCTGTGCCGGGTGCAGCCCGCAAGGGACACCGACGCCGGCGAGCCGGCTGACGGTGCTGCCGCGACCCACTTCAGCGTCGACCATCACCACAGCCGCGCCAGCGACTGCGACGTCGCTGGCCGAAGCGCCCGCCGCCACACCGCGCGTCGTCAACACACCGTTGCCCGAGCCGACAGCCCGCCCGCCCCTGTTGAACATCCCCGAGATCACGCTCGAGGCCGCGATCGTCGCTGTGCCGATCGTCGACAACGCCTGGGATGTCGACGACCTGGGCGACAAGGTCGGCTGGCTCGACGGGACCGGTAACGCCCCCGGAGACGCCTATGCGCCGGTGTTGGCCGCCCATGTCTCCACAAACACCGGGATCGCCGGCCCGTTCGGCTATCTGTGGAGCCTCAGCCTGGGCGGGGCCGTGCACCTGGATCTCGGCGACCAGCGGTACACCTACGAAGTCATCGACCGCCGCAAGGCGCGGCCCGAGGATGTCGCCAAAGTGCTGATCCCCGACGGGAACCGGCTCGTGTTGCTGACCTGTGACGGCTGGGATCTGACCCGTCTGACCTATGACGAGCGCCTGCTGGTCATCGCCGAGCTACGCGAGACTGCGCCCCGTCCTTGAGGCGATGTGCGATTCGTGGCGAAGATCCGGCTTGTGTGGCGCCGCGCCTGAGCCGGGTGACAACTCGCCCGTGCAAGCCTGAAGCGTGGGCTTGACTCACGGAACGCTTTTGTGATATCAATGCAACCACAAACGAAGACCAAAAACGCTGACGAGGACGAGTAAGCGGCGCGAAGCGGCCAGAGAGCCGGGCATAACGGTGCAAGCCCGGTCCGTGGATCGACGTTGAATGGACCTCCGAGTTGCGCAGCGAACAGCGCGAACGCGCCCAGTAGCCTGCGCCGGACCGGCCACCGTTATCGGGCTGAGGCGATTAATGGCCAAATGGCCAGCGTCGCCGCAAAGTGAGGCTGGCCAACGACCTGTTGTCATCACAACAGGTTTTTTTGTTAATGGCCCTCCGCCTCAGAAATTGGGTGGCACCACGGAAAGCTCCTCCGTCCCAAACGTGAGGAGCTTTTGTATTGTGGATTGTTGATTTCTGATTGCTGTTTGAGTGCCAAACAGCAATCAGAAGTCAGCAATCGGCAATGCTGGAGGTGCCATGCTCACGACATCCCCCACGGCGCTGCGCCCGCTGACCCGCGAGTTGCCGGCCGATCTGGAGACGCCGGCCAGCGCGTATCTCAAACTGCGCGGCGGCGGGCCATCCTTCTTGCTCGAATCGGTCGAGGGTGGAGAGCGTGTGGCGCGCTACTCGTTCATCGGCGTGGCGCCGCGCGCGCGCTATGTGCTGCGCGGCAAGACGCTGACGCGCGAGACTTTGAGCGGTGCCGAGGCCGGGCGGGTCGAGGTACTGGCCGAGGCCGGGCAGGACTTCCTGCACGCGCTGCAGACCGAGATGGAGGCTGTGCCCCCGATTGACGCCGAGGGCCTGCCGCGTTTCGCCGGCGGCCTGGTCGGGTACCTGGGCTTCGAGACGCTGCGCCATTTCGAGCCGGTGCTCGACACGCATCTCGCGCAGGGCGTCCTCCCCGATTCGATCTTCTTGCACACCGATACGCTTGTCGCTTTCGATCATGCCCGCTCGAGCCTGCTGCTGCTCACGCATGCGCTCGACGGCGATACGACGGCGGCCGCGGCGCGCCTCGACGATCTCGAGGCGCGTCTCCGCCGCCCATTGACCGAACATCCTCGGTCAACCGAGAACGGCGCCGGGCCGACGGCGTTCGAGAGCAACCTCAGCCAGCCCGAGTTCGAGGCCATGGTACGCGCGGCCAAGGAGTACATCGCGGCCGGCGACATCTTCCAGGTGGTGCTCTCGCAACGCTTCAGCCGGGCGCTCAAGGCCGAGCCCTTTCAGGTCTACCGCGCGCTGCGCCGGCTCAACCCCTCGCCCTACATGTTCTACTTCGAGTTCGGCGACGTGGCCGGAGCCGACGACGCCCCCGAGCCCCTGATGCTCGTCGGCGCCTCGCCCGAGATGATGACCCGGCTCGAGCCGACCGATGCGGGTCCACGCGCCTCGGTGCGCCCGATCGCGGGCACGCGCCCGCGCGGCAAGACCCCGGCCGAAGACGACAAACTCGAGCAGGAGCTGCTTGCCGATCCGAAGGAGCGCGCCGAGCACGTGATGCTGATCGACCTCGGGCGCAACGACATCGGCCGGGTTTGCGAGTACGGCTCGGTCTCGGTGCCCGACTTCTTCGTCGTCGAACACTACTCGCACGTCATGCACATCGTCTCGTCGGTCAAGGGCACGCTTCGCCCGGGGCTGACGGCTTTCGACCTGCTCCGGGCCACCTTCCCGGCCGGCACGCTCAGCGGCGCTCCAAAGGTCAGGGCCTGCGAGATCATCGCCGAGCTTGAACACAGCCCACGCGGGCCATACGGCGGCGCGATCGGCTACTTCTCGTACGGTGGGGCCATGGACACGTGCATCGCCATCCGCACCCTGGTCTGTCAGGGCGATCGCGTGAGCGTGCAGGCCGGCGCCGGCATCGTGGCCGATTCGGACCCCGCCACGGAGTACCAGGAAAGCGTCAACAAGGCCAAGGCCGTGATGAAGGCGGTCGAGGCAGCCGAAGGACGATCATGACCAAACCCCGTCTTCTCACCGGCGACCGGCCCACCGGTCGGTTGCACCTCGGACACTACGTCGGCAGCCTGCAGAACCGCGTGCGGCTGCAGGACGAATACGCGTCGTACTTCATAGTCGCCGATTTACACACGTTGACGACGCGCCCGCAGCGCAACTTCGTGCGCGAGATCCCGGGCTTCATCCGCGAGATGGTGCTCGATTACCTCTCGGTCGGCATCGACCCCGAGCGCAGCACGCTTTTTGTGCAGTCGGCGATCAGCGAGACCTACGAGCTCAACCTGCTCTTCGAGATGCTCGTCACCGTACCGCGGCTCGAGCGTCTGCCAAGCCTGAAGGATATGGTGCGCGACGCCGACCTCGACGCGATGCCGTTTGGGCTGCTCGGCTACCCGGTGCTGCAGGCCGCCGACATCCTGCTGCCGCGGGCCGAGGTCGTGCCGGTCGGCAAAGACAATCAGGCCCACGTCGAGCTGGCCCGCGAGATCGCGCGCCGCTTCAATCTGCTCTACGGGGAGGTGTTCCCCGAACCGCAGGCGCTGATCGGCGATGTGCCGACGCTGATCGGCACCGACGGCAAGGCCAAGATGAGCAAGAGCCTGGATAACGCGATCTATCTCTCGGACGACGCCGCCACGGTCGAGGCCAAGGTCAAGATGATGTACACAGACCCGAAGCGGCTGCGCGCGACCGACCCAGGCACGGTCGAGGGCAACCCGGTCTTTGCCTATCACGACATCTTCAACCCAAACACGGCCGAGGTCGACGACCTCAAGGAGCGCTACCGCGCCGGGCGGGTCGGGGATGTCGAGGTCAAGGCGAAGCTGACTACGGCGCTCAACGCCTTTCTCGAGCCGTTGCGCGAGCGGCGGGCCTATTACCTGGCGCGCCCGGCGCTGACCCACGAGATCCTGGCCGAGGGCACGCGCCGGATGCAGGCCGAGGCGCACGAAACCATGCGCCAGGTGCGCGACGCGATGGGGCTCGCGTACGTCACCGAGATGATCCGACCCACAGGGCCCGTCGTGCGAGGATACTGAGATGCTGGCGTTGATCGACAACTACGACTCGTTCACATATAACCTCGTGCAGTACTTTGGCGAACTGGGCGCCGACATCCGGGTCTTTCGCAACGACAAGGTGACGCTCGACGATCTCGAGGCGCTCGCGCCGACGCACCTCGTCATCTCGCCCGGCCCCGGCGACCCGACCGATGGGGGCATCTCGAACGACGCCATCCGGCGCTTCTCGGGCCGGATCCCGGTCTTTGGCGTCTGTCTTGGCCATCAATGTCTGGGCGCGGTCTGCGGCGGGCGGGTGGATCGCGCGCCGCGGTTGATGCACGGCAAGACCTCGCGGATCTTCCACCACGGCACGGGCCTGTTCGAGGGTGTGCCCTCGCCGTTCGAGGCCA
>DKKP01000107.1 GCA_002455335.1 Anaerolineales bacterium UBA6663 | reverse complement strand
TGGCCTCGAGCACGCCCGCGGCGCTGCCCCTCGACTCGGCGATGCGGCCCCCGAGCATGGCTGTCGCGGCGCTGCGGGCCGAGGCGCTCCCCGGGCCGCTTTTCAATAGCTATGACTTCGGCGGCTACCTGATCTGGGCGCTGCCCGAACAGCCGACCTTCATCGATGGCCGCACCGATCTGTATCCGACTGTGCTCTTCCAGGATTACGTGACCATCGAAAACGGAGGCCCGACCGCGCTCGAGATGCTCGGGCGCTACGGCGNNGGTCCGCTCGAGTTCGCCGGCCGCGACGGCGCTGGCCGGCTCGGATTCCTGGCGCAAGGTGTTCAGCGATGATGTGGCCGCTGTCTTTACCTTGAGATGAAGAGGATGCTATGTTTGCCCGCCTGCGACGCCTGATCTTCTTCCTGGCCGTATCGGACGTGATCCTGACGCAGCTGGTGCTCGTGGCCGCCGATGTCGTCCGGCGCAACGGCCAACTCGGCCTGCCGATCGAGGGCGCCGACACGATCCTCCCACCGACCCTCTGGATCGTTGCGAGCCTGATCTATCCGGCCGCATTGCTGACGCTCGGCGTGTACAACGCGCAGCGGAGCCGCACGCTCACTGGCGGCGGCGTCGATGTGCTGCGGGCCGTGATCGTGGGCACACTGGTCTTCGCCGGGACCCTGTACTTCACCGATCGCCAGGTCTCGCGTTTGTTCGTCGGCTACGTGTTTGTGTTCGAGATCGTGGCCCTGATCGTCTGGCGCATGGCCACGCTGTTGACGCTACGCCTCTTCCGTCGGCAGGGGCGCTCGATGCTGCGTGTGCTCGTGGTCGGCCGCGGCGAGCTGGCTGACGCGATCCTGACGGCCTTTGGCGAGCAACTGCATCCCGCGGTTCACGTGGTCGGGCTCGCCGACGACGGCGCCGAGACCGATCCGCGCTATCCGCGGTTGGGAAGCATCGATGACGTCCCGGCGCTGGTTCGCGCGCACGCGGTCGATGAAGTCGTACTCGCGCTCCCGCTCGAGGAACAGACGCGCATCCCGGCGATCGAGGCGGCGCTGCTCACCGAGCCGGTGCGGGTGCGGCTTGTGCCCGACTACACGCGGTTGGTTTTCGTGCAATCCTCGGTCGAGACGGTCGGCGGCGTGCCCCTGATCGGGCTGCGTGAGCCGCGGATCCAGGGCGCGGCCTGGCTGGCGAAGCGCCTGCTCGACGTCTGGGTGACGGCGGCCGTCGTGGCGTTGATCTGGCCGCTGTTGGCGTTGATCGCGGCCGCGATCAAGTTTGACTCGCCGGGCCCCGCGATCTTCAAGCAGCGTCGGCTGGGCGAGAACGGCCGGCCGTTCTGGATGCTCAAGTTCCGGACGATGGTCGCCGATGCCGAGCAGCGCGCGCCAGTAAACGGCCATGAGAAGCGCGCCGACGACCCGCGCGTCACGCGCATCGGGCGTTGGCTGCGCCGCACCAGTCTGGATGAGCTGCCGCAGCTCTTCAACATCCTCAAGGGCGAGATGAGCCTTGTCGGGCCGCGGCCCGAGGTGCTCAAGCTGACGCACGAGTACGAGCCGTGGCAGCGCCAGCGGCTGGCCGTGCCGCCGGGCCTGACCGGCTGGTGGCAGGTCAACGGGCGCAGCGATCTGCCGCTGCATCTGAACACGCATATGGATCTGTATTACATCCAGAACTATTCGCTCTGGCTGGATCTGGTCATTCTGTGGAAAACCGTCGGCGTTGTGCTGCGCCGGCAGGGAGCGTACTGATTTGCGATTTGTGATTGGTGATTTGCGATTGGAGGAAATCGTCAATCGTAAATCACCAATCACAAATCGCAAGTGGAGTTGATGATGGATACCTACAACTGGTCAACCAAACGTGTAGTGGTGACGGGCGGGGCGGGCTTCTTGGGGCGCCATATCGTGTCGCGGCTCGAGCAGGTCGGGTGCCGCGAGATCTGGGCGCCGCGGCAGGCCGAGTACGACCTGCGGCAGATGGCGAACATCAGGCGCTTGATCGCTGACGCGCGACCGCACGTGATCATTCACGCGGCCGGCCACGTCGGCGGCATCGGGGCCAATCGCGCCTACCCGGCCGAGTTCTTCTACGACAACCTGATGATGGGCGTGCAACTGCTGCACCACGCCTGGGAGGCCGGCGTCGACAAGTTCGTGGCGCTTGGCACGGTTTGCGCCTACCCGAAGCACACGCCCGTGCCCTTCCGCGAGGAAGATCTGTGGAACGGCTATCCCGAGGAGACCAACGCGCCGTACGGCCTGGCGAAGAAGATGCTGCTTGTGCAGTCGCAGGCCTATCGCCAGCAGTACGGCTACAACAGCGTCTATCTGCTGCCGGTCAACCTGTATGGCCCGGGCGATAACTTCGACCCGGCGAGTTCGCACGTGGTGCCGGCGCTGATCCGTAAATGCCTTGAAGCGCGTGAGCGCGGTGACGCCGAGATCGTGGTCTGGGGCGACGGCACGCCGACCCGCGAGTTCCTGTACGTCGAGGACGCGGCCGAGGCGATCACTCTGGCGGCCGAGCGCTACAACGGCTCTGAGCCGGTCAACATCGGCAGCGCATTCGAGGTGCGCATCGGCGACCTGGTGCACATGATCGCCGACGTCGTCGGCTTCACGGGCCAGATCGTGTTCGATCCGACCAAGCCCAACGGCCAGCCGCGACGCAAGCTCGACACCGACCGGGCCGAGCAAGCCTTCGGTTTCACGGCGCACACGCCTTTCGTCGACGGCCTGCGCCGCACGGTCGAGTGGTATCTGGCCGAGCAGGCGCGCGAACAAACCGTGGCGGTGCCGGTCGCTGGTCGGGCAGCCGTCAGCGATGCGTCGTGAGGTTTGATGTCCAGTCTGAAATCGGTCTCGAGCAACGTCACCTGGCTGAGCGCCGATCGCGTCGTGCGGCTCGGCCTGAATGCGTTGTCGTGGATCATCGTGATGCGCGTGGTCGGGCCTGAGGCGTTCGGACGATTCAGCTACGCGTATGCCGCATACCTCATGTTCGTGCCTGTGGTGGCTTTCGGGCTCGACAACGTAGTCGTGCGCTGGCTGATCCGAGCACCGGATGCGGCACCCAGTATCCTGGGATCAGGCCTCGCTCTGCGACTGATCTCGGCAGCGGGCAGCTGGCTGGCATTAACCGTCTGGGTGCAATCCACGCAGGTCGCCGCGGACGGCTTGAGCATCGCCGCGGTTTTGGGTCTTGGGCTGATCGGTCCGGCGTTCGACGTGATCGACCTCGAGTTTCAGTCGCGGCTCGCCTCGCGCTGGACCGTGATGGCCAAAGCGCTGCCCTTTCTGCTGAGTGTGGTGCTGCGCATCCTGGCTGTGAGCGCACAGGCCGGTTTCGTCGCGCTGGCGGCCGCTGTGGCCATCGAGCCCCTGCTTGGGGCGCTCGGCCTTTGCGTGTTGGCGCACCGCAACGGCCTCCCGCCGCGGCGGTATCGCGTCACGCGCTCGATGTTGGGTCAGCTCGCGCGCGAGAGCCTGCCGTTTTTGATGGGTGCGCTTGCAGTCGTCGTCTACATGCGCATCGATCAGATCATGCTGCTGCCCCTCTGTGGGCCGGTCGAGCTCGGCCTGTATGCCGCCGCCGCACGTCTGTCGGAACTGCTCTACTTCGCTCCGATGGTGCTTGTGACGTCGCTTGCTCCGGTGCTGCATCGGGTCCGCGAACAAGACCCGGCCTTGTTTCACCAACGAGTCGGTGAGCTTCTGGGTGGTTTGGTGACAGTCGGGTTGATGATCGCCGTCGCCTTGAGCGTCCTGGCGCCGCTGCTTGTGCCGCTGCTGCTCGGGGCAGGCTATGAGCGCTCGATCCCGATTCTGGCGATCCATGCCTGGTCGCTGATCTTCGTGTTTGTGGGCGTCGGGCAATCGGTTTGGGACACCGCCGAAGGGCAGGGGCGCTGGGTTGTGGTACGCACGTCGCTCGGGGCCGTCGCCAACGTCGGCCTCAATGTGTGGCTGCTGCCAGGTTTGGGCGGCGTCGGGGCGGCGATCGCCACGCTGGCATCGTATGCGCTGTCGGCGTGGATCGCCAATCTCTTGGGTGAGAAGACCCGCCCGATGTTCTGGCTTCAGCTTCGATCGCCCCTGTTGTTCTGGACGGCTGTGAGGAGGCGCTATGTCGGTGTTCTCTAGGGTGGCGCGCACGCCGATGGTGCGCTTGATGCGCAATACGGTCAACGACCTGATCGACGGCGGCTATCAGAAGTCGTTCGCCCAGGAGGGCGAAGACCTGATTCTGATGCGTTACTTCGAGCGCAAGCGCGACGGCTTCTACGTCGATGTCGGCGCACATGATCCTCGGCGGTTCTCGAACACATTGCTGCTGTATCGCCAGGGCTGGCGTGGGATCAACATCGACGCGACGCCGGGCAGCATGGGACGCTTCAGGATGCTCCGGCCGCGGGATGTTTCGATCGAGTGTGCGGTCGCGGAGCAAGCCGGCGAGGCGACCCTCCACCTGTTCGACGAGCCGGCCCTGAACACCCTCGACGAGCGTTTGGCCGGACAACATGCCGCGGCGGGTTATCGGATCGTCGCCCGTCGGCCGATGCCGGTCTGCACGCTGTCTCAGATCCTCGAAAGATACCTTCCGGCGCTACAGCCGATCGATCTGTTGTCGGTCGATGTCGAGGGCTTCGATCTCCAGGTGCTGCGGTCGAACGACTGGCAGCGCTACCGACCCTCCGTCATCGTCGTCGAGAGCCTGAAGGCCGACGACGCAGCGACGCCCGATACCGCGGCGTTCTTGGAGGCCCTGGGGTATCGACGCTTCGCTCAGACGGTCAACAGCCACTTCTTCGAGGCTCCCCTGCGGCGATGACGACCATGCATACGCCAGTCGCCTTCTTCGTATTCAACCGGCCGGCCCTGACCCGCCGTGTCTTTGCGGCGATCCGCGAGGCGCAGCCACGTAGATTGCTGGTCGTTGCAGATGGGCCCCGGGTGGATCGCGCCGGCGAAGCCGAGCGCTGCGCCGAGGTGCGCGCCATCGTCGAGCAGGTCGATTGGCCATGTGAGGTCGAACACGACTACGCGGACGTGAACCTCGGCTGTCGGAGCCGAATCGCGAGCGGTTTGGATTGGGTTTTCGACCGTGTCGATCGCGCGATCATCCTTGAAGATGATTGCCTGCCGGATCCGACCTTCTTTGTTTACGGCGCCGAGTTGTTGGATCGCTACGCGGCCGACCCGCATGTCATGCACGTCAGCGGCACAAGTTTTATGCGAAACGGTTGGCCGGGGCGGGCCAGCTATGTGGCGACCCGGCAGCCCTTTGTCTGGGGCTGGGCGACCTGGCGCCGGGCCTGGCAGCACTATGACGTCGCACTGGCCGATTGGCCCCAGTTCCGCGATCGCGACGGTCTGCGCGCCTGGTTCGCCGATCCGCGCGATCGCGCGGGCTGGGTTGCCCGCTTCGACGACGTCCACGCCGGCAAGATCGATACATGGGACCTGCAATGGGCCTACACCTGCATGCGCTCGGGCGGCGTTTCGCTTATGCCGACCCGGAATCTCGTCAGCAATCTCGGTTTTGGAGCTGATGCCACGCATACCCGCGTCTGGTCCCGATCAGCCGGAATGCCGTTGCGACCCCTGGAGGCGCCGTTGACGCATCCCACTGCTTTGGCGATCGATCCGGCGCTCGAGGCCGATCTGCAGGCGCGACTCTATCGACCGCTGCCGACCTGGATGACCCTTGCGCGGCGTTGGGCGCGGAAGCTCATCGTCGGCGCCCAGCATCTGGCAGCACCGCACCCGGCGCGACAGTCGCGCGACATCTCACCCACATCGGGGAGGCGCCCCTGAGGGGCGCGGTTGTTGCAAAGGCGATAAACCGATGACCAACACCTGCCGCGTCTGTGGCCAACCGGTCGCCGAATGGGCCACCGCCACGATCCTGGGACGCCATCCCATCCGCTATGACCGCTGCCAATCTTGTGGGCTCGTCCAGACCGAAGCGCCGTACTGGCTCGACGAGGCCTATGCCACAGCGATCACGACGTCGGACATCGGCCTGGTCGGGCGCAACCTGGCACAAGCCGGCGTGACCGAGGCCGTCATTCTGGGCCTGTGCGACCCAAAGCAGCACTTTCTCGACTACGGCGGCGGGTACGGGTTGTTTGTGCGGCTGATGCGGGATCGCGGCTTTCAGTTCTTCAGACAGGACCCGTTCTGCCAGAATCTGTTTGCCGCTCAATTCGATGCGCCGCTCGAGACGGCCCGGCCGTATGAACTGGTGACGGCTTATGAGGTGCTCGAGCACCTGACCGATCCGGTGCACGTCCTCGATCAACTTTTGCAGACAGGGCGCTCGGTGCTTTGTTCGACGCGGCTGCTCCCCAGCCCGGCACCCAAACCCGGCTCCTGGTGGTACTACGGCCTCGAGCACGGACAGCACGTGGCCCTTTACACCCGGCCGGCGCTCAATGCGATCGCCCATCGACTTGGGGTGCGCGTGGTCAGTGACAATCGTTCGCTCCATCTCTTCACCCGGCAACCGGTCTCCGAGACCTGGTTTCGCGCCCTGCGGGTCGCCGGGCGGTTTGCACCCGCGCTGACGCGCCTTTTGCTGGGCTGGCGCCTTCCGGTTCGGACACTTCTGCCGGCCGATTTCGAACAACTCACGGGGCTCCGCCTCGGGTAGCCGGGATATCCGACTTATGACCTCCTCGACAACGCCGCTCGCCATGCCCGTCATCGCGCAACCCGGTTCGCAGGGGCATGGCGCGTTGTGGGCCTGGTCGCTCGACCTGCTGGTCGGCGTCGGGCTTGCTTACCTCGCCGTCATCGGCCTCTCGCCTTACGTTTTCTGGCCGACGTCGTTCTCGGTGGTCTCGCTGGGTCTGTTTGCGGCGCTTGTCGTGACCTGGTTGATCGCGCGGGCGCGCGGGCAGGTCGCGGCCCTGGGTCGGACACCGATCGCCGCGATGTTGTACCTGGCCGTCGCGGCGCTCGCCGTCTCGCAGTCGATCGCGCCCGCCGTATCGCAGACCGTGGGCTGGCAGGCGCTGGTCTTCGTCACGGCCTTCTTGCTCCTGGCCGATCTGTTCTCGGGCCCCAATCAAGAGCGCGCGGTCAACATCGTTTTGTGGGCCGGCGTGCTGGCGATGCTCTGGCACTGGGCTCAGGTCGCCGGCTGGTATGGCAACTGGCTCGCGTTGAACCCCGGTGTGTGGGTGCCCACGATCCCGTTCCGTTTGCCCAACCCCAATCCCGCGGCGCAGCAACTCACCCTGTTGCTGCTCGCGGCCGTCTACAGGCTTGCGACGGGGCGAGGGCTGCAACGCTGGGCGATGGCCCCGTACCTGGTCAGCCTGGGCGCGTTGTTGTTCCTGACTTCATCGCGCGGGGGTTGGCTTGGCGCTGCCGCCGGGCTGGTCGCCCTGGCGGCGTTCTGGCTGAACCGGGCTTCGTTCGCGAGCAACGCAGCGCGTGTAGCCGGCTGGCTGCGCGGTCATCGGGCGCTGGCGGCGTTCGGCGGCATCCTTCTCCTTGCGGCTTTGGCGAGCGCCTCTGTGCTGATCCAGCGCCAGCTCGAGCAGCCCTCGCGCGGCGGTCGATTTGAGTACTGGCTGCCCGCCTTGGAGACGTTCCTGGCTCACCCCGTCTGGGGCCAGGGGCCAGGGACCTATGCGATCACCTATATGCGCGCGCAGCAGGCGCCGCCGGCCGTGCTATTCCATCAGGCGCATAGTGTCTACTTCAATACACTCGCCGAGGCCGGGTTGCTTGGCCTGATCGCCGGCGGTCTCTTCATTGGGGCGATCGCGGCGGCACAGATGCGGCGTCTGGCTGACGACCGGTCGGGTGTCAACTACTCCGCGGCGCTCTCGTTGGCCGTGCTCGTCGCGTTTCTCGTGCACAGCGGCGTTGATACGCTGACGTTCGACAAGGGTAATGTGCTGATCATGGCCGTGCTTGTGGCATCGGGCTTTGCAGCCGAAACGGAGGCGCGGCGAGGGCCGCGAGCCCTGCGCGCAGCGTTGCCCGGCGCCCTGGCGCTAGCCGTGCTTGGGTTCGGCGTCTACGGGATCTGGCGCGACGGGCCGGCCCACGACGCGATCGCGGCAACCGCCACGAACGACGGATCGGCTGCAGTCTCTGGCTGGGCGTCAGCCGTTGAACGCGAGCCGGGATCGGCTGCGGTCTGGCAACAACTGGGCCTGGCGCAGGCCAGACAGGCTGCCGCTGACGGCTCGCCCCTCGCCGACGCCGTGGCGAGCTTTGAGGAGGCCTATCGGCTCGATCCGCATTGGCCGGCCAACGCGCTAAACCTTGGCGCGCTGACGGAGGCCGAGGGCGATCTGACCACGGCAAGCCACTGGTACGAGCAGGCCGTGCGCCTTGCGCCACGGGTCGCGTTTTTTCGGATTCTTCTGGGCCGCGCGCTCGAGGCGCAAGGGCTATCGCCCGAGGCGGAGGCGGCCTATGCGGTCGGCCTCGAGCTCCAACCCTCGTTCGCCACAGCCACGTTCTGGCAGGAGACGGCATTTCGCCGTGAGGTCCTCCACCGCTGGTCTGAAAGCACCGCGGATGACCCGGGCCCGACCTGGGCACTGGCAACCCACCGCGGCGTATCGGACCTGTATCTGATGGAAGCCGAGCACGCACTCGAGGCCGGCGACCTCGCTCTGGCCGATTACTGGCTGGGCATGGCGGACCTGGGTTTCTGGGCAGAGCCGACGGCGCGGCTGCGTTGGGGTTGGCGTCTGGCGGAGCTGGAGGCGCTGCGCGGCAACGCGGCCACCGCCATCGACCTGGCCGATCGCGTCTTTGCTTTAGCCGATGACCCCTCCTCGTTTGGACCCGGCACAGTCGGCGGCTCGATCTACGGAACCTTTGTCGCGCTGCGCCCGACTGTAGATGCCGAGTTCGTCCCGCAGGTCTTCGACCTTGGCGCGACTGTCGACTGGCCGGAGCGGCGCGCGCTGGCCCTGACCTGGTGTGCGGCGCTGGCCCCTGACTCCGAACGGCCGGCGCTGTGCAACGCGGAGATCGGCCCATGAAACTGCTCTACACCCTCACCGCGTACCCGCCGTTTTGGGGCGGGGCGCAGTTGCTGATGCACCGCACGGCTTGCGAGTTGTTGCACGAGCACGACGTGCGTGTAGTCGCCCAGTGGGACACGCCGCGCAACGACTGGCTTCTCGGCACCACGCTCGCCGCGCCGCGCGAGACGATCGAGTATGACGTTGACGGTGTACCGGTGCGCCGCATCGGCGTGCCGGCGTCGGCGCATGGCGCGCTGCGGCCCTGGGTCTACGGCTACTGGGCCGCACAGGGCGAGGCCATCGAGCGGATCAGCGGCGTGTTGGGGGATCGGTTCGTCGATCTCGCCGCATCGGCTGACCTGATCCACAACTGTCGGATCGGCCGCGAGCCGCTCACGGCGGCCTCGCTGGCGTTGGCGCGTCGGCGCGACATCCCGTTCGTGCTCTCGCCGGTGCATCATCCACGCTGGGGCACGTGGCTGCATCGCCACTACCACAAGCTCTATCGCCAGGCCGACGCCGTCATCGCCCTGAGCGCCGGCGAACGCGAACAACTCCTTGCTTTGGGAGTCGATGAGCGCCGGATCGCGGTCACGGGCATGGGCCCGGTGCTGGCCGGGCGGGGTGATGGCGCCGCCTTCCGCGCCGCCCACGACCTCGGCCCGAACCCGCTCGTGCTCTTCGTCGGTCAGAAGTACGCATACAAAGGCGTGGGCGCCGTGTTGCAGGCCGCGCGCAGGGTCTGGGCGCGTGTGCCCGAGGCACGCTTCGTCTTCATCGGCCGTTCGACGCCCGAGACGGCGCGGCTGTTTCGTGATCTCGACCCTCGCGTCCTCGACCTGGGTGTCGTCGATCTGCAGACGAAGACCGATGCGTATGCGGCCTGCGACATCTTCTGTCTGCCATCGACGCAAGAGAGCTTTGGCGGCGTGTACACCGAGGCCTGGAGCCTGGGCAAGCCCGTCATCGGCGCCGATGCCCCCTCGGTCCGTGACGTGATCGCCGACGGCGTCGATGGCTACCTGTCGGTGCCAAAGGCCGAGCCCCTGGCGGAGCACATCCTGCACCTGATCGATTCGCCTGGGCTGCGCGCCGAGATGGGCGAGGCCGGCCGGCGCAAGGTCGCGGCCCGGTACACGTGGGCCAGGCTGGCGGCCCGCACGCTCGAGGTCTATCGCGAGGTGCTGGGCGGGCGCGTCGCCGCCGAGACAGTCGCGGTCCGCGCCGCGCCTGTCGAGCCCGGTGTTCCTGAAAGATGCGCATGACGACGATCCCATCCCAAACGCGTCGGTATTCGCGCCCGATCGAGCTTGTGATCGTCGCGTTGCTGCTGGCCCTGGCCGGCGGTGTGCTGGTTGTCGCCGCTGAACGGCTGCCGCTGCTCGACTCGGGCGTGTTCGGCTACGACTGGCATCTTTTCTGGTCGACCGTGCGCACCGGCGTGCCCGACTACAGTCAGCTCGACGTGTTCAATCCGCCCTGGACACAGCTGATGCTCGTGCCCTTCGGGCTGCTGTCTTTCAAGGCCAGCTGGGCGCTATGGACGCTGATCACGTTGAGCGTCTTTGTGCTGGCGGTCCCGCAGCGCGACGGGGGCCAGGCCTGGCCGCTCGCGCTCGTGCTCGGGATGGGGTCTTTCTGGACCCTGCGGGCCCTGGCCGATGGCGCGCTCGAGGCCTTTGTGGTTGCCGGGGCACTGGTGATGGTCTGGGCCTGGCGAACCCGTCGGCCGTTCTGGCTCGGCGTCGGCGTCCTGCTTGCAACCGCCAAATATCAGGAGAGCTGGCTGCTCGTGCTCGGCGCCGGCGTGTTGTGTCTGCGTGACTGGCGCCCCGCGCAGTGGGCACGTGCCCTGACGCTCGTCGTCGGCGTGGCCGTGCCTACCCTGGCCTGGCTTGGGCCGGCGTGGTTCGCGCGCCTGACGCATGGCGCTCAGGGCGTCGGCTTCTCGCCGAACATCGCGCGCCTCGGGAGCAACATCAGCCTGACCGCGCTCGGCGGGATCGCCGGTTGGCCGGCGGCGGCGACCTGGGTCATCACCATCCTGGTTCTGATCGCCACTGCCGCAACGCTGTGGGCCCGCTCGCGGGCGCTCGGGACGCGCACACTGGGTCTGTTGCTATCGGCCTCGATGCTCGTCGCGCCGTATGTCGGACTGCTCTCGCTGGCCAGCCTTGTGTTATTGGTCCTGCTGCCGCTGATGCGCCGCCGCCGGTGGGTCGGGCTGGCGTTGATCGCCTGGGCCAACCTGCCGTATCTCACGGCGTTCCGTCCGGGGACGACCGGGCAATTCGAATGGCCCGAGCTTGCGCACCTCGGGCTTCTGGCCGCGACCTGGTAATTGTTGACATTCGAACTCTGGCGTGAACCGGAGGCGGCATGAGCCCCAAGATCGATCTCCTCGACGTCAAGCTGAACGTCCTCACGCTCGAGCGGGCCATTGAAGAGATGGAAGCCGCGATCACGCGGCGCGAACGCGGCTACGTCTCGACCTGTCCGGTCTACACAGTCATGCTCGGCCACGAACGCGCCGATGTGCGCTCCGCGCTCAACCACGCGACGTGGGCGACGGCCGACGGTGTGCCCGTCGCGTGGGCGCAGCGCTGGCTGGGCGGGCGTGGGGCGGGGCGCGTGTACGGCCCCGACTTGATG
>DKKP01000048.1 GCA_002455335.1 Anaerolineales bacterium UBA6663 | reverse complement strand
CGCCTTTCGATGAATCGCTCTTCGAGCCCCCGACCGAGAGCTCGGGCGGTGGTGGCGGTGGCGGCGGCGGCGACAGCGGGTTCGGCGGCGGTGGTGGCTTTGGCGGTGGTGGCGGCGGCGGCTCCTTTGGCGGCGGCGCCTCGATGGCCAGCTACTCGCAGCTGATCTCGACGCCCCCGGGCCAGATCTTCTCGCCTGCATATATGCGCGATTTCGTCGGCCTCAACCTGGCAGGCGCCAATAGCCCTGAGTTGCGCGCTGCGCTGATCGAGCTGGCCCGCAATCCCACTGGCGATGCGCTGAATCAGGTCCTGGCCAAGATTGCCGAACTGCGCGGCGTGCCATTGAGCGATATCCAGGCCGGCTACGATAAGTTCATGCAGGTTCGGGCCGAGGCCGTGGCGACCGCAGCCGCCAATGGCGAACCCCCGCCGCCCTCGCTGGCCGAGGTGTTCAACTCGGAGTACATCGGTTCGACCAATCAGATGCGGTTTGGCAAGGTCGTGGGCGACGTGTTCGGGATCGACCCGGTCTTTGGCGTGTTGCTCAACCCGACCGGCGGCATGACCGATGGCGGCACGGCACCTGGCCCGGAAACCGCGTCGGCATATAATGAGGTATTCTCGGATGCCGCTGACTACCTGGCCGACTACCATCGAACCGGGCCGGGTGAGTCTTACCTGGGCGGCGGCGGTCAGAGCGGGCTCGGGTTCTGGTCGTCGCAGTTGAGCCGCGGATCTCGTTGAGGTCCGGAGCGCGCTCAGGATGTCAGGCAGGCAAGAGGCCGGGGACTGTAACGCCCCCGGTTCTTGTCGTTAATCCAGTTGAACAGCCAGGGCCGTTGGATGGCCCAAACCGTCACAGGAGACGTCTGAACCCGATGAAACGCGCGATCCGGCTTGGTGTGTTGCTCCTCCTGTCCTTGGGTTGGGTGCTGGGGATGCGCAGCTCGGGGCCCTTCGCTCCGTTGGCTGCGCAGGCGCAGGGAGGCCGTGTCTTCTACATCTCTGAGGTCGACTCGAGCAAGTTCCCGCGGGTCAGCTTCCGTCTGCGCGTGGTCGACAGCCA
Source organism: Anaerolineales bacterium UBA6663 (assembly GCA_002455335.1). GTDB lineage: Bacteria > Chloroflexota > Anaerolineae > Anaerolineales > UBA6663 > UBA6663. Next base: position 7,913 of record DKKP01000048.1, on the reverse strand, counting down.
GGCCAATCGCGTCGTCACCGGCCTGACCGACCGTGATATCGCTATTTACGAGAACGGTGTTCAGCAGACCGGCGTGACCGTTTCGGCTCAGAACACCGGCCCTGTCTTCTTCACCTTCTTGATCGATCAGGGTCGCTCCCACAACTACAACGCGTTTGGCAACCAGAACTCGGGCTTGCTTCAGGCCGTGAGCGACCTGGTCAATGGCGGCGCCTTCCAACCGGGTGACCAGATCTTGCTGGCCGTGCAAAGCAACTTCAACGCCAGCAACCAGACGGTGACCGTCTTTGGGCCGGATGGCGACGGGCAGAAGTTCATCAACTTCGTCAACAGCAGCAATGTGTTTTCGCGCCGTAGCACAGGAAATACAAAGGGGCTCGAGGGTGTGGATGCCACGCTGCAACAACTGAAACAGTTGATCTCGCCCGCTGGCAGCCAGGCTGGCGCTCTGATCGTCATCAGCCGCTTCATCGAGGATCCGCAGAGCCAGACCGCCGTGACGGCGGCGACCGGGTTGGCGCAGGACGCATTGGCCTCGAATATCCTCGTCTACGCGCTGCAGACCGACAAGAGCCTGAACGCCGGCGTCACTGCCCCGCTGCAGACCCTGGCGGTCACCAGCGGTGGTCTGCACACCCAGTCCAATAACAGCGACCTCGCCCTGAACGCGCAAACGATCTATCAGGACATCGTTTCGCAGCGACAGTATTACGTGGTCGAGTACGACAGTTCGACCGGGCAGGACACACAGCGCACGATCACGCTCAATTCGGCGAACCCTGTGCCCGGGATCGAACCTGGAGCATACGAGATCAAGCTCGAGGCCCCGGTGGTCGAGATCCAGGCGCCGTTACCCAGCGCGACGATCACGCGCAATCCTCTTTCTAACGGCGGCTACGATCGCAGCAGCGTCGATGTCATCGCACGTGTCTCCTTTCCCGATCAACGCGAGCGCGATCTTGTGTCAGCCGAGCTTGTCGTGAACGGCGAGCCGCAAGGGACTGTCGCGATCAGCCAGGGCACGACCGAGATCAGGTTGAAAGCCGATCTGACCAACTTCACAACCGTCGGAACGAATCAACTCAACCTCGAAGTGCGGGTTGTGGATGTGCTGGGCTTTGAGGCCAGCGCGACGAACACCGTCGTCGTCGACGTCGTGGCCCTGCCCACTCCAGAACCCACGGCGACGCCGGCCCCGCCCACAACGGTCTGGGTGCTGGGCGGGCTCGTGGCGTGCGCAATCGTATTTCTGGCGATCGCTGTCTTCGGCCTGACAGGCTATACCATCTTCCGCCCGCGCACGGCAACCCCGGCGGCCTCGGGCGGGGCACGCCCAAGCGCCGCGGCCGCAGAGATGCAGGCGACGTTGATCGGCGGAATCGCTTATCAAGACAAGGTCCTGGCGACTCTGACCGTGATCGAGGGGCCAAAGGGGCTCGTCGGTGAGGCGATCCGCGTGATCAAGCAAACCAGCGTCTTGGGGCGCAATCCGAGCCGTTGCGACATCACCTTCTATGCCGAGGAGGAGAGCTCGGTCAGCCGAACGCACGCGACTCTGCAGAAAGACGGCGAGTCGTTCAAACTGACCGACAACGGCTCGAGCAGCGGCACGCGGCTCAACGGACGACAGATCAGGCCGAACGATCCCGTGATCCTGCAGGCGGGCGACGAGATCGTCCTCGGCGATCTGGCGCGGCGCGGCGTCAAGCTGCGCTTTGATCCGGCCTCGTCGAGCAAGGGCCGCTCCCGCCACTCAGGCAGCGCCGATGACCGCACGATGATCATGGACGCTCCGGACGACGACCAGTTCGACAAGTACAGCGAATAGGTCAGAGACGACGCCCGCAGCCATGAGCACGATTGCCCTCGGTAGCGACACGAACATCGGCGGCCGCCGATACAACGAGGATCGGTGCGCTGACGCCCGTTTCTCGACGCGCGCCGGCCTCGAGTTGTCCCTGGCTGTCGTGTGCGATGGGGTGGGCGGCGCCGAGCGCGGCGAACGCGCGGCCCAGCTGGCGATCGATACGTTGCTCGACGCGCTGAAGTTGAGCGATGAGACCGATGTCCCCAAGCTGCTGACGGCGACGATCCGCTCCGCCAATAGCGCCGTGCTGGCCGAGTCGCGCCGGCTCGACGAGGGCGAGCAGATGGCCTGCACCCTGGCGATGGCCGTGATCGTCAACGGCGAGACGTTGTACGTCGCCAACGTCGGCGATAGCCGGGTCTATCTGGCGCGCGACGGCCAGCTCCAGCAATTGACGCGCGATCACACTTTCGAGAACGTGATGGTCTGGCTGGGGAAACTCAGCCCCGAGGCAGCCGCCGCGAACCCCGATGCGGGCAAGGTGATGCGCGTCCTCGGGACCAAGGAGAACCTCCAGGTCGATCAGGGGATCTACCTGACGACTGTCGACTACGGCGAGGCCAACCGGCTTGGCCGCCAGGGTTTCCCTGTGCGAAGCGGGGATTCGCTTGTGGTCTGTTCGGATGGGCTGATCAAGCTGGCCCCGTCGACAGGTCAGCGCCTCGTGACCGACGAAGAGATCGTCTCGTTGGTCGCGACGTACGAGGGTCAAGCCGCGGCCCGGGCGATCATGAGCAAGGCGCTCGGCCGCATCCCCGTCGGCGATGCCGTCGACAACATCAGCCTGGCCCTGCTGCAGACCGAGGATCCGCAACGCGCGGCCAACTTCGCTCAAGCGCAGCGTAAGGTCGAGGGCGCGCAACGCCGCCGGATGTTCCTTGTGGCGGCCGGCGTTGGGCTGCCTTTGGTCGGCATCGTTGTGCTGTTGATCGGCGCCCTCGGTTACCTCTTCGTCGTCAACAATCAGCAGGCCGCGGCCACTGCGACGCGGCTGGCCCAGGTCACCGAGATCGCGGCCCAGCAAACGATGACCGTGGCGGCATATACGCCTACGCCGACTGAGGTGCCTCCCACGGCGACGCCACGCCCGACCGACATCCCGACGCTCGTGCCGGGCGAGATCGGCAAGCTGTTCAGCAGCGCTGATCTGGTCCAGGTCGTGACTTCGGATGGCAAGATCCTGTCTGCCCCTTCAGGCGAGGCGCGTTTCCTGGCGATCAACCACACGGGCACGAGCCAGAATGGCGAGATCTATGCGCAGGGAGGCTCGCAGATCCAGTTGCGGACCGCGGCAACCGACGGCGCTTCGGTGCGCGCTCTGGGCGGAAGCCAGCTCGTCGTGCGAAGCGGCCCGTATCCGATCGTATCCATCGATGTGGGCACGACGGCCCTTGCCGTGCGCGTAGCAAGCGGCTGTCTGGCGCTGACGTATGTCGAACCGACGCGCGCCGTCGTGGAATGCCTTGACGGCACCTGCGATTTCAGCACCCGTTTTGGCACCGATTTCGTTGCGCTGCCGGCGGGTCAGCGGATTCAGGTCGATACGCAGAGCCTCGATATCACGGGGCCCAACCCGATCCAGGCGGTCGAGGCCTACAATGCGTTCTACAGCCTCTTGCAGAGCTTCTCGTCGGGCCTGCGCGCTCGCGAGGCCTGTAACGTCCCGGCNNCCCACCCGGACGATCCGGCCAACCCAAACGGCGCAGCCGACCGCCACCCCCACGCGCGCGACCAGCGGCAGCAATCCGGGCTCGAGCGGCGGGCCGGCCTCGACGGTGACCCCGCGCCCGAGCGCGACGCGAGCGCCGTCAAACACGCCGGTCCCGACGTTCACCGACATCCCGCCGACGTTCACGCGCACACCGCAGCCGACGGCCACCCATACCCAACCGCCGACGGCGACTCAAACCCCGTTGCCGACGTCAACCCCTACGTCCCCGCCGACGGCGACCGACACGCCTGTGACGCCGAGCGCCACGCCGGTNNCGAGCCGTCGCCCACAAGTTGAGCCTGTGTCTCGAAAGCGCTGTGCTGGGCGGGCCGGCGTCTTTCTGCACACGGCAACGGCGTTCGTGTGAGTGCCCTGGATCAGGCCATTGCACAGCGCCTTGACGTCGCAAGGCTGACCCCTTAACATCAGCCTCAGCGTTCAAAGCCGGCCGAACGGCGGTCCGGTCGCACGACCCCGCGATCCCGCCCTCGACCCTCGAAGTGGTGCACCAGGATGTGGACCCTGATGTGTCGCTTTGTCGCTTGACGGGTTGGGGCCGCCTCAGGCGTGCTGCACCCGGAGATCAGCCTGATCGTTGCATTAGTGTCTGCTCGCCACCCCTGAGGTGCGGGCAACGCCTGTCATTCTCCTGGCGGGGCGATATTTGCCCGGCCGGGTCATCAAGGAGTCGGCATGCAGCTTCCGATGTGGATCGGGTTGGCGGGGCTTGGCGCAGTGGTCGCCCTTGGCGCAGCCTACGCGCTCTATCAGCAGGTGATGGCGCGCTCGGAGGGCACCGAACGCATGCGCGAGATCGCGGCGGCCGTGCGTCAGGGCGCGATGGCTTATCTGCGCCGGCAGTACCGTGTGGTTGGCGTGGTTTTCGTGGCGCTTTTTGTGGTCTTCACGGCGTTGGCCGCTCTTGGGCTGCAGAGCGGCTATGTGCCCGTGGCGATGCTGATCGGCGGCGGGGCCTCGGCGCTGGCCGGCTATGTCGGGATGCGCACGGCGACCAACGCCAGCGCGCGCACGGCGCATGCCGCGCAGCAATCGCTGAACGAGGGGCTCCAGGTCTCGCTGCGCGGCGGCGCCGTAATGGGCCTGACGGTCGTCGGCCTCGCGCTGGCGAACATCCTGATCGTGTTTCTTGCGTTGTTCTTCCTCGTCCCGGCGACGACCTGGGGCAATGACGATCCGCTGGCGCAGATGACCGGGATCGTGCTCGCGGGCTCGTTTGGCGCCAGCCTGATGGCCCTGTTCGCGCGCGTCGGCGGCGGNNGGCGGCGGCATCTTCACCAAGGCGGCCGATGTCGGCGCAGACCTGGTGGGCAAGGTCGAGGCCAATATCCCAGAGGATGATCCCCGAAACCCGGCGACGATCGCGGATAACGTCGGCGACAATGTCGGCGACGTCGCCGGCATGGGCGCCGATCTGTTCGAGAGCTACGTCGGCGCGATCGTCTCGGCGATGGCGCTGGGCGTCTCGGCAGCGGCGAGCCTGGGCGTGGCGGCTCAATTGGGCTATCTCACGCTGCCGCTGGCGGTTGCCGGCGTCGGCGCGTTGTTCTCGGTGCTTGGCGCGTTCGTCATCCGGACGCGCGAAGATGCCGGGGTGGGCGAGATCACGCATGCGCTCGAGCGCGGCGTGTACGTCGCCGGGATCGGTACAGCCGCTGCGGCCCTGCCTCTGGTTTACGTCCTCGGCGTGGCGAACCCGCTCGGCCTGTGGACTGCACTGCTGGTCGGCCTGATCGCCGGTGTGTTGATCGGCAAAACGACCGAGTACTACACCTCGGCCGACTACCGACCTGTACGGGCGATCGCCGAACAAGGCCTCACCGGCCCCGCCACCGTGATCATCCAGGGCCTGGCCGTCGGCATGGAGAGTACCTTCCCGCCTGTGCTCATCGTCGGCACAGCGATCTCACTGAGTTTTGCGTTCTCGGGCGGGCTGAATGATGTGCTGCAGGGCCTGTACGGCCTGAGCCTTGCTGCAGTCGGCATGCTGGCAACCCTTGGCATCACGTTGGCGACCGACGCTTACGGTCCGATCGCCGACAACGCCGGCGGCAACGCCGAGATGGCCGGGCTGCCCAAGGAAGTGCGCCGGCGCACTGACGAACTGGATGCGGTCGGCAACACCACGGCCGCGATCGGTAAGGGCTTTGCGATCGGTTCGGCTGCGTTGACGGGTCTGGCGCTGCTGGCGGCCTACGTCGATCAGATCCGCTTCAGCCTGCTCCATTTGCTCGCCAGCAACGGCCTCGAGGTGCGCGGCGAACTCGTGCCGATGGCCGTCGTGACGATCCGCGATTTGATCGACTATTACGATCTGACTCTGCTTAACCCTTCGCTTGTGATTGGCTTGTTCGTCGGCGCAATGCTTGTCTTTTACTTCGCCGCTCTGACGATGTCGGCTGTCGGGCGGACTGCGGGGCTGATGGTGACCGAAGTGCGGAGGCAGTTCCGCGAGATCCCGGGGCTGATGGCCGGCACAGCGCCGGCCGACTATGCCCGGTGCGTCGATATCGCCACGGCCGGTGCGCAACGCGAGATGATTTTGCCGGCGCTGCTGGCCGTCATCGCACCTGTGCTGGTCGGCGTGTTCTTTGGGGCCGCCGGCGTGATCGGCCTGCTCTCGGGGGCGCTGGCCAACGGCTTTGTGATGGCGGTGATGATGTCGAACGCCGGGGGCGCCTGGGATAACGCGAAGAAGTACGTCGAGGGCGGCGCCCACGGGGGCAAGGGGTCCGAGGCGCACAAAGCCACGGTCGTCGGCGATACGGTCGGCGACCCGTTCAAAGACACAGCCGGCCCGGCGCTCAACATCCTGATCAAGCTGATGTCGATGGTGTCCGTGATCTTCGCGGCGCTGACGGCGTCGGCCGGCCCGGCCGGCGTCTTCGGCACACTCCTCCGCGCGCTCGGGCTTTAGCGCTGCTCGTTCGCTTGTGCAATACGACAGAGGGCCAAGCCCCGCGATAGGGGCTTGGCCCTCTGTCGTATGTGGGTCAGGCCAGGAGCGCCTGGGCGCCGGCCGTCGCCACTTCGTGATCGTCCTCGACGCTGCTGCCGCTCACGCCGATCGCGCCGACGATCGCGCCGGCCTTGTTCTTGAGCAGCACACCGCCCGCGAACGTGATCAGCCCACCGTTCGAGAACTCGATGTTGAACAACGGCGCACCCGGCTGCGCCAGCTTGCCCAGGTCGCCCGTGGGCATGTTGAAGAACCGCGCGGTCTTGGCCTTCTTGATCGAGATGTCGATGCTGCCGAGGAAGGCCTCATCCATGCGCACAAAGGCCTTGAGGTTTGCGCCGGCATCGACCACGGCGATATCCATCAAGGTGCCCTGCGCTTCCGCCTTCTTGCGTGCAGCCGCGATTACGGCCAGGGCCTGGTCGAGGGTCAATTCGAGCGAACTCTGCGGTGCAGCCATCTCAGCCTCCTGTGGCCCCGGTGACTTTGCGCACCGGAGCTTATGCCATTACGACCGATGGTCGCGCACGAGCGCAAGCGCGGCGGAAATATCCTCGGCGATCATGGCGCGTTTGCTGCGCTCGATGAAGAAACTCGGGCCGGCCTGAAGGTACGACGGAAAGACTCGCCGACCCTGAAAGGTGTGGACCTGGTCGCGCAATTTGTACGTTGCCCCCCGGGGCACAGCCGGAGGCTCGCCCAGACGACGCGCGATCGTGTTGATTGCCTTGATGGCTACATCGCCCATCAACAAGTAGACGCGGGCGTTCGGGAACAACGACAGTTCCTTCTCAAGCAGATGCGAGCAGGATCCGATGGTGGCGCTCGAAACCCCGGTGCGCAGTTTGGCGCACTTGACCGCCGTCGTGAGGTAGACGCCCAGGGCGACGATGTCGTCGAGCGACTGTACATCGGCCCCGGCATCGCGAAAAGCCTGGAGGGTGGTGCGCAAAAAGAGCCCGGGCGGACGAGCGTAGTACCCGTCGGTGGGGTCGGCGGGCGCGGCTTCCGAAATGAGGACGATCTGGATCGCGGCCTGTTCGAAGACCCTGTGCGGCACGGCATAGGCCGTGTGCCGGACATCCGCGCACGGGAACGAGGTGCAATGCACACAGCGATTCACACGCATGACCCTGACTCCAACGCGAAGGCGGCGGAAAGGTTGTGCGGCGTGAACACGGCGCCGCGAGTCGGCTTGTCAGGCGATCGTCAATCGGATTCCTTCATCATAGGGCAGTTGCGTGATCTGACAAGGTGGTTCGTTTTACGGTCGAATTTGCCTCCTTGAGGTCACGGTTCCCGGCAGGGTGACAGACGAATACGGGGTGCTCCGAGGGTCGGGATTGGCCCGACCCTCG
>DKKP01000182.1 GCA_002455335.1 Anaerolineales bacterium UBA6663 | reverse complement strand
GACGGCCGCCGCGGCGTCCATAACGGCCCCGGCGTCGGCCGCATAGCGCGCCGCGGCCTGTGGATCATCGGCGCGATAGGGGCCGCGGTACAGGTTAGGCTGCGGGATCGGGTGGATGTGGGCCGGCGGCGATTGACCGTCCGGGTTGTCGAGCAGCGACGTTCCGGCCTCGGCCGCCAGTGTCGTGTTGCCATGATAAGCGCCGGCGACCGTCAGGATGTCCGGCCGACCGGTGTGCGCCCGCGCGAGGCGGAAGGCCAGATCGTTGGCCTCGGAGCCCGAGTTGCAGAAATACACGACCCGCAGCGGATCCGGAAGCAACGCCGTCAGACGCTCGGCGTACTCGATCAGGTTGTCGTAAAGGAAGCGGCTGTTTGTGTTGAGCCTGCGTGTCTGCCGATCACAGGCCCGCGTGACAGCCGGGTGGCTGTGACCGATATGGGCGACGTTGTTGATTGCATCGAGATATGCGCGACCGTGCCGATCGACGAGATATTGACGCCACCCCCGGACGATGACTGGCGGCCGCGCGTAATACGTCTCCTGAGAGCGCGGCAGCACGCGTGCACGACGTTCGACGAGGTCCGGCGCCGGCGGCCGATACGCGCACACGCCCGGGCGCAACCCCATCAACCGGGCCGGGTTGGGGCACAGGGCCAGCCAGAGCTCGGCTTCATCGGACCGCGCCAGTGCCGGGAGGTCGTCGCCGATCAGCAGCAGTCCGATCTGGAGATGGAGATGGGGTGGCAGGGCGACGTCTTCGTCGGCCGCGATCACGTGGCCAAGCAGGTCACCGGCCGCCACGGCATCTGACCTGGCCCACAGGGGCTCGATGCCCGACCAGCGCGTGTAGATTGGGCCATGCGGCGTCGCGTGCTCAATCACAAGCACGCCCGCTTCCGCCGTGCGCACAACACCGGCCAGCGGTGCTCGCACCGGCGCGCCGGCCGCGACAAAAACATCGCAACCCAGATGGGTGGTATGCGGCTCATCGACGCCCGGCCAAAGCGCGTGGAACAGACGCGGCTCGCCCCAGCGCCCCACCCCGATCACGCGCTCGGCGCGAAAGTGATCAAGCTCCGATGCGAGCGCAGCCTGGACAGCCGAATCGGTCTCCCAGTTTCCATCGACGAAAAGATCGCTACCGATGCTCAGGTCGAGCGGCTGGATCGGGCCTTCAGGCACAGCCACGACCACGACATCGGCCAGGTTATCCTCGACCCACGCCACACGGGAATGGCTATGCGCAAGTGGCGCAAAGCCAGCGGCCTGACGCAGCGCCGCCCGGCCAAGCCCCGGGTCGATGGCGGCCAGCTTGCGCAGCGTCGGCCAATCGACCGTGTTGAGCTCGGCCACATAGGGGTTGTCTGGATCGAGCGCGGCCTGTTGCGCCGCGCTGGTTGCGGTCACGGCCACCCGCATCCCGACCAATGCAAACAAAGCGTCAGCCTCGGGCTCTTCGAGCGGATACTCTTCGCAAAAGGCCCGCACCGCCCGGCACAGATCGACCAACGGGCGCTCGGTGTGCATCGCAACGTCGGCCAGCACGACGGCCAGCTCGCCCACGCTGTACGAGAGCGCTGTATCGCCGAAGTCGATGAGGCCGACGATTTGATCCGGATCAGCCACAGCCCCGCTGCCGGTCACCGTCAGCTGCGCGCCCGTCGCCGGCTCGCGCACGGCGCCGGGTAACGCGGCCACTATCACGTTCCAGCCGACCAGGTCGCCGTGGATCACGCTGCGACGCAGCTTGTCCAGCACCGGGACCGCATCCCGCTCGTACCGGGCGACCATCTCACGCACCAGATCCTGGTGCTCGGGCTCACGCACATAGCCCGAGAACGCGCCTACGACGTCGCGCGCCACTTGCAGATCCCATTGCAGCCGGCGGTCTGCGTTCGGCGGGGCATAGGCCGACAGGCCCCGCACCAGCCGGGCAGCCGACTGCGCAAACGCTTCGATCAAGGGCGGTGCGTAGAGCGGACGGTCAGCCAGGATACGCCCAGGCGCGTACGTCAGCAGCCGCGCATAGTGCGTGGCGCCATCGATGTCGATCTGGATCAGCACAGCGCCGTCGCGATCGGGCAACAGCCGCGGCACGGGCAGATCGGGCGCGGTCCGCGCCAGCGTCGCCAACGCGCCGTTCTCGAGCTCGAGCGAGCCCCTGGGCTCCATGTGATTGGCGATCTTCAGCACAAACTGGCGGCCGTCGGCGAGGTCGACCCGGGAGTTCTGGTCGCGAAAGCTATCGAGCGGCTTCAGCCGGCTCGGCTCGAGCCCATAGCGATCGCGTAGCACCGCGCGCGCGCGCTCAGCCGTGAGCTGCGGTCGGCGCAACGCCTGGCCCGCAAAGGGGTTGCCGGGGGTGTCATCCATGGGCACCGCGCTCCTGGCCGCGCCGGTCGCCGGCCTCGGCCGTCAAGTCGGGCTCAGCCAAGGGCGTCGGCAAGCAGGACGCCAAGCAGGCCCACCGCTGCTCCCAGATACAACAAGGCGTGCGTGTCGGCGATCCACGCGAGAGGTCCGAGCGGCACGAACTGCGCGAGGAGCCCCACAACGATCAGGCCGATGCCGGTGAGGATCGGCAAGCCCTTGTAGCGCGCAAAGAAAGCCGAAAGCCGGGTAAGCCAGAGCGGCGACATCGGGATCAGTCCTTGGTTGGCGCCTTGCGCGTCGACCGTTTGGTCGGGACGAATTCGCGCAGACGCGCCGCAACACGCTCCGGCGCCCGTCCGCGCATGCGCAGCCCCTGAGCCAATGGCTCGGTGGACTCGACAAGGCCCTGCTCATGGAACATCGTGATGTATTGGCCGGCCGAGTACGGCACGACGATATCGAGCGGCGACAGCTCGGCGTACAACGTGCGCTCGACAGCCTCGAGCAGCCCCGGCAGGCCCTGGCCGGTGCGCGCCGAGATCGGAACCGCCTCGCCGACGAGCTCACCCAGATGCGTCTCGGCCGCCACCCACGCCGCCTCATCCAACGCATCGACCTTGTTGAGCACGAGCAACACAGGGATGTCGCCGACCTCAAGCTCGCCCAACACCTCATCCACAGCCTCGATGTGCTGACGCGCATTGGGGTGCGTGACATCGACGATATGCAGGATGAGATCAGCCTCGCCGATCTCTTCAAGCGTGGCGCGGAAGGCGGCCACAAGGGTCGTCGGTAGCTTCTGGATGAAACCGACGGTGTCGGTAAACAACGCCGGGCGCTTCTGAGGGAGGTTGACGCGTCGCGTCGTCGGATCGAGGGTCGCAAATAGTTGATCGGCAGCCAGCACGCCATCAACCTCGCCGGTCAGCGCGTTGAGCAGCGTGCTCTTGCCAGCGTTCGTATAGCCCACGATCGCGATCACGGGGACCGCCGTGCGTTGTCGCTGTCGACGATGCCGCTCGCGGTGGGCCCGAACTTTTTCGATCTCGCGCTTGAGGTGCGCGATCTTGTGCCCGATCTCGCGCCGATCTGCCTCGAGCTGGGTCTCGCCCGGGCCGCGCAGGCCTACGCCGCCGTTGCCCGATCGGCCGCCGCCGCCGCCAGCCTGCCGCGCAAGGTGCGTCCAGGCGCGGGTCAGCCGCGGAAGGCGATATTGCAGCTGAGCTAACTCGACCTGCAGGGCGCCTTCGCGCGTGCGGGCGTGCTGGGCGAAGATGTCGAGGATCAAGGCCGTGCGATCGAGCACCTTCACCTTCTCGCCAAACAGTGCTTCCAGCTCACGCTGGTGCCGCGGCGAGAGCTCCGTATCGAAGATCACGACGGTCGCCAGCGTCTCCTCGAGGAAATCCTTGACGTCCTTGGCCTTGCCAGAGCCGATCAAAGTGTTCGGGTCAGGACGCGTGATCTTCTGATACGTCTCACCAACGACCTGCAATCCGGCGGTGTCGGCCAACAGCGCCAACTCCTCGAGCGAGTCTTCGAGGCCGAGGATCTGGGGCTGCGTCTGTACGTCGAGGCCGATCAGAAAGGCACGCTCGATCGGCGCGATTGTGGGATTTGGTGTGCGTGACAAAGTACGGGCTCGCTTTCTGGCCCGATTGTACATAGGATTCGGTCACCTACGCGCATTGGCTGTCGCTCGCTACGAAGGCAGACCGACCAACGTCATCGAACGCGGATGCTCGACCGCGAAGGCAAGCATGATCTCGCGCTTGCCACCGACCGGGATCTCGATGTCCCACGTCAGCACATTCAGATCGTCCTGTCGGGTCGGCCTTGGCTCAGCCGCCTCCAGCTTGACGCTGATCTGCTCGTGCCGCGGCAACGGGATGTGGTCGCGGATCTGCAGGCTGATGGGCGTCTCACGCAGGTTCTCGATCGTGTACCGGATGCCGTAACGCAGTCGGCGCTTATCGGCGAGCAGCACCTTCTCCACGTCTCGTCGAGTCGGCTCGGCCTCGATCCGGATCCGATCGTCGACACCCAAATACAGCTCCAGCTCCTGGCCGCGTGCCACGAGCTCGATCTCTGTCGGACCGAGGTAGGCATCGCCCTCGAACAGGCTGACTGGCCCGGGCAGCAATGTGTAAGCTGTGGCGTTGATGACGCGCACCCGGCGGTAAGCCGCGGGCACCTGTCGCGGTGCGGCGGCGTAGTCCCAGCGGGGCTCCAGCGGCAACTCGGCGATCGTCACGATGCGCGGATCACCGCCGCCGGGGATGTCGGCGCGACTCGGCAGACGGAAGACCACAGAGACGCCGGCGTCCTCGACCACAGCGGCCTCGAGCGCCAGCGGCGCCGGCGCGGGCGCCTCTTCCATCGGCGCCGACTGCGCCATATCGACATCCGCGCGAGTTGGCGCTGCCGCTTTCGCCATAAGCGCCCTGCCCATCACGGGCGGCGCGGGTCGTGGGCCGATCGGCCAGGGCTCGATCTCGGGCACCTGCAGCGAGAGCGCGGGCTGCGCCGTGGAGAGCGTGAGCGCAACGTCATTCCAGTCCTCACCGCTGGTTTGAGACACCGAGGCCATGTAGCTCAAGGCGAGCGCCGAGCCGATCACGCGCAGGTCGTATCGCGGCTGCCAGCCCGCCCCCAGACTGACGTACGAAAGTGAAAGCGCCAGCGCGCCGGGCCGGCTTACATCCAAATCGACGACCGCAACGCGGCGCTGTTTCTGAGCGCCGCTTGTCGCCTGTGTGAGTTGTCGCTTGAGCAGGTCGACCTGACGCTCGGCAGCCCGCAGTTCGCGGCGGGCCGCGACGATCGAGCGACTTAGTTCGAGCCGCCGGGTCTGCAAGAAGTCGAATACAGCGCCCTGTTGGTCAGTCGTTCGCTCGCGGAGCGCCAGGCCGCGCGCGAAGGTCTCGGCCTGCGCGGCCAGGGCTTCCAGATGCTGCACGTCTCGTTCGAAGACCCCGATCCGCGCCGTGACAAGCGACACCTCGTCTTGCGCGGCTTCGAGATCCCGTTGGATCGCAAGCACACGCTCGGCGGGGGTGTCAACGTACTGCTCGATCTCGGCCCTTACGCCGAGCAATCGGGCCGTCGCGGATCCAGACCCTGCCGCGCGAAAGGTCTCGGGCTGGGCCGCCAGAGGCAGGCCCGTAATCCGTATCGAGCAGCGGCCCGCTGCGACCGTCAGGTCGCCGATGCGCGTTACCCGCGCCCGGTCGGGATATACCTCGGCCGCCACAACCCGAGTCATCAGGTCAGTCGCCATCATCCTCCTCCTCCCGTATCGTCGGCCGGCAGGCGCAGGCTGACCCGCGTGTCGCCGCCCGCTTGAGCCGTGCGAGTGCGACAATGCACGCCGGCGATCATGCGTCGTCCGAGTTGCCCCGGCATCCGCTGCGTGGTGGCCGCCAGAATACGGCCGACCACCTGCGCATAGCTCAAACCGCGCAGCGCCGCCGTGCGCATCACCACAGAGGTGGCATCGAGATCACAGTTGATGTTGACATCCAGGATCATCGGGCGATCGCCATCCAATCTGACATCGATCCGACCGTAATCGCGTGCGCCAAGGCACACGAGCGCATCTGCGGCCAACTGCCGCAGCCGTCGATCCAACCGCGTCGGTATCGCGGCCGGGATGCTGACTTTCAGGGCATGGTAGCCGAAATCGTCTTCATCGTGTTTATAACCATAGGCATAAAGCCGATCTTCGAGACGGTCGAAGGCTGTGTAGTCGATCTCGGCAGCCGGGAGCCCTTCGAGCTGCCCATCGACACGCGCTACGGCGCCGATGTGGAACTCGCGGCCATCGAGGAAACGCTCGACCTGGGCGTCGCACCCAAGCGACTCGCGCAGCCATTCGACCCGACGCGCCAATTCAGCAGGGGTATGGACGACGGCCGAGCGATCGATGCCGTAACTCCCGTGCTGGGTCGCCCCTTTGACGATGGCCGGGTAATGTTTCCAACGAGCGACCTGCCGTGGATCGCGCAGCCGCAGCCCCGGAAGTGTCGGTAGGCCGGACCGCACCAGGGCGCGTTTGATCCGCAGTCGATCGACGGAGGTCGAGAGCGCCGGGCTCCCCGCGCCGGTGAACGCAAAGCCGCGGCGCTCATAGGCTCGCGCGGCCTCGGCGTCAGTCCAAGGGCGGCCGCCAAGCTCTTCAACCCAGTTCCAGATCACCCACTCGCGCGGGTCGTAAAGCGCCAGCAGATCGAGATCCGCGTCGACCTTCCGTACTTCATGGGCATACCCAAGCGAAGTGAGCGCGGTCGAGAGGTGAGCCAACATCCGGTCGGTCCATTCGCGATCGGATGCAGGCCAGTTGACGTTATCGTTGGAGAGCACCAACACCCGGGGCCGGGCAGCGACGTGCTTGGGCGGCATGCGACCTCCGATCGATGCTTCGGGCGGCCGCTGAGCCGCGTCAGAGCGATTGGCGATGATCGTAACGCCCGATCCGTTCGGCGGCCTCCTCGAGCCGGGCGTCGGCCAGACACAGTGAGAGGCGAACATAGCCGCGACCGGCCGGCCCGAAGATCGAGCCCGGCGTGAGGCTGACATGCCGCTGTTCCAGGAGCCCATCGACCCAGGCCACGTCATCGACCCCCTCCGGCAGGCGGGCCCAGACATAGATCGCGGCCTTTGGCACACTGACGGCGAGGCCCGCGCGGCGCAACGCGGTTACAGCCAGGTCGCGGCGCCGGCGGTATTGGGCATTGCGCTCGAGCGTCCACGCCTGGTCACCGGTGAGCGCGGCCACGGCCGCATCCATGACGCCGCGGAACGTCCCGGAGTCGATGTTGCTCTTGAGGGTACTCAGCGCGCGGACGGCCTCGGCATTGCCAACCGCGGCGCCAAGCCGCCAGCCGCCCATGTTGTAGGTCTTCGAAACCGAATGGAACTCAATGGCCACCTCTAGGGCGCCGGGCGCCTGGAGGATGCTGGGAGCGACATAGCCATCGTACGTGATCTCCGTGTACGGCGCGTCATGCGCGACAAGAAGTCCGTGCGTTGCGGCAAAACGCACGACACGCTCGAAGAACTCGGGCGTGGCGACGGCGCCGGTCGGGTTGTTCGGATAGTTCAGCCAGAGCAGCTTGGCACGCTTCAGAGCCTCGGCCGGGATCGCCTCGAGATCGGGCAGATACGATTCGCGCTCACGCAGCGGAAGGTGGAAGACCTCGGCGCCCGCAAACCGAGCCCCCGCAGCGTATGGAGCGTAGCCGGGATCCGGCACGAGTGAGATGTCACCGGGATCCAGATAGGCCTGGCTGAGGTTGAACACGCCCTCCTTGGCGCCGATCACCATCGTGACTTCGCTGTCGGCCAGCTGGACGCCGAAACGCTCAGCGTAGAACTCGCGCCAGGCATCGCGATAGGCCGGCGTGCCGTTGTACGACTGATAGCCGTGATTGCCGGGGTTGCGCGCAGACTCTTCGAGCGCCGCAATGATGTGAGGCGCAGGCGGGAGGTCGGGGGACCCGGCATCCATACGGATGACGTCATGACCCGCCGCGGCAAGCGTCGCCAGACGCGCATTGAGCTTATGAAAGAAATACGGCGGCAGTTGTGCCAGACGCTTCGAGGTCGTTGGCCGACGCACCAAAGGAGTTGTCGTTTGAGATTGGGTCATGGCAGCTCAGGCGGACGGTGCGCATCATAGAACGGCCCGCGCGGAAATGCAACCGTGACCGGCCAGGGTGCGACAGAGCCATCGCCCGCCGCCGACACCCCTTACGCAGGTTTTACGCGCAGTTTATGCGGTTTTTATGGCGCTTCACGCGTGCTTTACACATAATCGGGACCAGCAATCCACGGTGAAATCGAATATCCCGTTCGGTCCCAGGTGTCAGAGCCGACCAGGGTGGTCGGAGCCGAACGTTCACACTGAATGTTCATCAGGGGACAGGCATGCGACGCTACATACAATTCAACCCGAACGCCGAAGCCACGCTCACGATTTATCCCGATTGGACGCGACAGCTCTACCTCTCCGACGACACCACGACTGTCACGCTTGATACGCACCAGGTGCAGTCGCTGCTTGATCACCTGATCCCGGGAACGGCGCTCGATCTTCAGCCTCAGCCCCATAGCGCCTGCGAGTTGATCACGGTGCGCTGGGAAGGCGACGACCTGCGCTTTGCAGCCCGCGACGGCCGCGCGATCCGCTGGAAGCGCGGGGCTCGTTTGCTGGTCGAGTGGCTGCGCGAGCTCGAGCCACGCCGTGCACTCGGTCAGCGCCATCGACTGCCGACGCGACGGCTGGCCCTGGTTTGATCTGAGCACACACGAAAGCGAACTCGGCCGGGGTTGACCCGGCCGAGTTCGCTTATTAAGCACGCGGTGAGCGCTAGCGGTTCTGAAGCCTGAAGCCGTGGCCGCGCACAGTGAGGATGTACGCGTGTTCGGCATCAAGCTCGGCGATGCGCTCGCGCAAGCGGCGCGCCAGTGCATCGACCGCCTGTTCGCTCACACCGGCATCGGCGTCTTCAGGCCAGACCCGGGCCACGATCGCATCCCGACTGACAACCTGCCCCTCGCTCTCGAACAAGAGCTCGATTAATCGGAACTGCGGCAAAGATAGGGGAGGATTGAGTTCCTTTTCGCCGACCCAGACCCGACGCGACATGTTGTCGACGAACAGCGCCCGGCCTCCGCGCACCGCCTCGGCGGCGGCTACGCGCGCCGCTAGCTCATCTCCGCCGGTCAGCGGCATGGTCGAATCCGAATCGACATAGGCCAACTTGGCGATCAGGGCAACCTGGATCAGATCGCCATCCCGTAGCCGGATCCGGCCCGACACAGGGGCTCCGTTGACGTGGGTGCCATTCTTGCTGCCGAGGTCTTCGAGTGTAAACCCTTCAGGGTCGCGCTCGAGTCGCGCATGCACCCGACTGACCTGTCGGTCGGGGATGACGATGTCGCAGGTGGGCTCCCGCCCAATGGTCAGGACCTCCTGACGCAGCGGCCAATGGTGCCCGGCGGCGGGCCCGGCCTGCGCGATCAACATGGGAACCTGGTCGTCTGTCTGCACGGCCTAATTATCCTGAGATTCTCAGCGCTCGCAAGGCGCGGCTGGTTGGATACAATAGCGCCAATGTTCGCGACACTCGAGCCCGGCGAAATCCTCCGCGGGCGGTACAAGATCCTGAACACCATCGGCCAGGGCGGCATGGGGAGCATCCTGCTGGCCGAGGATACGCGCCTTGTCGGTCGATTGTGCGCCGTCAAGGAGGTGCAGCACGACCCGGGCCTGCCCGAGCGCACGCGACAACAAGCACGTGACCAGTTCTACCGAGAAGCCTCGGTGCTGGCGCGCCTCGACCACCCCAACCTGCCGAAAGTCTCCGATTTCTTCGCCGAAGAAGGGCGCGATTACCTCGTCATGGACTACGTGCCGGGGCGCGACCTCAAGGAACTCATCGACGAGGCCCGCCAAAACGGCCGCTTCATCGCCGAGGCCGATGCACTTGCCTGGGCCGCTCAGGTGCTTGACGCGCTCCGCTACCTGCACGAACAGCCACAGCCGATCGTCCATCGCGACATCAAGCCCTCGAATCTCAAACTGACGCCCAGCGGCCTGATCAAACTGGTCGACTTCGGTCTGGTCAAGGTATTGGCGCCCGATGAGCGCACCGTGACGATCGTCCAGGGCGTCGGCACAGTGTTCTACACACCGCTCGAGCAATATGGCGCCGACACTGGAACATCCGACGCGCGCGCCGACCTCTATTCCTTCGGCGCCACGCTCTATCACCTGCTCTGCAACGAACCCCCGCCCGAGGCCAAACAGCGGTTTCTGAAGC
The DNA here is from genome assembly GCA_002455335.1 of Anaerolineales bacterium UBA6663. GTDB lineage: Bacteria > Chloroflexota > Anaerolineae > Anaerolineales > UBA6663 > UBA6663. The sequence continues at coordinate 18,008 of DKKP01000182.1, read as the reverse complement.
CCGAGTCACTCAAGGCGCCGCGCGCGTTCAACCCCAACGTCAGCCCGCGCACCGAGAAGGCGATGCTCTGGGCCATGGCCATGCACCCCGATGGGCGGCCGGGCAGCGCCGCCGTGCTGGCCGAAGCGCTGAGGCCCGATTCGACCGGACCCAACATGATCGACACGGGCGATCTGATCGTCATGCAGCCGACCATCCGGCTGCCATCACTTGCCAGCGGCCCCGAACGGATCATGGCGATCAGCGCCGGATTGCTCTTGCTGCTCGCCTTCATCCTCACTTTTCGCAATTAAGCGCGTCTAGGGCCTGCGCCTGAAAAGCAACCAGCCGACAGCCAGGCCGCCTGCGCTCCCGAGCACGGCCCAGAGTGTGGCGCCCCACTGGCCAAACAACCCTCGGGCTTCTGCGAAGCCGGGCAACTCGAGCGCGAACCAGTTGTACCCGAGCAGCGCGCCAAGCCCGGCAGCCAGCGCGAAACGCAACGCCCGGCGCGGGCTGTGCGCCGGCTCGCCAAGTCGGTAGCCCGCGACGATGCCCAGCCCGACCACGACCAGCATCAACGCGAAATCGATGCTGTTGGCCGACTCGGGCAACGGGTCGGGCACCTCAGTCGGAACAGGCGTGGGCGTGGGTGTGGGCGTCGGATTTGGCGTGGTCGTCGCCGTCGGCGTCGGGGGCAAGACCGTGCCCGGGCTGCCCGGTCCCTCGAACGGCACGGCGATCGTGAATACGAACGGCGAGAGCCCGGATGTCGTTCGCGCGCGCACCGAATAGAAGCCGGCCTGGGTGAGGACGAAGCTCCCGGCTGCCGAACCGTCGATCGTGACGGCAGACACCTGGGTGTTCGACACGCCCGCCGAAGTCTCGACAGCAATCTCGAACGACACGGCCGTGCCATCGGGCACGGTGTTGCCGTTTCGGTCTCGGATGCGACTCGTGCGCAGGCTGACCGTCGAGTTCAGGGCATAAGTCACGGAGACGGTCTCGGTCGATGTCAAGCTCGGCGTATCGCCCAGAAGTTCGATAACTCGATTCGGGTCAGGCTGCAGCTGGTCGAGCAGGAGATAGTTGATCCCCGGGACGCTGATCGGGGACGCGCCGCTTGCTGTCACATCCTGGAAGATCACGCGTGCCGCCGTCTCGACAAAAGCCGGGCCCCGACTGAAGAGCCCATAAAACGCCCCGGTGACATTGCTGAGGTCTGTTGCATCGAGGTAGTACGGCGCGCCGTAACTGAATACTATGATGCTCTTGCCGCGGCCGAGGTCCTGGCGTTGGGTCAGGAACCTCGAAACGACTTCGGTCTCGGGCAGGCCAGCGCTGACGTCGAGGAGATTGAAGACGATCCAGTCCGTCTGGAGCAGCCACAGGTCGATCGCCGGCGGTTCGGGCGTCGGCTGCCCTTCGACGGCCGTCTCGTTCAGCCGGCCGTCGAGGTAATCGGTCAACTCGGCGAACGTGAAACTCTGCAGGTTGCGGGCCTGGACCTGGCCGCTTGCGTTCGGCCCATAGAGCGCCAGGACGGCGTTCTCGAGGGCGCGCGAATCCATCGCCGGCGTGGGGATGCACACCGGGCACTGACGGGTAGTGCGGCTATCCGTGATAAAGACGATCCGATCGCCGGCGCCCGGCGGGTCGTTCAGGCGTGAGGCGATCTCGGCCCGGCTCGGGAAGATCAGGGTGGCCGCCGCGCGGGCAACGGCGCTCGTGGTCGCACTGCCCTGGCCGAGGGTCGTCGCAAGTGCGTCGGCATCGCGCTGAGCCGTTTCGGGCGTGAACGCGCCTCCGGCGGTTCGCAGCTTGAGCTCAAGGATGCGCAACACCGACTCGTCGACGCGCTGCGCAAATGTCGGGTCGCTCGCGTATTGGTCTCGGAAGTATGTGATGACATCGATGATGTTCGCAACCTGCGCCGACCGCGGACCGAAGTCTGCCAGCAGGAGCACATCGTGTCCCGCCCGAAAAGCATCGCGCGCCAGGCCGCGGCCATTGAATGTGGCCTCGGTTGAGTCGAGGAAGCGCCGGATCGCACGCGTCCCAAGCGAGTCGCTGATCAAGATGCCGCCGCTGCCGCGCCATTCGGCCAACGCGCCCTGCCCGAGCAGCGCTTCGAGCGAGGCGGCGTCGAGCGTGATCGGGTTTGTCGTCTGGCGCTCGAGCAGGCCCTGAAAGCGGATATGCGCCGTGACGAGCGCGTCGACACGCTCGCCGACCTCGCCCTCCGCCAGCCGCGAGAACGGCAGCAGATCGACCCGAATGAGTTGCTCGAGTGAGCTGCGGATGGTCGGAATCTCCTGATCCCAATCGCGGTTGCTGGCGCCCTGACCCGGGAAGTGCGGCGCGGCGACCGCAAGCCGCCCCTCCCCGCCCGCCTGCGCGCCCCGGTAATAGGCCTGTGCGAGCTCAGCCACCCAGAAAGGATCGCCGCCAAAGACCTGCGCCCCGTCGTCACGGGCGCCTGTGACGCGCGCCATATCGAGGACGTCGGGCGAGGGCCCGATCAACATATTGATCCCTAGCGCCGAGAGCTCGGCTCCGGCAACCCGGCCGACCGATTCGGCGAGATCGGGGTTCCAGGTCGCGCCGATCGCCAGGGGCGAGGGAAGCTCGGTCAGGCCGGATAGGATTTGATCGTAAGGGGCGCCGCCGCCCGCCTGCTGCAGGGCGATCGTCAAAGGCACGTACACGCCGGTCTGAACGCCGTCAACGCCCTGGGTGGCCTCGGCGGCCGCCGTCTGGAGGGCGTTTGCCAGCGTCAGCACCTGCGCCGGGGCGTTCGCCTCGTCGGTGATGTTGCCGCTCGCCGCACGCAACAACACCCCACCCACCCGGTACTCCCGGATCAGGCGATCGATGTCGCTGCCGGAATCGGCCGACGCGCCCTCGAACGTCACGAGAAACAACTGACCGACGCGCTCCTCGGGCCTCATTCGTGCCAGGAGCGTCTCCGGTGTCTGCCCTTGTTGTCCGCTGGCGGGCCGGAACGTGCTGAGGAGGAGCGCCGCCCCGAGCGCGACGCGATGCCAGGATCTCACAGGGCCGATTATACGCACAGCGCCCTCGGAGCTAGCTGCCGACGGCTTTACTGACGACCTCGGCCAAATCGTCGGCGAACACCTGGCTGACATCGCGCCAGGCGATCGCTGGGTCGTCGGGCTTGAACCAGTTGGTCTGACGCCTGACGAAGACGCGCGTGTCTCGTCGGATTCGATCGGCTGCAGCCTTGAGGTCGCATTCACCGCGCAGGTACTGTCCGATCTGGCGGTAGCCGATCGCCGACAACGCTGGAAGCTCCCAGTGATAGCCGCGCGCGACCAAACCGCGCACTTCCTCGACAAGGCCGCTGGCAAGCATCGAATCGACTCGCTGGTCGATTCGGGCGTAGAGCAAGGTCCGCGGCAGGCTCAACCCAAACTGGTGGATCGCAAGCCGCGGCGGCAACTTGCGACGTTGGCCGACGAACGACCGGCCCGTGGACAATACGACCTCGAGCGCGCGCACCACCCGACGCGGGTTGAACACATCGATCGAGCGCGCCGACTCGGGGTCGAGCTCGCGAAGCTGCCGCACCAACGCATCGAGCCCGAGTGTCGCCAGGCGCGCCTCCAAATCGGCGCGCAACTCCGGCGATTGGCCGCCCTCAGGCGGTTGCCAGCCCTCGACAACAGCCCGCACATATTGGCCGGTTCCACCGACCAGCAGGGGCAAACGACCGCGCGCATGGATCGCGCCGATCGCGCTGAAGGCAGCCGATTGATACTGCGCCAGCGACCAGGGTTGATCGGGCGTTGTCACGTCGATCAGATGGTGCGGCACCCGCGCCTGCTCGGCCGCGGAAGGCTTGGCCGTGCCGATATCCATGTAGCGGTAGAGGTAACGCGAATCCGCGGAGACGATCTCGCCGTTGAGGCGCTCGGCCAATTGGATCGCCAGCGCCGTCTTGCCGACGGCGGTCGGGCCGACGAGGACGACGAGCGGGGGAAAGGGCTGGCGGCTCACAGATCGGCGCCTGTCACAACGTTGGGGATGAAATCGACGCGCAGCAACTCGCCGCGCTGTGAAAGCTCGATCGCGGCCAACTCAACCCGCCAGGGTTCGTCAAGCGCGCCGCGCTCGGCCAGAAAAGACTGCGCGGCGGCTGCCACATGCCGGCGCTTGGCTGCCGTTAGCGATTCCTCGGGTGTGCCAAAGCCACGCCCTCGGCGGGTGCGAACTTCGACAAAGAGCCACCCCTGGGCATCGCGGGCGACGACGTCTAGCTCGCCCAGCGGGCACCGCCAGTTGCGGGCGACGATCTCGCAGTCGCGGGCCTCGAGCCTTTCCACGGCGAGCGTCTCGCCTCTGCGGCCAAGCCCAAGCCGCGTCTGCGTCACTCGTCACCCCCGATGATCGGTCGCGTCCACCAGCGCTTGAGACGCTGCCAGTACGTCAGCTTCTGTTCGCCGGTGGCCGCGAGCCGTTCATACTCCGCCAACACGGCCGGAGCGGTCTGTTCGATATCAAAACGCCGAGCCGACTCGCGAGCGGTGGCGCCCATTCGGGCCCGCAACGCGCTATCCAGGACCAGCCGCATGAACGCGGCTGTGAATGCCGCCAGGTCGTGCCGCGTCAGCAGGCCATCGACCTCTGTCGAAATGGTGTCGCCGACGCCCGGCGACTCGATGCCCAACGCCGGCAGACCCGAGGCCATCGCCTCGATCAGCGAGAAAGGGTGGACCTCGGTCATCGAAGCCGTGACGAACAGGTCGGCCAGACGCAGATACCCGGGCACCGACTCGAGCGGGATCTTTCCAAAGAAGTGGATGCGGTTCTTGTACGGGCTACCCGCGACCACATCGACCAATTCCTCTTGCTCGGGACCGCCGCCCACAAGCACGAGATGAGCGCGCTCGTGCGCGCCGGCCACGCCAAAGAACGCACGCAGGAGAAAGCGCAGATTCTTCTCGGGGCTCAGGCGGCCGACATACATGGCGACGATCGCGTCATCGGGCAGTCCGACCTCGCCCCGGGTCATTCGCTGCGGATTCGCATACGGGGCGAAGTCGATGCCGTTTGGGATCACGCGGATCGGGTCCTTGACGCCAAGGTCACGCATGACAACGGCGACGCCGGGTGAAGGTGCGATCACAAGATCGCAGCGATGGCACAGGCTTGGGATGAAAGTGCGCACGAAGGTCTCGCCGATCGCATCGGGCACACCGGGCAGGTAATGTTGAAAGTACAGGTCGAAGCGAGTGTGATTGGTGAAGACGATCGGAATGCCGGCCGGTTTGCAGTACCGCAGTGCCAATGGGCCGCTCAGGTAGGCATGATGCACATGCACCACATCCATAGTGCGCAGCTTCCGCTCGGCAACCGTCGAGTATCGAAACGAGAGCTGAAAGCCGCTGTCGTTGACGTTCAGCGGCAGCCCGGGAGACCGCATCACATACAGTTCATCATCTTCGTAATCTAGATTACCAAATGTGAAGACGAAGACCTTGTGCCCCTGCGCCTCAAGCCAGCGCTTGTTCAGCGAGACATAGCTCGTGATCCCGCTGATATTGGGCTTGTACATGTCGACCAGCATGCCGATCCGCATGCAAACCGCCTCCGCTTATCCGCCCACCCTGTCGGCTATGTTACACTAGTTCTTCATCATCCCAACGGCCCTCTCACACCACACAACTCCCTTCTTGTAGATACTCTCCACCATGCAAGCCGAACTGATCGCCATTGGCTCCGAACTCGTCCTGGGCGAGATCGTCGATACGAATTCCGCACAAATCGCACGGATGTTGCGCACCATCGGGTTGGCGGTGTCGCGAACGACGTCGATCGCCGACGATCTACCGGCCATCACCCGCCTGGTCCAGGAAGCCTGTGCCCGGAGCGCGATCGTGATCACGACGGGCGGCCTTGGCCCGACGGTCGATGATCCAACCCGGGCGGCCGTCGCTGCAGCGCTCAGCCAGGACCTCCGCTACCATCCCGAGCTGTGGCACCAGATCAAGGAACGCTTTGCGCGGTGGGGCCGCATCCCGGGCGAAAACAACCGACAGCAAGCCTACGTGCCCGAGAAGGGCACGCCGATCGAAAACCCGGTCGGCACGGCGCCGGCCTTCTGGGTCGAGCATGAAGCGGCCTATGGCCGCGGCGTCGTCATCAGCCTGCCTGGCGTGCCGCGTGAGATGGAGTATCTGCTGTCACAGCGCGTGTTGCCCTATCTACGCGAGCGCTTCGACCTGACCGGCTGCATCAAGGCGCGGGTGCTCCGCACTATCGGGGTCGGCGAGAGCGTCATCGACGCCCAGATCGGCGAGCTCGAGAAGTTGGTCAACCCCATGGTCGGCCTTAACGCGCATGCCGGCAACGTCGATATCCGCATCACGGCCACGGCCTCGTCCGAGACCGAGGCCGATGCCTTGATCGCACCCGTCGAGGCCCAGGTCCGCGCGGCGCTCGCCGAGCACATCTACGGAACCGACGGCGACGCGATCGATCACGTCATCGGGCGCCTGCTTGAGTCTTCAGGCCAACGCCTGGCGCTGGCCGAGACGGGCACAGCCGGCCAGCTCAACGCCCGGCTGGCGGTGCTGCCGATGGCCGCCACCGTCTATGCCGGGGCCGGGTCGCTCGGCGCGGATGAGGACCTCACGGCAGTGGCCGAAAGGCTCCGGGCCAGCCAGGGCGCGCATATCGGCGTTGCCCTGAGGGTTTATCAAGGCGCTGGGCCGGCTGACCCGCGCGGCCTCGAATACGCCGTCAGCGATCGCTTCGGAACTGAGACGCAGCGCTCGGGTTATGGCGGCCCCCCGGCCAGCCTGCCTCTCTGGTCGACCACGGCCGTGCTCAATATGCTCTGGCGCAGGCTTCGAACCGCCGCTGTCTCGTCCGAGATCGCGGAGCCTTCTAGGCCAACGCCCAATTTGCAATGACAGAACCCTGGCTCAAAGACGGCTTCGAGATCAGCATCGACCCGGCTCGTCTTCAGATCGACGCAATCGCGGATGCCCTGACGCGCACCTATTGGGCGAACGGCCGGCCGCGCGAGGTCGTGGCGCGGTCGCTGGAGCACTCGCGGGCCTACGGCCTGTACGCCGGCGATCGGCAGATCGGTCTGGCGCGGGTTGTGACCGATCAGGCCACCTTCGCCTATCTATGTGACGTCTACGTCCTTGAAGAATATCGCGGGCGCGGACTGGGCAAGTGGTTGATCGACGTCATCGTCAACGACCCCGCGCTGGCAGGGCTCAGACGCTGGCTATTGGCGACCCGAGACGCGCATGGCCTGTACCGGCAATACGGTTTCACCGACCTCCAGGCGCCCGGGCTCTGGATGGAGCGCTTCAATCCCGGCGGCACTACGCCGACGAACTGAAGTACACTTCGGGCACCCTGTGGGTTTCAACACGTCGAGTTTCGCCGCGCGCTCCTGGCGCGCCGGCTGCTGTCTTCCGGAGGAAACCATGCTTGTCCGTGAACGAATGACCCAGAATCCGATCACCGTGGCGCCGGATCTGTCGGTGCCAGAGGCCCTGCGCCTGATGCGCGACAAGAAGGTTAGGCGCTTCCCGGTCGTCGACCACCACGGCAAACTGGTCGGCATCGTCTCCGACAAGGACCTGCTCCAGGCTGGGCCATCTGCGGCGACCACGCTGGCGATCTGGGAGATCACCGAGCTGCTCAGCAAGCTCAAGGTCTCCGAGGTGATGAGCCGCGAGGTGATCACGGTGCAAGACGACACCCCGCTCGAGGAGGCCGCGCGCATCATGGCCGACGGGCGTATCGGTGGCCTGCTTGTCATGCGGGGCGACAAGCTGGTCGGGCTGATCACCGAGACCGATCTGTTCAAGTCGCTTCTTGAATTGCTTGGCGGCCGTCGGCCGGGTGTGCGCATCACGGTGGCCACACCGGGCGGCAAGGGCGAACTGGCGGCCATCACCAACGCCATCTTCAGCGCCGGCGGCAACATCGTCGGTCTTGCCGCACGCGAAATCGAAGCCGGGGCCGAGACACATTGGGAGGTCACGTTCAAGGTCCAGGACGTGACTGTCGAAGCCTTGAGCGCCGCGCTCAAGCCGGTCACCCGGGCCATCCTCGACGCCCGCCAGGCCTGACACGGTCGACACACGAGTTGGAGGCGCGTTACAGCGCGCCTCCAACTCGTGCCACGGCTCGCCCGCCCAACGCTCGAGTAAACCCTATACCCCGTCTCGCATCTCTCGAACCGGGCTGCTAAAGTTCCGGCGCGAGGAAAGTCATGCCGACAGCCATCTGGTGGATCCGCCGCGACCTGCGTCTCAACGACAACCCAGCGCTCAATGCCGCCGTCAAGCACGGACGTTTGGTCCCGGTCTTCATCAACGACCCGGCCATTACTCGGGGGCGCATGCACGGCTCAGCAACCCGTCGCCGAGATTTTCTGATGGCGAGTCTTTCTTCACTTGACGCCGATCTGCAAGCTCGAGGCGCAAGGTTGATTGTGCGCACCGGCCCGCCCGAACGAGTGCTGCGTGATCTGGCATCTGAGACCGGCGCCGACCTGATCGTTGCAGGCGAGGACTTCACTCCATATGCGCGTTCGCGCGACGCCCGGGTACAGCGCGAATTGCCGCTGCGGCTGGTCGAGGGCGCAACCGTCCACCATCCGCTCGCCGTCAAGAAGGCCGATGGCGGGGCTTACACCGTCTTCACCCCCTTCAGCAAGGCCTGGCTTGCCCTGCCGGTTGGCGGACTGCTAGGCCCAGGCCCAAACAGGCTTACGGGGCCCGACGCGACTCTGTCGAGCGAGGTGGTGCCGTACACGGCAGCGCCGACCGGGTTCCCGGCCAGCGAAGCGGAGGCCCGCCGCCGCCTGATCGAGTTCGCTGTTGGCGGTGACCCCGCCATCGGACGCTACAAAGCCGAGCGCGACCTACCGGGCCGCGAGGGCACGTCAAAGTTGTCGCCGTACTTGCGGTTGGGATTGATATCGGCGCGCGAAGCCGCGGCTGTGGCGCGCGAATCGATCAAGTCGGCGCGTGACCCGGCGGCAGCCCAAGGTGCGCAGACCTGGCTGAACGAGTTGATCTGGCGCGAGTTCTATCTTTCGATCGTATATCACTACCCGGACGTGTTGGAGCGCGCCTTCAACCCAACTCTGCGCGAGATCGCCTGGCGCGACGCTCCAGACGATCTTGCCGCCTGGAAAGCCGGGCAGACGGGGGTGCCGATCGTCGATGCCGCCATGCGGCAGCTGGCCGAGACCGGCTGGATGCACAATCGGGCGCGCATGATCGTAGCTTCGTTCCTCGTCAAGGACCTGCTGATCGACTGGCGGCTCGGCGAGCAATGGTTCATGGATCAACTCATCGATGGCGATCCGGCCGCAAACAACGGCGGCTGGCAATGGACAGCCGGCGTCGGCACCGACGCCGCGCCGTATTTCAGGATCTTCAACCCGGTCCTGCAGAGCCGAAAATGCGATCCGTCCGGGGCATATATCCGACGCTATGTGCCGGAATTAGTCGGGTTGAGTGATGAGGCGATCCACGAACCATGGACGCTCACGCCACTCGAGCAACGCGCCGGTGGCGTCAGCGTGGGCAGTTCTTACCCAGCGCCCATCGTCGACAGGCCTCAGGCCCGCGAGCGTGTTCTGCGCGCCTACCAGGCCTCGCGCGATCGTCACCAGGCGGCGCCAAACAAAACGTCGCAAGAGCGGACATAGTGCGAGGCGAACAAGCATCGGATTCGATTACGGAACGCTCAACGACTCAAGCAAGGCGATCGTCGCTTCGGCGATCGTCTCTTGCTGCTCGGCGCGTGACACAGTCGCGATCGGGTCGTTCGCCTGGCCGGTGTAGTAGCCGAACTGCTCGTGATTGCCGCGTGGGATCTCGATAAATTCGGTATCGGCCGGCAGCGAGGCCCGGGTCTCGGCCGAATCGAAGTTCGCGCGCGAGCGATCAAGTTCGCCCCAAATCGAGAGCACCGCCAGATCCCGACTGGAGAGGTCATCGATCGGATAACTGGCCCACAGTACCAGACCCTGAACAGATGCGGGGTTGCGGGACGCGAACTGCGCCGCCGCGACGCCGCCCAACGAGTGCCCGGCGACCACCCAGGTCGCGATTTCCGGGTGCCCGGACTGGACCGCCTGCGCTCGATCGACCGCCAGCAACGCGAGATTCCCCGGCATCGACACGAGATACGTCGCATAACCCCGGCTGGCGATCATGCGCGCCAAAGGCGCGTAGCCGACCGCCGGGACCTTGGCCCCGGGATAAATGATCAGGCCCACTTTGGAGACAGGCGCAGCCGGGTTGAATGCGATCTCGGAATCCGAGACGGTGACGGCCACGATCTCATCAGACACCGTAGCTGCTGCCGCTTCGGGGAGCAGGCTCTGCGGCGTCAGGAGCCAGATCACACCGCCCGAGAGGCCGAGCAGGCCCAATATCAAAATGGAGGCCAGACCGCGCATGACCCATCCACGCCACCCGAGCTGACGTTGCCGACTGACCATACTTCACCTCATGAACGGACCTCGAAAGGATCGTCCGCTCACCCTTGGATGTATCTTAGCAGGGACCGAAGGTTTTCCTGAGCCTGTATCGCCATTGATCTTCCACAACACGATACAATCTGACAGCGTTATCCTTTCGGAGGCAATCATGCTTGACTACACACGCGTCATCTGTTCGGAGATCACGGTCGCCCAGCTGGCTGAGGGTGTGACGCCCCATGTCTTGCGTCACGAGACCAACCTGATGGTCGATCGCATGCTAGGCCTGATCGCGACCTGCGACGATGCGTCAGTGGTCTTTCAGCCAGTCGACCCCGAGGCCCATGATGCCCATGCCGCCGATGCCGACGCCGTCGACCTGGCCTGGACCCTGGGGCACGTGATCGTGCACGCCACGGCCTCTTCCGAAGAAGCCGCTTTTCTGGCGGCCGAATTGGCCCGCGGCGTGCCAGCGCACGGCCGTTCACGCTACGAGACCGACTGGACCACGGTCACCACAATCGCCCAGTGCCGACAACGGCTCAACGAAAGTCGGCGGATCCGCCTGGCCTCATTAGAGCTCTGGCCCGACCAACCACACCTCGATAACACCTGCGCGATTTGGGAAGGTGGACCGATCGTCAACGCCGTCAGTCGCTTTCTGTATGGCCTGGTTCACGATGCTCGCCACCTCGGGCAGATCGGCGAGATCGTGCGTCAGGTGCAGGTCCAGCCGCGGACAGCGTGACCGGTCGGCCAACCGGTTGGGCGCGCCTAGTGCTGGCTGCGAATCTCGTCGGTTTGCAGCGCAAGATCGCGCCTGCCACGCGCATGCCGCCCAACGTCACGCCGGCGGTTGATTGGCCGGGGAAGACCGAGTCGCCGACCAGCCAGAGCCCCTTGATCCCGGTGCCTGGTCCGCGCGCCGTCCACAACGACGTCTGCGGAAAGCCCCCGACCATACCCGCCGCCCTGCCCGTGAATCGGGCAAAAGTGGCCGGACTGGCGCTGCGTTGGAACGTCCGCGCGGTTGGCAACCCCGGCAGCGCCACGGTCAGCGCGCGCAGCATCCGTTCGGCGTAATGCTGCTTGGTCTGGCGATAACCGTCCGGATCCTGGCGCGCCAGAGCCATCCAGGGCTCGACGGCCGTATGTGTCGAAGCCGTGATCGCGACCTGTCCCTTCGGAGCCCGGCCCGGGTCGTTGGAGATGGACACAAAGACACTGTTCCCTTCACCGAGCGGCTGAGATGAATCAAGCAGCACCTGGTGATGGTCGCCGATACCGGCCAGAGCGTCGGCGCGAGCACCCAGGTACAGCATGAATGCCCCCCACGTCGGTCGCCGGCTTCGGATCTCGCGTCTGAGCTCCGATGGCGCGGCATCGCCCAACAACTCGGCCAACGCCCAGGGCGTCTGATTTGCGATCACGACATCGGCCCCCAACTCCAAGCCCTTCTCGGTCCGAACCGCGACAGCGTGCTTCTGGCGGACCAAGATACGGCTCACCCGTTGCCGAAACAGCACCTCAGCGCCGTGTCGCCGCAACCAGGTGACAAGCGTGGCGGCCAGTTCGCCGACGCCTGCTGGGACGTGGTATACGCCGCGCCGCGGCAAATCGAGAGCGGCGCTGCCATACAACGCGCTGGCGCGATCTGAGGAGACCTGCGCCGAGATCAAGAGCTGGGTATCGAGGAACGCCCCCAGCGTGGGGTCGTGTTGGGAGGAACCGGCCAGCGACGCCACCGACTGGAATGCCGCCGGTGCGGCGGCAATCAGGTCAGGTCGGATCGAGCGCGCGAGATCCAGATAGTCCTCGAAAGACTCTGGGGGCCACGGGAGGCCACGCGCGCTCAGATCCCAGGCAGTCCGCGCAAGTCGTTCCTGAGCAGTCCAGAACCGTTCAGTTCCGGGGAAGACCCGGCGGCGCTCTTCCGCCCAGGCGGCGCGATCGGCCCACTGCGTCACGGCCCCTGTCGGAAGATGCACGACCCACGCCGGGTCGATGCGACGCACCGGCCACGTGAGGTCAAGCCATTCGGCCAGAAGCGCATGCGGCCCACCGGGGTCGAAGCCACCGACGAGCGTCGCGCCCGCATCAAAACGGAATCCCTGATGATAGAAGGTGCCCGCGCAGCCGCCGGCGTACACGTGCGCCTCGAGCACGATCACGCGCCAGCCGGCGCGTGTGAGCAGCGTCGCCGTGGTCAGGCCGCCCAACCCGGCGCCGACAACCACCGCCGCCGGCGTCAACGCCTGGCTCCTGTCTGGCCCTCCAGCATCCGCTTCGTGACCCAACTGCGGTACACGAATAGGAACCACAGCCCAGGCCGGCTGAACACCACGCGGCTCAGCCAGCCGCGTAGGCCCGGATGATAGTCATACTCAACGTGTTCATGCACCTCGGCTTGGGTTGGGCTCAACTCGACAAATCGATGGGTGTGACGCCAAAAACGAAGCGGGCTCTGCTCGGCTGTGTCGCGAAAACCGTGCAGTGGATCGACTGCGTCGTGCACGGCCGTCCAACGCACGGGCACCGGGCCGAACCACATCGTCATTTCGAGCCGCGCCCCGTCTGCCAGGGGGTCGAAGCGATGCAACCGCACCCAGATCGGCGGCGGGGTCAGGCGCGGGAGCACCTGCGAATCGCGATGAAACTCGGCGACCCGAGCCAGAGGAGCGTCAACGACAAACCGAAAATTGAAGTGCTTGTTCACCCCGAAATCGTATCAAAGGCGCCCTCTTGTAGAAGCTATGTATAAGATGAGAGTCAGGCACCGAGAAGCTGCTTGACGCGTGCGACACCGGCGCTAAGGGTGTCGCCAAGATAGATACCCGGGACCGATTCGCGAAGCGCCGGGTTCACGATGAACGCCCGCCCCCCGAAACCAAACTTGGGTTTCGGGCGCATGGCGTTCAGGCCGGCGTAGACGCGCTGCAATTCGTGCGCGGCCTGCGTCGCGTTCGCCGTCAGGATGACCATCGCTGGCCGCTCGGCCCGAGCATACTCCAGCAGGTCCGCGATATGAACATCCTGTCCGAGGTATTCGACCCGATAGCCCTCGCGCCGGAGAAAGATCGAAAGGATCAGCGCCGGGATCTCGTGGAGATCGATCGGTGCACAACCGACGATGACGCGGCTATGCAATCGCCCGACCGGCATCTGCTGAAAGTGCGTCATCAAGCGGCCGCGGATATAGCTGCTGGCGAAGTGCTCGGTCGCGATCCGGATCCGACCCGCGGCCCAGGCATCGCCGATGCGATGCAGGCACGGCGTCAGGACATCGTTACACACGGCAACGATGTCGTACTGTCCGATCACGTCATTCAGAAGGAGATTGGCCGACTGCTCGTCGTGACGCACGAGCACATCGAACAGGCGAGCCGCATAACCTTCGGGGGCGGTGCCAGGCAAACGGTCGAGCGCCGGTTGCGGCGCCTGCACTATCGCGGGCCAAAGCCCGGCCTTGCGCAACTCGAGAAGTTCGCCGGCCGCCGTGCTGATCGATTGGCCGCTGTCCACTCGCGATTTGAGCCAATGCAAGATCCCAACATCACGCTCCGAATAAAGTCGATAGTTGCTCCGCGTCCGATGCGGGATAAGCAATTGATACCGACGCTCCCAGGCGCGCAGGGTGACCGGTCGGATACCCACCTCGCCGCAAACCGTCTTGATGCTGAACTTGGGGACATCCGGTAAATCGCCGATATTGGTCTTGGTTTCGGCCGCAACTGCCGCAACTGGTTGTATCATCGCTCTGCTCGCCAAATCCATGGTGGGTTGTGAGGCACCCTGGAGTAACCACCCTGGGGCCTCGTTGTCAAGACATTGTACACCCTTTGTGCAATGCGCAACAAACGACAGCGAGTGCAGGCGGGGTCGAAAGGACATTACGTGGCCGAATCACCCGTTCTCAACCACGACTGGTCTGGTCTGCGCGAGATCGCGAGAGCACTCTCAGGCGCACACGATCTTGGGACCACGCTTGACCTCATCGCCGCAAAAACCGCCGAGGTGATGGCCGTCGACTCGTGCTCGATCTATCTACTCGACGGCGACACGCTTTGGCTGCGGGCCTCGACCGGGCTATCCCGCCAGGCTGTCGGACGCGGATCGCTCAAACTCGGCGAGGGGTTGACGGGCTGGTCTGCCGAGCACAACGAGCCAGTGGCTGAAACCGAGGCGCAGTCGGATCCGCGATTCAAATTCGTGCCCTACACGGGCGAGCGCGCCTTCCACTCGCTGCTGGCTGTGCCTTTGGTTTCCGAAGGACGTGTGACAGGCGCCATGAACGTCCAAACGTATGCGCCCCACGCCTTCACGGAAGCCGAGATCACGTTGCTCAGCCTGATCGCCGACCTCGCTGCCGGGGTGCTCAAGCGGGCCAGCCTCTCGGATAACCTCAACCGCCAGCTGGCCGAGCTCAAGACCCTGGCCCGGGTCAGCCAAACCGTGAATCAACCGCTCTACCTCGACGACATGCTCAACGTGGTCGTCGAGATGGCGGCCAAAGTGATGGGTGCGGCGGTGTGCACGCTGCGCCTCGTCGACGAGGCCCAGGAGGGGCTCGTGGTCCGCGCTGCAGCCTCCCACATCGAGGGCTATGCGCCGAAACCGACGCTGCGGATCGATGAAGGAATCAATGGCCAGGTCCTCAGCGCGCGAAAACCGCTCACCGTCAGCGATGTGCGCTCCGATCCGCGTTTCCCATATCGCGAAGCCGCACAGCGTGAAGGCCTCGTCAGCATGCTGGCCGTGCCCCTGATCGTGCGCGATCGGGCGATCGGCGTCCTCAACGCCTTCACAACGCACCCGCACACGTTCAGCGAGGCCGAGATCGGTCTGCTCTCGACACTCGCCAACCAAACGGCTCTCGCGATCGAGAATGCGCAGCTCGTCACAAACGCCTCGATCGTGCGCGAGATGCATCACCGGGTGCGAAACAACCTGCAGCAGGTCGCGATGCTGCTGAGGCTGCAGGCTCAACAATCCGGTGATCCCGAACGGCATCTACAAACCGCCGTCAATCGCGTACAGGCGATTGCGGCCGTCCATGAAGTGCTGGCGCAGGAGGGCTATCGCCTGGTCAATGTGCGGGAGGTTGCCGAGCGGATCGTGCGGCTGCGCGGCCAACACCTTCACCAGCCGGGGCTCGATCTGCGTGTCGAGGTCGACGGCGCCGATATCCTGCTCCCGTCCCGGGCGGCCACCTCATTGGCTCTTGTGATCAACGAACTGCTCGAAAACGCGATCGAGCATGCCTTCATCGACCGAACGGCGGGCGCCGTCTGGATCACGTGCTCGGAGGCCGGTGACGACTATCAGGTCGCGGTCGCCGACGACGGGGTCGGCATGCCGGCGACACCGGGCGATAGCCTCGGGCTCGAGATCGTCACAGCCCTGGCGCGCGACGATCTGCGCGGCGCCCTGGTCTTCGAGCCGCGTGACGGCGGCGGGACGCTTGCCCTGGTCACCGTGCCGCGACCGGCGCAGATTGACCTCGACTGACGTGACGCGCTCAGACGGGGGTCGCCAAATGGGGGATTGTGGCTATCGGGCAGGCTGTGCCACAATCGAGAATCGATATCGCACCGCCATCATGAGGAGCACTGTGGACAAACTGCGCATTCTGGTCGCCGACGACGAAGCCATCATCCGCCTCGGATTGCGGGGCATGCTGGCGCAACTGGGCCACGAGGTCGTCCTCGCGGCCGACGGGCGCGAGGCGCTCAACAGCGCGCGCACGACGCAGCCCGATCTGGCCCTGCTCGACATCCGAATGCCGCAGATGGATGGGCTCGAGGTCGTGCGCGCGCTCAATCAGCAGCAGCCGATGCCCATTATCTTGTTGACCGCTTACAGCGAACAGGATCTGATCACCGAGGCCACCGGGCTCGGCGTGCAAAACTACCTGATCAAGCCGGTCGACGAGCGCGACCTCATTGCCGCGATCCCGATCGCCGTGGCGCGCTTCCGCGAGGGCCAGGCTGCGCAAGACAAGATCGAAGCGCTGCAGGAGACGATCGAAACCCGCAAGCTGATCGATCGCGCCAAGGGCGTGCTCATGCAGGCCGGCGCCACCGAAGACCAGGCCTATCACACCTTACAGAAGCGCGCGCGCGACGAGCGGCTCTCGATGCGCCAGATCGCCGAAGACGTTTTGCGCCGCGCCGGCCGGCTGAAGCNNCCGACTGGGCGCCCTACGGGGTCGTGATCTTCGACTGCGATTCGACGCTCTCCACGGTCGAAGGCATTGACGAACTCGCGCGCTGGGCCGGCAAGGAGGTCGAGGTCGCCGCCCTGACCGACCGCGCAATGAACGGCGAGCTACCGCTCGAGCAAGTCTATGGCCGGCGGCTCGATCTGATTAACGCCACGCGCGAAAACGTCGAGCGCCTGGCTCAGCTCTATCGCGACACCGTTGTGACCGACGCGCGCGAGGTGATCGCGGCACTCCAGGCCGAAGGCCGCCAGGTGTATATCGTCAGCGGCGGGCTGGCAAAGGGCGTGCGCGATTTTGGCGTCTGGCTTGGTATGCCCGAAGACCGGATCTTCGCGGTCGAACTCGAGTACAACCAGCTGGCTGGCAATTGGTGGGAAACGTGGCGCCACCCGGCCGGGCGCAACCTCAATGAACAGGTTTTGGCACACGATGGCGGCCCGCTGACGATTGGCCGTGGCAAGGCCGAGATCATCCGTCGGCTGCGCGGTGCCGCCCGCGAGCGTGCCATGCTGATCGGCGATGGCGGTTCGGATCTTGAAGCCAGTGAGGCCGTCGACCTGTTTGTCGGTTTTGGCGGTGTCGTCGCTCGGCCCAAGGTGGCCGCGGCGGCCCCGGTGTTCGTTCGGGAGCCGAGCCTGGCCGCGATCCTGCCGCTGGCGCTGGCCCGACCCGAAGCGCCGCGAGGCTTCGAAGCCCTCTATGACCGTGGGGCTTCCGCAGTCGCCGACGAGACGCGCGTCGCCTTTCGACGCGCCGACCTTCGCGGCGCCGTCCTTCGTCGTCTGCGTGGCGCTTGATTCCCGAATGCGTTTGAGACCCCGGCTCGGGTACAATCGCGCGCATGACGGCCTTGGGCTCCTCACTTTCTGAACCACAAACCTATCGAATCCTGATCACTGACCCGCTCCCAAGCGAAGGCATCGAAGTCTTGCGTGGCGCGCCCGATGTCAGTCTGGTGATCAATGACCTGCATGGCGCGGCGTTGCGCGACGCGATCGGCGACTACGATGCCCTGATCGTCCGCTCGGGCACCGCAGTCGATCGCGCCGTGATCGATCGAGCAACCCGCTTGAAGCTGATCGGCCGCGCCGGTCAGGCCGTCGACAATATCGACATCCAGGCCGCGACGGCGCGCGGCGTGATGGTCATGAACACACCCGAAGCGGTGGCGATCGCGGCTGCCGAGCACACCTGGGCGTTGCTCCTGGCGTTGTGCCGCCAGGTACCGGCCGCCGATCGCTCAGTGCGCGGCGGCAACTGGGATCGTGACCGATTCCTGGGGGTCGAGATCAACGGCAAGACCCTGGGGTTGATCGG
>DKKP01000362.1 GCA_002455335.1 Anaerolineales bacterium UBA6663 | reverse complement strand
CCGTCTTCTTTCAACACACGTCCGAGGAACGTCGATGGATCATGGACGTCGAGTCCATGATCCATCGACAGGATTCACTTACTTGTTCAGCCAGGGCTCGCGCAGATAGATCGTCTGCCCGTTGGACATGTTTGTGTAGTTCTCGACGTACGGCTGGTAGATCCGATACTCGTAGCCGACGTACAGCCAGACCCACGGCGCCGCTTCGGCGAGTTTCTGCTGGATCTGATCGTACACGGCTTTGCGCTCGGCGGGATCGGTCAGCGCCACGGCCTCGGCGAGCAGCGCGTCGATCTCGGGGGCCGAGTAATTCGCCACGCTGTTGAGGTTGCCGGTGCTGTGCCAGTAGCGGAAGAACATGTTGTGCGGATCGGGGTTGCCGCCGTTGAGCGCCACCGCCGCGTCGAAGTCGCCCTTCAGCCAGCGATCGACGTACACGCCAAGCTCGAGCGTCTCGATCTCGACCGTCACGCCGATCTCGGCCAGCTGCGCCTGGATGTTCTGCGCCTCGGCGACAGCCGTCGGCGGCTCGCCGGCGGCCACAATCACGGTGAAGGCGACAGCCGGGTTGCCGGCCTCGGCCAGGAGGCTGTTAGCCTGGTCCAGATCCTTCTGATAGCAGAACAGGCTGCCCAGGTCGGCGCGGTAGAAGAGCGGCGTGGCAGGCGAGACGACTTCACCCTCGCCGAGCGAGGCGGTGTCGAGCACCTGCTGCCGATCGATTGCGCACGAGATCGCCTGGCGCACCTTGACATCTTCGAACATCGGGCGGCTGGCGTTGAGCTGCAGCACGTGGTAGGCCAGGGCCGGGGCCGTGTCCTTGACCAGATCGCTGGCGCCCGAGGCGGCGACGAGGCCGACGCGCGGGTCGTTGATCAGCGCCCAGTCGATCGTCCCGGCGCGCAGACCGGCGAGGATCGACGACTCGTCGGGGATGGTGCGGAACTCGATCTTGTCGAGGTACGGCAGGCCGGCGCGCCAGTAGTCGGGGTTGCGCTCGAGCTCAAGGATGTTGTCGGGCTCCCAGTTGGCGAGCTTGAACGGGCCAGTGCCGACGGCTTCGGAGGCCGGGTCCCAGCCGCCGTCGAGCAGCGCCTTGGACATGATGCCCGAGTTCGGGTTGGTCATGGCCGCGAGCAGCGCCGCGTTCGGCGTCGACAGCGTGAAGACCACGGTCGCGGCGTCGGGCGCTTCCACCGAGGCGATCGACGAGAAGAACGACCGAGCGGCGGCCGCGGTCTCTTCATTGAGGATGCGTTCGTAGGTCGCCTTGACGTCCTCGGAGGTCATCGGTGTGCCGTTGTGGAAGACCACGCCTTCCTGCAACGTCATCGTCAGGGTCAGGCCGTCATCCGACCACTCCCAGCTCTGGGCCAGGTTAGGGACGACGTTCATGTCCTTGTCGAGGTTGAGCAACGGCTCGTAGATGTGCTCGAGCACGCGGAACGACGAGAAAGCCGTCTGCTTATGCGGATCGAGGCCGGTCATGTCGGCCGCGCGCGCCGCGATCAGCGTGCCGCCCGATTTCGGGCTGGCGGTCGGCTCAGGCGTGGGCGTCACGACGACTTCGACCTGAACTTCCTGGGTGACCACGACCTCGACCGGGACCTCCTGGGTCACGACGACCTCGACGGGCGCCGGCGCGGTGGGCGCCGCGCAGGCCGCCAGGAAGGCGCTGCCCAGGATCAACCGCGTGATCGCGGTAGCCCCTGCGGAACGGATACGAAGGTTCATGCCTCTCCTCCTCTGTGTGTCATCAAGCCTTGCGATGTTGGATATCACTGCCAAACGGCAGGGTTTGGCCGTCAAACGTGCTGCTGTGGGCGCCCATCCACCGACTCAGCCCGACCCGGTCTGAAGCACCGAGCGGAACTTGTATCGATCACCGCGATACGTCGAGAACACGTACTCGACGGGGGTCCCATCCTGCCGAAAGGTCAGGCGCTGGATGTGTTGGACGGCCGCGGGGGGCGTCAGGTTGAGCAGTTCAAGCTCGCGTGGCCCGGCCAACGCGGCTTCAAGGGTCTGCTCGGCATGCGTGAGCGTGAAGCCATAGTTGCCCTCGAGCACAGCGTAGAGCGACTCGCGCGCGAAGTCGTGGGCGAGCAGGCCGGGGCAGAGCGCCAGCGGGAGATAGGCGGTTTCGAGGGCGAGCGGCTCACCATCGGCAAGCCGTAGCCGATGAAGCAGGATGACCTCATCCTCCGGCAACAGACGCAGCGCCGCGGCCACCTCAGGCGTTGCGGACACGGTGCGGGCCTCGAGGATGCGGCTCCCGGGCCGGGTGTTGCGGGCCTGCATGTCCTGGCTGAAGCCGGTCAGCGAGCGCAGGGGCTGCTCGATCTTGGGCTGGGCCACAAACGTGCCCTTACCTACGCGCGTGTACAGTGCGCCCTCGCGCACCAGATCGAGCAGCGCCTGGCGCGCCGTCATCCGGCTGACCCGGAACTGGGTCGAGAGCTCGCGCTCCGACGGGATCCTGTCGTGCGGGCGAAACCGCCCGGCCTGGATCTCGCCGACCAGGGCGGCCTTGAGCTGCGTATAGAGCGGATCGGGCGCTTCGCGTTTGAGACGGGTTCTCACAGCTGGCTGCCTAGTCTGGTATAGACCATGTAAGACCACTATACAAAACAGTGCCCCGGCGAGTCAAGCACCTGTGTGAAACCCGGTGCCCATTTGGATAGAACCGCGAAGACGCGAAGCGCCCCAAGAAAGACACAATGCTGTGCGCGTCTTCGCGGTTCACTTCTTGAATTGCATCGACAGGGCGCCCAACGCCGGCTCCTCCACCCGCCCGACCGGCTCGCACGCCACGCCCTGCTCGGCCAATGAGTCGATCAGAGCCGCGGCGGCCAGGCGCCCATGCACAAGGACGCTACCGCCGAGCGCCAGTGGCACGGGGCTGGAGAGCGCCAACGCGCGAACCACGCTGGCCACACCTGTGGTCAGTTCGCGACCGGCTTCGACGAGCAACCCGCGCGCCACGGCATCGCCTGTCTCGGCGACAGCTTCGACGACGGCCGCGAGCGACGCGATCTCGATTCGCGGGAAAGGGTGCCGATAAACGGTCGCGACAAGCGCTTCCGGGTTCGTCAGCGCCCAGCGCTGCAGGATGACATCGCGCAGGGCAGTCTCAGGCCCGCGACCATCGGTTGCGCGCGCGATAGCGCGGAGGGCGCCGAGCCCGATCGCGAACCCGCTGCCCTCGTCGCCCAGGGCCCAGCCCCAGCCGCCGGCCCGGGCGGTGCGCCC
>DKKP01000173.1 GCA_002455335.1 Anaerolineales bacterium UBA6663 | reverse complement strand
TGCCCCGCTATTCGCAGATGGTGCACCGCGGCGACTTCGCGCAGTACGGCGGCGGTGGCGAGGCGTGGTGCTCGCCCACGTCCACCGCCATGGTGCTCGGCTACTACGGCCGACTGCCCTCGGGATCCGCGCTGGCCTGGGTCGGTGCGCGTCCGGACCCGTGGGTCGACGAGGTGGCCCGACGTACCTACGACGCGTCGTACGAAGGCACGGGCAACTGGCCCTTCAACACCGCGTACGCCGCGTCGCGGGGGCTCTCGGCGTTCGTCACCCGGCTGCGCTCGCTCACCGAGGCCGAGTCACTGGTCGCCGCGGGCATNNTCGTCGTCAACGACCCGGCCGCGAAGTCCGCGGCCGGCGTCCGGCGCACCTACGACCGGGCCCAGCTCGAAGCGGCCTGGCTCGGCGGCTCCGGCGGCACGGTCTACGTCATCCACGATGCCGCGCACCCGCTGCCACCCTCTCCCGGCAACTGGTAGCCACCACGGTGGCTGAGGTGCGAGCTTNNCGAGCCTCGAAGCCTCCGCAGGGAAGTTACATGGGCGAGTAGAAGCCCCGGCTTCCGCGGCTTCGAGGCTCGGCCGTGGACGGCCTCACACCTCAGCCACCGTCAGGTGACGGGTGGTTCAGGACGCCGAGAAGTCCGAGGTATGCCACCCGGTCGCGCCGTCGGGAAGCACGTCCTGCTCGACGCCGGTCTGCACGTTGCCGAGCTTGTCGACCGCGCGGACCTGCACGGTGTGGTCGCCCTGCTCGACCGGCGCGGTCCCCTTCCACTGGACCCACGTGTCGTCGGTGGGCCCGGGCGCGATCTCGGCGGATATCCAGTCGCCGCCGTCGACCGCGAACTCGACCCCCTCGATGCCGGTGTGCTGGGCCCACGCGACCCCGCCGAAGGTCACCTGGCCGCTCGGCACCTCCGCTCCTGAGCGGGGTACGTCGATCCGCGACGACAGCTTGACCGGGCCCTGCTCGCTCCACCCACGCTCCGTCCAGTACGCCGAGATGTCGTCGAACGACGTGACCTCCATGTCGACCACCCACTTGCACGCCGACACATAGCCGTAGAGCCCCGGCACGATGGTCCGGACCGGGAACCCGTGCTCGATCGGCAGCGGCGAACCGTTCATCGCCACCGCCAGCATCGCGTTGCGGTTGTCGGTCAGCGCGGCGAGTGGAGTGCCGCAGGTCCACCCGTCCTCGGAGGTCTGGAGGACTGCGTCGGCGCCCGGCTGTGGTCCGGCCTCTGCGAGCAGGTCGGCCAGCCGCACGCCGCTCCACCAGGCGTTGCCGATCAGCGGCCCACCCACCTCGTTGGAGACGCAGTTGAGGGTGATCCAGGCCTCGGTGAACTGCCGTTCGATCAGCTCCGCGTAGGTGAAGGTGACCACCCGGTCCACCCGACCGTGGATCCGCAGCATCCAGTCCTTGGGATCGATCGTGGGCACCACGATCGCGGTGTGGATCAGGTAGAACGAGCCGGCGTTGGTCTGCCACGGAGTGATGTCCTTGACCCCGATCCGGGCGGTGGGCGGCACCCGGGGCTCCGTGACCTGCGGCAGCCGGAGCAACCGTCGGGACTCCTCGACCTTGCGGCGCCCCTTGCCGACCACCCGGCCCACCGTGCCCACCACCACGGCGCCCGCCGCGATCAAGGCGGCGAAGCGCTCATTGATGTAGTAATAAATCGTGCCGCTCAAAAGCCGCGCTGCGAAATAGGCGCCGAGCGATACCATCAATCCCAGCTGCAGCCAGCGGTAGAGTCGAAGGTTCATATCACCATGTCGTGTTGAGGTTGATGAAGACCGCCGCCAGGGTCGTCATGAGCAGCGGGAGCAGGATCAGATAGGCCACCGCCTTGCGCTTGAAGACGCCGGCGTACATCAACGTGCTCTTGATGTCGACCATCGGGCCAAACACCAGAAAGGCCAGCAGCGACCCCGTCGTGAAGCTTCCGGCGAAAGCCAGCGCGATGAATGCATCGACCGTCGAGCAAACCGAGAGCAGCACCGCCAACAGGATCATCACGAGCACTGAGGTCACCGGCCCACCACCGATGGCGAGCACGACCGTGCTGGGGATGAAGGCCTGCATCAGGCCGGCCAGGACGGCGCCCAGCACAAGGAAGCGCCCCATATCGAAAAACTCGTCGACGGCCACCCGCAGCACCCGACCGGCCTTGGCCAACGCAGTCTCGGTTGGTGCGTCAAGGATGAAGGCAGCCGCCAGAGAAGCGCCAGTCGGCCTTAGCACGGGCTCCTGGATGCGCAACAACGCCAACGGATCCTTACTGGCCGCGAAAACGGCCCCTGTCGCCACCGCAATCCCCAGGCTGAGCGCCACGCGGCCGAAGAAGACCGGGGTCAGGCCAAACGCCGCGAGCGTGCTGGCGATTACGATCGGGTTGAAAACAGGTGCAGCCAGCAAGAATGCCACGGCCGCCGACATGGGCATGCCCTTACGCACCAATCGGCGCGCCAGCGGCACGACGCCGCACTCGCAGACCGGGAAGACAAGCCCCAATAGCCCGCCGACCCCTGCCGCCAGGATCGGATGGCGCGGCACAAGCCGGGCCATATCGTTCGGGCGAAGGAAGACTTCAATCAGGCCAGACGCCAATGCGCCGAGCATCAGGAAGGCCGCAGCCTCGACGAAGATCCCTAGAAAAACCGTGGCGAAGCTGCTCAAGGCTTCGGAGAGTTCAGGCAGAGACATAATCGGCTCCAATCCTAGCCGACACTCGGCCAATTCGCCAGCGTCGTGGCTGAGCTTGATCTGAGACAAAATACGGTTTGTTCACTAGAACGAATGTGGTACACTCGAATCAAACCGGACTGTGACGATGTTAATTGCACACGGTGAAACGGTAGGGCGGGAGCGCGCATTGATGGACAAGTCCAAGCGTGTGGTTTGTATCGAAGACGAGCCGGCGATGATCGATCTGATTCGCCTGATCCTAAGCCGCAAGGGATACACCGTGGCGGGCGCCACAGGTGGTCGCGAGGGGCTGGATCTTGTGCAGTCGAGCCAGCCCGATATCGTCCTGCTCGACCTGATGATGCCCGATATGGACGGCTGGGAAGTCTATCAGAAGCTCAAGGCTCACGAGAGCACCCGTGAGATCCCGGTGATTATCGTCACAGCCAAGGCCCAGAGCATCGATAAGGTGCTCGGGTTGCACATCGCCAAGGTCGACGATTACATCACCAAGCCCTTTGGCCCCCAGGACCTGATTGAAAGCATCGAAAAGGTCCTCAGCCGCCGCACAACCCCCAGCGCCTGAGCGCTCACCTATTCGAGGCCGATCACACGCCGCTGCGCATGCAGGGGCGCTTGATCGGCCTCGGTGCGTTTCCTGGCCTCATGCTAAGATCGACCGATGCGGCACATCCGAATACGCGCGAAATCTGATGGATCAGTCGTCCTGAATCGAGTCGGCTGGTGCGCCGACTTTTGGTGCAAATTGCGTGGGCTACAGTTTCGACGCGCCCTGTTGCCCGGCGAGGCGATCCTGCTGGTTGAGGACCGCGACAGCGTCGTTTTGACTGCGATCCATATGTTCTTCGTCAACTTCGACCTCGGTGTCGTCTGGATCAACGCGGCGGGTCGGGTGGTCGACAAGGTTCGTGCACGGCCTTGGCGACCTTCGTACGCAGCCGGCGCTCCGGCCCGGTATGTGCTCGAAACGACACCCGATTTCCTAGAAAAGGTGACCATCGGTGATGAGTGGATCCTGGAAGATCTGGCGGCTGGCCCTGGCGTTGAGCCTGGCTTGTCTGAGCCTGCCTGACCCGTCAACCTCAGTTTCAGCCCAAAGCACATCGACAGCTCAGTACGAGGTCCAGCCCGGCGATACGCTGGCCGGGATCGCGCTGCAGTTCGGTGTGTCGGTCGAGGCGCTATCGGCTGCCAACCCGGCCGTCGACCCCGCGACGCTTCAGGTCGGGCAACTCGTGACGATCCCGGGGCTCGATGGCGTCAGCGGGCGGCTTTCGACGCACGCGCTCGAGGCTGGAGAGACGCTCTCGAGCCTGGCCCGACGCTACGGGTTCAAACAGGAAAGTGTGGTCCGGCTGAACCACATCGTCAACCCGGAGCGTCTGTACATCGGCCAGAGCATCGTCCTGACCGATGAGCCGGATGCTGGGCCCGGGATCGAGGTCGCGCAGACTGTGTCGGTCGGCTCAGGAGAGGGTTGGCTGAGCAGCGCGGCGGAAACCGGGCACAGCCCGTGGGCGGTGGCCGCTGAGAATGCGCTGGCGCACCCATGGGTCCCTATCCCTGGCGCCCGGCTGGCGATGTCCGGCGGTTCGGCGCCCATTCGGGGCTGGCCGGCCGGGATCCGTGAGCTTCAGATCCTGCCCACCCCGGTGACCCAAGGGCAGACGCTCGAGCTCCGAATCGTGACAGAGGCGCCGGTGACCCTGACAGCGACGCTCAACGAGAGCCCCTTCGTGATCAGCGCCGACCCGACCGACCCGCTCACGCTCTATGGCTTGCTGGGTGTTTACCGCCTGACCGAGCCGAACCTCTATCCTTTCACGCTGGCGATCACTGACACGCAGGGAAACGCAACCACCTTTACGCAGGCGCTACCGGTGCGTGCCGGGCGCTATGTCGTCGATCCGCCGTTGACCGTCGACCCGACCACGGTCGATCCGGAGTACGTACGGCCCGAGTACGAGCGTGTGCGTTCGGTCGTCACGGCATCGCCAACCACTGAGCGAATGTGGAGTGGGCTGTTCGCCCTGCCCTCGGTCGGCGTGATCCGCTCGGTCTTTGGAGCGCTCCGCTCATACAACGGCGGGCCCTACGACTCCTTTCACGGCGGCGTGGATTTTAGCGGCGCAGAGGATCGACCGATCACGGCGCCGGCGCCCGGGATCGTGGTGATGGCCGAGCCCATGACTGTCCGCGGCAACGCCACGATCATCGATCATGGTTGGGGTGTGTACAGCGGCTACTGGCACCAATCCAGTTTCCAGGTCGCTGTGGGCCAGCGTGTCGAGACCGGCCAAATCATCGGGTTCCAGGGAGCGACAGGGCGCGTGACAGGGCCTCACCTGCATTGGGAGATCTTTGTCGCGGGCGTGCAGGTCGATCCGCTCGAATGGACGGAACGCGTCTTCCCGTGAGGCCGGCGCTTCAGACCGAGGCGTCTTCGGTGTCGTCGAACGCAGAGCCCTGGCCAGTGGAATCGTCGTCGGTCTCGTCGGCGGAGGCCTCGCTATCGCGCAAGACCGTCTCGGCCTCCGCCAGTTGATCGGAAGGCACAAGCACCTGGACTGATGTGGGAAGGCCAAAGGTGGCCGCGTAGGACTCACCGGCCAACATGACCGGGATCCCGGCGGCCTGGAGCACGCCTTGTAGGATCTCGGCCAGGGTGTGACTGGGCGCGGTGGTCAGAACGGACCAGCCCGTTTCGGATGGCATAAGGCTCCTTATGGCGTGTTGAATTGCGCGCCGCTCTGAGTATAATTGAAGGGCTGCATTGATTGCGTCGTCCGGGTCTTTGATGGCGGGTCTCAACCCGCAACGCTCCGAACCCGACGGGCGGCCGCGCAGCACAACAAATCTCTTGCGATTGGATTGGAACTTTGACCGACGTTGTCGCCCCGAAGGCAGATTACTGGGACACCGGTTTCGTCATTGACGAAGCCGACCTCGAACACCTCTACAACCACCTCCTCGAAACCGAGACACCGCTGACGACCGAGGAACTGGCGCAAGCCGTCATCGCGCAGCGTGTCGTCCGCGAGACGGAGGCGCTCAAGCGGCGCGAAGCCGGGGCTGTGCCTTACCTCCCGAAGGAGAGTTACGCGGTCGGACAGCGCCTGGCGTTCTCGACGCCCGCGAACGTGATCGGCACAGTGACCGTTGTGCGGCCGGGCACCAACCCCGAGATCGGCGACTTCGATGTTCTGACCGTCGAATTCGACGACGACCGACCGAGCAAGCAATACGTCGGGCGTCTGGCCGAGCACCCGCTCAACCACCGCTCGGTGCAGGCCGGTGATGCCGAGATCGCGCCTCCCGAGGAGCTCTTCGAGCGCTTCGGCGCCGGCGTTGCGGTCAAGCTCGAAGAGCGGCTTCACGCAAGTAGCGATATCGTTCGGCTGGCGGGTCGATGGTTCCCCAAGCCGCTGCTGGCCTCGATCAACGAGGGTCATCTCAACCTCGCCGAGGCCGTGCTCGATATGGCCGGCGGCGGGCCGCTTCCGACCGAGGCGCTTCTCAAAGAGATCGGCCTACCCGTCGAGGTCAACCCACAGCTCCAGGTCTTTTCGCTCAACTATGCGCTGCGCAAAGACGAGCGGTTCGACGAAGTCGGCCCGGCGGGCCAGGTGCTTTGGCACCTGCGTCGGCTCGAGCCCGATGCGGTTCAGGCGCCGCCGCAGCGGCTGGTGCCGGTCATCACCGACACCGACGTCGTGCTAACGCCGGAGTTGAGCCAACTGGCCAATGAAATCGAAGACGAGTGGACGACCGACCCGTTGGAGACTGCAGCGATCGACGATGTTCAGGTGATCCTGACCTTCCCGCATCGACGCGCCGGCACGCTGCCGTTGACGCCACGGCTGGCGGCCCTGTTCCCGACGGCTCAGGTCACCGAGCGCGTTCGGTTCACGTTGGTCGATAGCCTAAACGGGGAGCGCCTGGCCGGTTGGGTCGTTCGGCCGGGGCGTTACGTTGTCGGCCTCGCGGAGTGGTACGACCGTATCGATATGCCGGTGGGCGGCTTACTCAACGTGCGCCGCGGCGAAAGACCCGATGAGATCGTGCTGACGGCCAGCCGGCGACGCCCGACGCGCGAGTGGGTACGCACGGCGGCCACCTCATCCGAAGGTCGTTTGGCCTTCAGCATGCAGAAGAAACAAGTCAGCGTCAACTTCGACGACCTGATGGTCGTGGCGGTCGATCAGCCGGCCCAGGTCGATGAACTTTGGCAGAAGCTGACCGGAGTTTCGTTCGAGCGGCTGGTTGTCGATGTCTTCCGCGAGCTCGCCAAACTCAACCCCCAGAGCGCGGTGCATGCGCGTTCGCTCTACGCCGCGGTCAACGTGGCGCGTCGCTGTCCGCCGGCGCCGATTTTTGCCGAGCTGGTCAAGCGCCCGTATTACACCCATGTCGGCGACGCTTACTGGCGTTTCGACCCAAGCCAGTATTCGAACTGAGAGACGCGCATGAGCCCTAACCCACTCCTCGCCAAACCCGGTGTCGAAAGCCGGTTTCACATCGATTTCGATTGGTGGGATCGCGAAGGCCGCGACTTCCGCGTTGACGTCACCCGCCATCTGCGGCCTGAAGCCGCGCACGCATTCGCCTCTGCCCAGAGCGGTGAGATGATCGACCTGGTCGATGCCGAGACGGCGGAGGTCACGCAGGTCGACAAGGCCCAGTACCTGCTGCGCGAGCAAGTACGGCCCACGACTGAGTTTGTCTCCGAACGGACCTCGATGGTCGATGCCGTATTCCACATCCTGCTGGCCAACGGCAATCGCCCGATGACGCCCAACGAGCTCTCTGTGGTTCTCAATCGACCGGCGCAGACGATCCTGCGCACCCTGGGGGGTAAGGTCGTTTACAAAGGCCTACGCCCGATCTACGACTGATTCACGGCTTCGCGGCCCACGAAACGAAGACGGCGGTACCGAGCTTGCTCGGTACCGCCGTCTTCGTTTCGTGTCGATGCTTCTCGCGAGGTCATTCACCCTGAGTGAGCGCTGGTTTCAGGTTGCCCGACTAACACCCGGGTCGACGACTCGCGCTGGATCAGGTGCGTCGCGATGCGCTCCGACGAGAATGGAGTTTCGTGTTCAAGAAAATCGATCAGCTGCTTCGCCGCAGCGGCGCCCCACGCGACACGTGACGCCCCAACCGTCGAAAGTGTCGGGCGCATGTAGCGGGCGAGCTGAATGTCGTCGAAGCCGACGACCGCCACGTCGTCGGGCGCATGCAGTCCGCGCTCCTGCATGGCGCGCAAGAGGCCGATCNNGTTGGCACAAAAGACGGCCTCTGGCAGCGGCCGCTCGATCAGCAACTGGCGCCCGGCCTCATAGCCTGATTGTTCGGTAAAACTTCCCGCGAAGCTCTTGACCACGACCGCGTGCCTCTCTGCCTCATCGAGAAAGGCCAGCGTGCGCTCGGTGTTATCGAACGACTCAGCCCCCGAGATGTAGTAGATATTGCGCGCGCCCTGCTCGTACAGGTGCTGGAAGGCCTCGCGAACTCCTTGACGGTTGTCGATCAGCAACGGAAAGAGGCAATCGCCTTCGAGCAATCGATCGAGCACAACGATCGGAAAGCGCTTTGACGCCAGCTTGAGGAGCAGATCGCTACGGATCTTGGTGTCGAAGATGATGGCGCCGTCCACCTGGCGTTGGGTCAGGATCTTGCGTACCGACCGGCTCTCAGGGCAGACCAGGAGCTCATAATCGGTCTCAAGGCTAAAGGCATGGATCCCTTCGAGGATCTCCTCATAAAACGAACCGCTGAACCGGGTGATGAAGACCCCGATCGTGCGCGTCTTGCGCTTCTTGAGATTGCGGGCGAATGCGTTTGGGTGGTAGTTGAGCTCCTCGGCGGCGGCAAGCACACGCTTACGCATGGCGGCGCTGATCGTGCCCGTGCCGTTCAGGGCATACGAAACGGCCGTGATACTGGCGTTTGCGCGCCTGGCCACGTCTTTGATGGTCGTCATGCGACAGACTCCTCTACTTGGCGGGCAGGATGCCCAACCGCTCCAGACCCCGTGCGACCGGCCCGGCCTGCATCGCAGATCGATAAACTGTGTCGTCTTGAGCGTTGGCGAGCATCAAGAGCGTGATCCCCTTATCGATTCCGATCACATCGGTTGCGTACCAACCCTCGGTCAGATTGAAGGCGTCCTTGAAGCCGTAAGGGCTTTGCAGATCCGGCAGCGAAGCATAGTACAGAAGCGCCTGGCGCGCCTCTGCCGGCGCAAACAGGATCGAAGCGATCGCGCCGTACGGCGGCACGGTGTCGTCGACCCTGTGCTGGCGATTGTCGAAGCCCGAAGGCGGCGCGCCGTAAAGGCCGTTGTACCCCGTCGGCCCATCCGAGGCCGACAGCCCCCAGGCATAGGGCCCAAGTGTCTCGTACTTGGCATCCATATACACGGCGAAATCGTAGTGCGCGCGCGCCGCGGCCACGGAGTTCGCGAACCAATCCACCCCATCGGCGTCGACACGGCCGCGGAAATCGATCCAGGCGTGACTGAACTGATACGTGAAGATCGAGTTGAACCACGAATGGATGAATGGCTCCCCATCGCGGAATGCGGCCGTATGTCGGGTGAAGGTCTGGTATGGACGCGCATCGACTGGGTGCGTCTCCGAGCCAGCGGCGAGGACGTAGAGCATCAATTGCTCGGCATAGAAATCCCAGTGCCCCTCAAAGCCGTTCTCGGGGCGATAGGCCATATAGAACATCTGCCGTTCGTCGTCGAGGAACCACGGGAAGTTGACCCCGGCATACAACTCCTGGGCTTTGCCTGCCGTGGCACCACCGAAGTACTGGCCCGCCGTGAGCACGCCCATCAGCAAGATCGCGGTGTCGATCGACGACACCTCACTTTCCCAGGCGCGCTCGCCAGTCTCGATATCGAGAAAGTGGAAGAAGAAGCCCTCGTGTCGGTCGAGCCCAAGCAGCGTGTCGAGCGTGCGTTCCGCCCGATCGGCCGCCTGCTCGCGCGCAACGTAGCCCTGCTCGACCCCGATCACGTAGGCCGTCAACCCGAAACCGACCGACGCGATGCTGGCGATCCCTGGTGACCCGGGGTGCCGATCGCGGATCAGACCGTACCCGGGGCTACCTGGATCGGTGTTGGCCTGCTCCCAGAAGAAATCGAACGATCCGCGCATCTCGGCCGCGATGACCTCGTCTGGATCGGCTGGAGCCGGGACGGTCGGCGGAACCGGCGCAAGCGTTGCGGTCGGAAAGACGACAGTCGTCGACGTCGGGGCTGCGGTGACCGGAGTGGCGGTCACCGGCACGGGGCGCGAGGGCTCAGAAGCGGGTGCCACGGATGGCGCCCGCGGCCCGCAGGCAGTGAGCGCCAGAGAGACCGCCAACGTGAAGCGACTGAGCTTATTCACCCGTGATCCCCGATCGCTCGACCGATTCGACAAACCACCGCTGTAGAACGAAGTACATGGCCAGCAGCGGCAGGATGTTCAAAAAGGTCCCCGCCAGCTTGACAGCTTCGTTGAGGCGATCGAGCACATTGACCACACCTGGCGGATACAGGTTCTCGTAGGCCTGGACGAATTTCGACAACTGCATCGGCAGAGTCTGGACCCCACCCTCGAGGAAGACCACGGTCAGATAAGTCTCGTTCCAGTACCAGACGATCGAGAAGATGATCGAGACGATGAACGCCGGTGCGGCGGCCGGCAGACCGACCCGGATGAAGATCTCGAGGTCCGACGCGCCATCGAGCCGAGCTGCCTCCTCGAGCACCTTTGGGAGCGACAGGAAGGTCTGATAGAAGATCAGGATGAAGATGGCGCTGTTGAAGCCCTGGGCGCCCAATGCCGGCAAGATCAGAGACCATAGCGAGCCCAATAGCCCGAGATCGCGATAGGTGAGCATTTGCGGGATGACTGTGCTCTGGGCCGGGATGACGAAGGTCGCAAGGATCAGGCCGATCATCAGGGTCTTGCCCGGGAACTGGTACCGGGCCAGGCCGTACCCGACCACCGAACACACCAGAGTCTGGATCAGTGACGGCACGACGCTGACCAGTGCCGATGAGGCCAGCGTGGCCAGATAGTCGAGCACCTTGAAGGCCTTCTCGTAGTTCCCCAGGAAGAGCTCGGTCGGCACCCATTGCACCATCGGGTTGAGCAAGTCATCGGGCGACTTCAAGCTCGTGACGAACATGAAGAGCAAGGGGTACAGATACACAAAGCCGATGGCGATCAGTAGTGCGTACAAGATGGCCGTGAAGACCACGCCGTAGCTCGTGCGGTTGCCAAACAGCACGCCCTTCCAGTGGGCCAGTTGATCTCGGTTCATGGCTGACTCTCAGGCGCTCCGCGGGCTGGCCGACGGGCGCAGGAGCAAGAAGGCCAGCGCCAGGATCGTGGCCAATACCAGGAAGTAGACGAAGGACATCGCGCTTGCATAGCCGATCCCACCCTCGACCGCGTAGGTCTGGCCGTAGATGTATTTGAGCACTTTGTTCTCGGAGAAATGCGAGAGCGTGATAATCGTATAAATCGCGATCACCAGCGTGGTCGGCGTCAGCGACGGCAACGTAATCTTCCAGAACGACTCCCAGGCCGAGGCGCCGTCAATCGCCGCGGCCTCGTAAAGGCTCTTGTCGATCTTTTGCAGGCTCGACAGATAGATCAAGATCTGCACCCCCGAGAACCACAGGATCAAGACGAACGAGGTCAACAAGTACTCGACAGGCGTGCGCACCGAGACCGGCAACTCCGCCAGGAAATCGGCGACAGCCTGGACCTGCGCCAACCCGGCCGTGGAGGTCGCGCCCTGCTCGGTCAACTCCTTGATCACCGGCCCGCTGGTGATGACCACAGGCAAAAAGAAGATCGTGCGGAACAACCCTTTGCCCTTGAACTCCAGGTTGAGGAACAGGGCGATGATCAGCGAAAAGATCAGGATGATCGGCAGAGAAACCAGGGTCTCGATCGTGTAGCCGATCAGCAACTCAACGAACGTCGGGTCGGTGAAGAGCGCCCGCGAGTAATTGGCCCACTCGACGAATTTCGTCGACACGCCGGTGGCCTCGACCGTGACCTGGTTCAGGCTGTAGATGAACGTCTGTACCAACGGCGCGAGGGTGAAGATCGAGAAGCCGACGATCCAGATCAAGACGAAGCCGTAGCCATGAAGCGCTTCGCGAGTGCCGTGGCGCATCTCGCCCCGGCGAAGCTGTCGTGTCGGGTTCACGGCGCAACCTCCAGGAGCACGGCATCTTCGGGACCGACCGTGAACCCGTCGCCCCGATACGTCGTGGCGGCATAGTTGACGACGATGGCCCGTCCGTTGCCGAAGGTCGTGGCAAAGACATCTCGCGCCAGGCGTTCACGGGCCACGATCGGCTCGCCACGCACTGGCCCCAAACGCGCATCGAGCCAGGCGTAAGCGTCGCGGATCTCGGCCGACCACTGACTCGCGGATGAGGTGTAGATCCAGCTCGAGTTCGTGTTCAGGATTCGGGCCGTGATATCGTGGGTCAGAAAGAACGTCGGGTAGATGCCGTAATCGGCATGCCGCAACAAATCGGCGTGCATGTCTGACGAGAAATTGAGCACCGGGCCATAGGCCGGCACATACCCGGCGAGCACGATCGGCAGGAAGGGCACTGGCTCGCTGGTAAACAGATACCCGTTGTCGGAGAGCGGCAGTTCGTAATAAGCATCCATGGCGCTGAATGCGTAATCGTTGGCCCCGTAGAACGCGAGATCCACTGGCGCATCTTCCCAGGCGGCCCGAAAACGCTCGACGGCCGCAACGCGATTGAGCTCGCGGTTGTCGCGAAAATCGCTGTAGACGACCGAGCCCATGCCATCCACAGCCAGGCCGACACCCGGCAAACGCTCGGCGAGCGACTCGTTCAACGCCGCAAACCGACGCTCAATCGTATCCACGGTGAAGTAATGGTATGCATTGCCGCGGCTGTAGCCGAAGAGGTTCTGATTCGTGATCGAAAGCGCCAGGTCGTTCCGCGGTGAGTACCCTGTGTCGTCGCGCAGGGCGATTTGCGGGTCGAGGTACAGGTTGATCCTCGAGCCGTTCTCCGCCAGATCGGAGGCGAGGTCCGCCAACTGGTCAAGCGAGCCGAGATTGGCGTCGAGCTTCATCGACGTTGGAGGCTGGGAGGCAGCGCCAAGCGGCTGCCAGCCGTAGTATGTCGCGTCGACGTTCGGCAAGTCGAGCTCGTCGAGGATCACGGCCATCTGATCGATTGTCGTCATGGGGATGAAGCGATGCCACCACAGCACGCGCTCGCGCTCGCCTCCCAGGAACTCGAGGTGGATCCCGATAGCGTCGGACGGCGCGATTCGATCGCGAAGCGCATCATGGTCGATCAGGTACTCTTGATAACTCCGGGCCATCCCGACGTAATCGGCTTCGGCGTTTGCCAAAAAACGATAGCGCATTCGGACGTCGAAGCCGTTCGTAGCCGGCTGCAGCACCGTGACGCCGGCGCCCGATCGGTTTGTCGCCTGAAAATAGCTCTCGTTGTAGATAAAGGCGTTGTACAGGAAATTGAAGCGTGTGATCACGCCTGCCGGATGGGCCTGCAACTCGGCGTACGGCGCCCCCGACTCGACGATCGTCACAAAGGCGTTCTCACCCTCGCCATGAGCCATCCCGATGACGGGCGCGCGGAGGGGCGCGGCCGGGTTGACCAGCGGATCCCAGGGCAGCTCGCTGACCATCCCGAGGTCGGCGCCATAGTAGCGGCCGTAAAAGATGTTGCGTGCGCGGGTGTCCTCGGCGAACCGGATCAGGCTGCCCGTGCCATCCGGGATCAGCATATAGCCCGTGACCTCCGCCTCACGGGTGGCGCCGAAAAACGGATAGACGTGGGCCGTCCCGAGCTTGAAATCCGGGTTGGTCTGCTGAATGTCGTCGAAGGGAAGCTCGACCTGCACGCCGGCTCCCTCGAGTTGCACGCGCACGGTGAGCGTGACGCCGACATCCGTGAAACTCACCACGCCCTCGAAGCCCTGGCCGGTCTTCTTGAAATCAAGCGTGTGCTCGGAATTGACAATCGAATAGCGGTCGCTGATCGCCTTGCGATCGAGCACATCGATGCTTACCCCGCTCTTAGCAAACGCGGTCCAGGTCTTGTTGAGCTTATCCTCGGGCGTGACCTCGGTCAGGTTCGAGTTCCACACATAGCCGGTTCGTCGATCCACAACCTGAAACGCCAACGTCGCTGGGTCGGCCCACAACTCGAAACCGACGTTTTCGGCCACAAGCTCAAAGGCGCCAACCTGGGACGGCGCCAGGACGGCGACGGAAGGGGCCGAGATCGCCAGGCTGCGCGCGGCAAGCAGTGAGGGATCGCGGCTCACGGCCTGGGCGGTGCGACCCCGGCCGAGCCCGGCAAACGCCAACCCGACGATGAGCAGCCCAAGGAGGGGTCGAAGTCGCTCAGACACGGAGGCCAACCTCCTGAACGATGGCATAGACGAACTCATAAAGCTGATTGAAGAGCACATACAGGATGTAGCCGGTCAGCAGGAACAAGGCCATGGTGAACAAAGTCGTCAGGACGTTCCGGATCGTCTCGGAGAACGTGTAATTGTGGATCTCCTTGACCATGATGAACAGCATGATCCCGACCCAGCCCCACATCAGATTGGTCGAGAAGGTAAAGACGAACACCTCGTTCTGGGTCAACAGGTTAGACACCAGCGCGATCGGAAGCCCAAAGAGCGCATACGGAAACAGGCTATATGCGCTGCCGATGATCACGTCGCGCACCCTTCCCTCGCCATCGCTGATCGTCGACACAAGGTAATTCGCGGCGTTCCACAAGGCAATGATCAACAGCGCCGGCACGATCTCGTCTTCGATCCGGAAATAGGCCAGGGTGGAGTATGGACTAAAGACGAAACTCGTGGCATAGACGACGAGGACACGAAGCGCCAGCACCCAGGTGTACAGCAGGAGCGCGAAGCGCAGACTGCCGCGCTCGCCGGTTTTGATGTAGTAGAAGCTGTCGACGGGTTGCTTGATGAAGCGAAACAGGAAGACGAAGTCGTCGACCAGCCGGAAACGCTGCAACGCACGCAGACGTTCGCGCCACGGTTTCGACCAGCCCTGCCGACGATCCAGCCGGCCGGCTACCACGGTCACGACCCAGAGCCCGGCCAACCCTCCAAGCGCCTGCGTCAGTGTGCGCTGGAGCACCACGTTGCGCAGCTCCCAGAAAGCCTGCGAGTAGCCGCGTCGATCTTCGGCATAGCGGTAGGCGGTCAGCGCCTGCGGATAGTCGCCGGCCTTGAAGTAAGCATCGGCGATCGCCTGGTATGAGAGGATAAACGAGCCATTGAAGTCGAGCACTTCCTCGAAGAACGGCTTCGCCTCGGCGTAGTAGCCCTCGATGTATCGGCGGACGCCTTCATGGACCTTTTTCGCGAAAGCCGTGGTCTCGTACACCACGACCGCGTTGCGCTCCTTGTCGAGCACGTACAATCGCTCGCCGGCGCCGTCGATGGCGACCGGGTCGGTCAACGTTCCAAGCCGTTCGCCGCCCTCATCGCCCGAGCCAAAAACGAAGAGCAATCGGCCATTCTGGTCATACTCTGCGATCGCGCCGCTCTGATCGACAGCCACCACAAGCCCAACCGGGTCGACGTGGATGTCGCGAAACGTCGTCGAGCCCCAGG
The DNA here is from genome assembly GCA_002455335.1 of Anaerolineales bacterium UBA6663. Lineage (GTDB taxonomy): Bacteria > Chloroflexota > Anaerolineae > Anaerolineales > UBA6663 > UBA6663. The sequence goes on along the minus strand of DKKP01000173.1, from coordinate 19,453 downwards.
TCGTCGGGAAGATGTTCTTGCCCGAGACCGTGTACTTGCGGATGCTCTCGGTGTACGACGTGCCCTCGGTGACCGTGTACAGCAGCGACTGGTGATCGATCACCAGATTCGAGGGCGAAGCCGCTTCGTTCTTGACGAATTGATCGAGCTGCTCCTCGGTCAGAAAGAGTCGCTGCAGGATCATTTTGAGGCTCATCGCCGAGGAGTTCGCGCCAAAGTAGCCGATGAAGTTCCCGGCTGCGTTGAGCTGGACGACGCCGTTGACCGAGCCTTCGCTGATGACATACAGGTTCCTGCGGGCATCGACAGCGACCTTGCGCGGCAGGAATTCGCGATCTTTGCCAAACAACGGCTCGCTCGGGCGACCGAACTGGGTGACGAGCCGGCCTGAGCCGTCGAGGATCACGATCGTATCGGTTCCGGCATCGGCAATGGTCATCTTGCCGTCAGCGTCGACGAAGACGCCGGTCGGGCTCTCGAGCACATCCTCGCCATAGGTCGCCACTACGGCAAAATCATCAAGCTTGACGATCCTGCCGTTGCCAGTGTCGGCTATGTACATCAGACCATCCGGCGCGATGAACAGATCTTCAGGGCCATCGACATCGAGCGTGATCTCGGCGAGCGGCCGGTAAGCGTCCTGAGTCATCACCAGGTAGCCGCCCGGCCCACCGGCCCAGGTGTTGTAAGGCGTGCCGGCGATCACGGGCGCCCGCAACGCGCCAAAAGCCCAGACGACGCCGCACAACGCCAGGGCGATCCGAGTGGGCCACCGTCGCAAGGCTGACATCCACTGCATCGGCGCCTCCGTTTACTTCAACCCCGAGTGCGACATCGTGCTCATCACCTGGCTTTGCAGGAGCACGAAGATGATCAGGTTCGGCAGGAACATGATCAATGAAGCCGCCGCAGCCACCCCTTGCCCGGCCACGGTATTGGCCCCCGTCGACGCCGAGGTCGCGGTCAGGGTCGTGAGATAGAACGCAAACGTCTTCAGGCTCTCGTTTGTCACGTATAGCGTCGAAGTCTCGGCGTTGTTCCAGGTCGCCTGAAAAGTCAGGATCGCGATCGTGGCCACAGCCGGCAGGATCATGGGCAAGATCACGGTGAGGTAGATCTGGACGTCGTTGGCGCCGTCGATTTGGGCCGCCTCGACGACCTCGTCTGGTACGCCGTCGATGAACTGCTTGATCAGGAACAGCCCGACCGGCATCGCCAACCCGGGCAGGATGTGCACCCAGAAGTTGTCGAGCAGCGCCAGACGCTCAATGATCAAGAAACGGGGGATCGTAACCGCGATCGGTACGAACATCAGCGCCACCGTATTGATCGCGAACAACGTCTGCTTGAGCTTGAAGCGCTTCTTCGAGAGCGCGTAGGCGGCCGTGGTCGACACCAAGATTGAGGCCCCGACCGTTAAGGCGGTCACCAGCACGCTGTTGAAAAGATAGCGACTGACGGGTACGCCCGATGTCGACATCTTCGAGAACAGATCGGTGAAGTTCTTGAGCGTCGGGTTGACCACAAAGAACCGCGGCGGGAAGGCGAAGAGCTCATCCGGCGGCTTGAAAGCATGCGAGAAGATGAAGATCATGGGCAACAGCATGAAGGCCACGAGCGGCGCCAGGATCACGTAGAACTTGATCTGGCTCGGGTGAAAGCCCTGCGGGTTGATCCCGCTGTTGCGTATATTGGTCTTGAACAACGCCCGGCGGAGCGTGGCCATCGCCTAATCCTCCCCGGCGAACAACCGGTTCGCCAGCCGCGAGAAGAAGAGCACCATGAGCAGCAGCACGACCGACACCGCCGCGGCGTAGCCCATCTCATAGCGCAGGAAGCCGAAATCCTCGATGTGATTGACGATCAGCTGCCCCGCATACTGGGGTGTCGGGTTGCCGCCCGAAAGCGTCACGCCGATCGCCCCGGCCTGAAACGTCCCGACGATCGCCATCACGGCCCCAAAGAGCATCTGCGGCCGCATCGACGGGATCGTGATGTGCACGATCTCCTGAAAGCGATTGCTGATCCCATCCAGGCTGCCCGCCTCGTAAAGCTCTGGATTGATCTCGAGGATGCCGGCCAGCATCGCCAGAAAACCCACGCCCATGCTGCTCCAGAGCGTCACCAGGATCATGATCGTCATCAGGTACTGCGGCGACTGCAACCACTGCACCGGTTCCTGGATCAGATTGAGCCCAAGCAGGAAGCTGTTCAGGTAGCCGTTTTGGTCGCCGCTGAAGATCGTCTTCCAAACCACGGTCATGGCCACGCCGGTCGTCATCGACGGCGAATACAGAATCAAGGCCAGGATCGTTCGGGGCAGCTTTGGGAGTTGCGCAAGAGTCCAGGCCAGCATGAAGGCCAGGGCGTAGCCGCCCGGGCCGACAAGCACCGCAAATTGCACGGTGTTCGGGAGCACATACCGCATGAAGATATCGTCCTGGGTTAGCAGGACGATATAGTTCTTCAGCCCGGTGAAGGTCGGCGGCTGGATGGTGTCGAAGAACGTAAACGACAGGCCGAAGGCGGCCAGCACCGGCAGCACGATGAAGACGATAAACGCCAGCGCATAGAGCGAGAGGAACGCGTAAGCGCTGCCCTCACGTGCGGCCCAGCCCCCAAGCGGGGGCGCGCCAGGCAGCGCGGCCGAGGGTTGTGCGAACGCCGGGCGTTCACGGGTCTGCGTGGTCATTCGCCCTCCATCCAGCCGCGTACGGTCTCGATCGTCGGGATCGTGAAGCTGCGCACCACCTCGCCCTCCTCGAGGTAGCCGAACTCCTCCATCTTGCGCGTAATCTCGCGGTTGATGATGATCACCGAGCTATCGATGGCCACGCGCGGATTGACGCCGTCGAAAACGATGCGATTCCAGGCGTTGCTCAACTCGCGTTCCTGCATATAGCTACCCGGCAGCTTGACCGGTTCCTGTAGCCATGTCCATTGCTCGAGGATCACGTCTCTGTGCTCCTGCGGGATCGCGGCCAGCGCAAACGCATCCAGGTTCGCTGAATTCCAGAAATACTCGAGGCCGTAGTTCAGCACGAGCTGCTGCTGAAAATCGACCTGGGTTTCAGTCGACATCCACCATTTGAGGAACTTCCAAGATTCTTCGGGTTGGTCGGTGGCCGCGAACATGACGCTGGCCTGCGCCGACCCGGTTGCGTAGCGGCGTAGTTGGCCATCGGCGCCGACTGTCGCCGGGTACAGATCGATCGACCACAGACCCTCGATCTCGGGTGCGGCCGTGATCAGCTTGACGTAGGTCTCGATGTTCGAGACCCCGATCGGCAGGCTGCCGTAACGGAAGCTGTCGTAGAAGCTCGAGGTGGTCAGCGGCATTCCGTAGAGCGTGAAACTCTCGGCCATGAACCGGATGCCTGCGATGGCTTCGTCGCTCTCGAGCCCGGTCGCGAACCCGTCGGGGCTGTAGAGCTCAGCGCCCTGGTTGAAGAGATACGGGGCTGTGAACAGATAGTTCTTGTAGCCGCTGCCGCCCGAAAGCGGCGTGTTGTAGTTCATGCCATAGCGCTGCAGCTCAGGCAGGATCTCAATAACCTCTTCCCACGTGTCGGGCACCGGGATGTCGAGCGATTGTAGAATGTCGCGGCGGTAGTAGGTCACCCAGAAATCCTGGGTCTCCGGGATCGCGTAGACCGAGTCATCGATGATGTAACTCAAGAGCGAACCAGGCGTATAGACCCGAATAAACGAGTCGAAATCCTCGAACGAGCGCAGATCCTTGAGCGCATTGCGCACCGCAAGTTCGTAGGGGATGTGCGTGCTCACGCCAAGCGCAACGTCGGGCTGGATGCCGGCGGCGTTGGCCAGCACCAGCTTGGCTTCGTCGGGCATCAACGAGAACTTGACTGGTATCCCGGTCTGGGGCGTAAAGCTCTGGTCAGCCATGAGCTGTAACAGGTCCACATACTGCCGCGGTCGGTTCACCCAGACTTCCAACTCGCCGTCAGCCGCGCCGATCGTCTGATAGGGGTTAGGCCGGAACGAATACGCAAAGCGCTTCAGGTCCTCGCTCAGGGCCATATAGAATGGCACCTCGACCACGGGCGGCTGCGTGTCGAGCGAGTGGATGAAGACCTTGTCGAGCGCCAGCGGCTGGTTCTGCAACTCAGGCAGGATCTTGCCGAGCAACTGAGCGGCCGAGGCTGAGCCGCCCGATAGCCGGTTCATGCGGTTCGGCACCTTGTCGGGTTCGGCCGCCAGGAAGTCAAGGCTATCGATCACCATCTGATAAGTCAGGACCTCCTGCGAGATCTGGCCCTGATTGACAACAAGCACAGCATCCTTGTCCGCCCGCAGCTGATCGGCGATCGCCGTCAGCCGCTCCTTGAGATCCGGGATGTATTCCGAAATCTCCCATTCCTTGAACGGATCGATCTGATTGCCCGTCAGCTTGCGGATATCGAGCGTCAGGTCGTTGATATCGAGTAGAGCCTGCTGCACCCGATCTGCGGCATCCGCATAGGGCGAATAAGTCGCCTCGATCCCGATGATGTTTTGCCCACGGTGGAGGTAGATCTGATACGGTGCGGCACCGCCCAGGGTCATGTTCGACCAGCGCGTGCTGTAGTTGAAGGGCACCGCGTAGAGCTCGGCGAAAGGCACCTCGCCATTGACCGTGATCCTACGGAAGACCGTGAAATTGCTCTTGACGTTCTGCAGGGCGCGCAGGGTCACGGCGTAGTACCCGTCGGCCGGGACCTCGAACGCGTAGTAGGCCGTACTTCCGCTGTGCTTCCAGGTGTCGCCACCCAGCGTGTTCAGCAGCAGTCGGTTTGTGTCGTAGGGCGTGACCTCGACGCTACGGCTGCTTGTGGGCCTGATCGATGTGGCGTCTTTGAAGGTGACGTGCTCGGCCTCGATCTCGAACAGGTGGCCGGCGGGGGTTGACCCGGGCTGCGCGGCGAGATAATCGGCATAGGCCGGGGCCCGGACGGCCGAGGTCAGATAGGCGCTGCCGAGATAGAGCAGGCCTTCGGTGAGCGTCAGTTCGAAGACATGGTCACCGGCGCTGAGATCAAGCGTGCTCGGCGTCGCCTGACGAAAACCCGGATCGCGCAACGCTACGGTCGACCAGCGGATCAACTGAGTCTGTTGGGGGAGCGCCTCGTTTCCATAGCGATCGAGCGGAAACGCCTCAACCTGATCGACGTAGAACACCGGAAAGATCACGCGGCGCGCCGCGTGGGAGGGGAATTCGCCGTCGACCCGCAATTGCCCCTCAGGACGATTGAACAGCGCATCGACGGCCGCGGCATCAAAGGCCAACTCGTAGCTCCCGGCCGTTGGCACCGATACCGTAAACCGCACGCTTGCGCCTGCAGTCAACGCCACGCTGGGCTTATCGTATCGCTCAGCGGTCTCGCCTCCGGCCAGAGGGTGGCCGTAGGCATCGGCCGTGATCTCAAGGCGGACCCCAGCGCCGACTTCCCGGAAGTTTGGCGCGGGCTCCGAGTAGCCTGCCCATGACCCCGCGGCTAACCGGCTCGATTGCGTCGTTGTGGTTGCCAGAATCAAGAGCGCGCTCAGGATCCGCAAGCCGTGACGTGACTTCATGGGCATCGACCTGTCGAGCGATCGTCGTACCGATCCCCCGGGTTGGCGCACGGCCTGGCTATGCGCCAACCCGGGTCGAGTCAATCAGATGTTTACTTATTGACGGCTGCGGCAGCGTCGTCAAGGGTCTGGTTGGCGAACTCCTCGAGTCGCTCGGCGTAGTCCTCGTACTTGAACTTACCGTCATTGGCGAAGTTGAACATGAACCACATGTTCACATCCTTATCCTCACCGATGTCGATGCCCGGCTTGCCCTCCCAGCGGGCGTTAATGTAGCCCGGGACGAGCTTGGCAAGCGATTCGACCACGCTGGCCTCGAGATTGTCGAGCGCGGCGGTGACACCGGGCTTATCCACGAACTGCTTGTAGAGATCGATCGAGGCCGCATCGACCGACACCGGCATCTTCGGCGCCGTCCCGGCGGCCTTGGCAAGCTCGACTTCGAGCGCGTACGCCTCGGACGAGAACGTCATCCAATGCGCGAACTTGTAAGCCTCGTCGAGGTTCGCGGCGGTCTGCGAGACGACGATGGCATCCGCCACAAGCGCCTGGCTGCCGCCCGGGATGCCGATGAAGTCCCACTCGAAGGTGGCCTTCTGGACGTAATCCGGCAGCACCCAGCCGCCGTCCCAGCGCACCGCCACTTCCTGGTTGAGGAAGGCCTCCCACGGCCCGGCGGACTTGAAGTTGGCCTTCTGCTCGTCAGTCAGGCCCTGCCACGTGTACTGGCGCAACTCGCCGGCCTTGGCTACGGCGTCCTTGAAGGCCGCCGAGTTGTAGTTCATGTGCGCGCCGTCAAAGCTGAACCAGCCCAGCGCATCATCCTGGGTGCTGGCGTACCAACCCATGATCGGCTCCATCTCGTCGAGGCCGAGCACGGCCTTGTCGACGTCCGTCAGGGCCTCAGCGTTCGCTTCGAGATCTTCGACAGCGAACCCGTACTCCGGCGCATCAAGATTGGCTGCCTCATACAGGTCCTTATTGACGAAGTAACCCATGATGAACTGCGCCGCCGGGAGGCCGAGCACCTTGTCGGAGTAGGTGAACGAATCCTTCAAGATCTGCGGCACGTTTTGCCAGTCGGCATCGTCGGCCACGTGCCCCGACAGATCGGCCAGCCAGCCGTTCTGGGCATACAGCGGGACGTTGTTGGCCATGAACACATCCGGGAGCTCGCCCTTGGCCGCGTATGCGGTCAGGATCGCGTCCCAGCCGCCTTCGCCCGACATGTCGACGAACTCAATCGTCACATGCGGGTTGGCGTCGGTGTACGCCTTGACCAGCTGGCGCTGGACGTTGTTCTCTTCCTCTGTGCCCAGGTTCCAGTTGGCGTAGCGGAGGGTGACGGGCTCCATCGCTTCGGGCGCTGTGGTGGCTTCGGGAGCCGAAGTGGCCTCAGGCGCCGCCGTCGGCTCGGAAGCCGTCGTCGGAACTTCCGCGACTGCCGTGTTCTCGGGCGCGGTCGTCGCGGCGGGCTGCGCGGTGCAGGCCACTACACTGGTCAAGGTTAACGCGGTAAGGGCCAGATTGATCAATTTGCTGAATGCTTTCATCTTGTTCCTCCTGATGTTCTCTCAACCGGTCTGGCGAACGATGGCGTATGTGTTCAGGTCAATAGGCGGCGCCTCCTGTCGAACGAGCGCGTCCGAAAACTCAGTGGGGCTTGAGCCCCAAGATCACTTCCACGCGATGGGTTTGCCCATCGTTGAACACAGGGATCAACTGGCCCGTCAGCGGCTGGCCATCCACAGTGATCGATCGAACGCCTCGGCTGACGGCGTCAGGGTTCTTGACCTCGATCTGGTAGACGGCGTTGCGGAACGGGCGTATCACCGAGAAGGACGGCCAATGCGCCGGGATCGCCGGATCGATCAACAGGCCGTCGGCCTGCGGCCGGATGCCCAGGATCCAGTGCGTGGCCACGCGATGCAGCCATTGCGCGGAGCCCGTGTACCACGTCCATCCGCCGCGCCCATAGTATTCGGAGAGCGGGCCATCGATGTTGCCTGGCGTCACATAGGGCTCGGCCTTATAGACCTCGATGTCGCCGCTCCGATTGGGCGGACAGATGCGGCGATAAGCCTCATACGCCAGATCGGGCTGACCCGCGGCGGCGTAGGCCCAGACCGACCAGGTCGCCGCGTGCGTGTACACGCCGCCGTTCTCGCGCAGACCGGGGGCATAGCGCGTCACGTAGCCGATATCCGGTCGCGGCTGCGTGAAGGCCGGGTAGTTCAGCAGCGTGCCGTGGTCCTTCAACAGGAAGTGCGTGACCGCGGCCAGCGCCTGGCGCGCGCGATCGGGCGAAGCGATGCCGCTGATCACGGCCCAGGTATTGGGCATGAGAAAGATCTGCCCTTCAGTGTTCGTTTTTGAGCCAAGAAGCAGCCCGGAGTCCGTGGTGGCCATCCGGTACCAGGCGCCGTCCCAGCCATGGCGCTCGAGCGCCTGTTGCAGGCTCTCGCGCACGACAAGACAGCGCTCCGAAAAGGCGTCGTCGCCGCGGCGCTGCGCCAACGGCGCGATCTTGCCCAGGATGTCGTACAGGAACTCAGCGACCCAGAAACTCTCGCCACGCAGCAGCGTGCCGACCGCGCTCAGGCCGTCGTTCCAATCATGGTCGCCCATCAACGGTATGCCGCGCGGCGAAAAACGCGAGAACGACCGCTCGATCGCGCGTTTGCAGTGTTCGAACACATCGCCGCTTCCGCCGTTCAGGTACGGCACGACTTCATCAAGAATCGTGTAGTCGTCCGTTTCGCTGAGATACGCATCGAGGATAAAGGGCAACCAGAGCAAATCGTCGGAGCAGTTGGTGCGTGGGCCGCCGCCGCGGATCGAGAACCACCAATGGTAGACGTCGCCCTCGGCGAACTGATTGGCGGCGTGCAGTAACAGCTGCTTTCGCGCCAACTCGGGCGCGCTGATCAAGAAGATCTGGCTGTCTTGAAGCTGATCGCGGAAGCCGATCCCGGCCGAGACCTGATAGAGCGCCGACTTGCCCCACAACCGGCCGGAGATCGCCTGGTACTTCAGCCAGATGTTGGTCATGAAGTTCATGGCCTCGTCGGGCGTCTCGATGCGCTCTCGATCGACCAGATCCGACCAGAATGACGTGACATCCGCCAGCGCAAGGCCGGCCTTCTCGGGCGAAGCATAACGCCCGGCCAGGTCGGCCACGGTCTCTCGGCCATCCTCGGCAACACCAAGCACGAACACGATCGTGCGCGATTCGCCAGGCGCCAGGGTGACCGCGGTCTGAAGCGCGGCGATCGCATCAGTGAAGCGCCCTGAGCGTCCGGAGAGTACGGGCGCGGTCATCGCTCGCGGTGCATCGTCGTTGCGATACATCCCGATAAAGGTCTCTTTGTCGCAATCGAACGACTTGAGCGGCTCGCTGACCGCCATGAAGGCGGTGTACGGCCAATCGGTGTTGTTGTGCCGGCCGAGCGAATCCGGAAAGCCCCACAAACACTTACGGGCAGTCACCCGGCTGTGTGCGACATCGGCCGCGGTTTCGATGAAGAGTTTGTGGAACTCGCGGTGCTCGTCGGGCGCAAAGCCGAGGAGCCACTCGGCATACGACGTGACATCGAGCTCACGTGTCTCGGCGCTTTCGTTGGTCAATGTCAGACGATGGACCTCGACCGGATCGTGTGCGGTCACGAACACGGTCAAAGCACTACGGATCTCCTCAATAGTCTGAGCGAACAGCGAGTAACCCAACCCGTGTGTCACGGAGAAACGCTCGGCTTGGCGCATCACGGGCTTGTACGTCGCTGACCAAAACGTCTCGCGTTTGAGGTCGCGGATGTAGAGGTATTTGCCCCAGTTGTCCTTGATCAGATCCTGGAACGAGCGCGTGATCCGGTTTTGGCCGGCATTGCCGCGCCAGCTGTAGCCGGAGCCGGTCTGAGAGAGCATCAGCCCGTAGTCGCCGTTGCTGATGACATTGCCCCAGGGCCGCGGCGTATGCGGTGTGGTGATGACGTACTCTCGCCCGTCATCCGTGAAATACCCGTAGTCGCTTTCGAACTTCATGGTCATCGCCCCCTGAAAGCAGAATGCCGCGAAACGGATTCATTGACACGTCAGCGCTTGCAACGCTCCATTGACTGCACTAGAATATGAAACGTTTCACGCAGTCAGACACGAAGTTACTCCCAATGACAAGACTACTTATTCTCATTTATGTAACGCGTCGGCTTGACATGAAACGTATCATAGGTTCATGGGCCTGTCAAGCGCCCCACCCCGTTCAGGTTATACACACCTCAGACCGACATCGTTTGACGACCTCGGAGGAGCCATGACCCAGTTTGAAATCGCACATGGGCAGTTCGGGATCGACGGCAAACCGACCCTGTTGCAGGCCGGCGAGTTTCACTATTTTCGAACCCCGGCCCCTGAGTGGGCGCACCGCCTCGGGTTGCTGAGAGCCGCCGGATTCAACACCCTGGCCACGTACATACCCTGGTTGTGGCACCAGCCGACGTCCGACGTCAGTGACCTGGATGGCCAGACGCATCCGATGCGCGATCTGACCGGATTCCTTGATCTTGCGGCCCGGATGGGATTCTGGATCATCGCGCGGCCCGGCCCGTACATCATGGCCGAGACGTATCGCGAGGGCATCCCGGCCTGGGTGCTCGAGCAACACCCCGAGTGCGCGTTCTTGAGCGCCGAAGACGGCCGGGCGCAGGAGATCGTGAGTTACCTCCATCCGTCGTTTGTGAGCGCGGTCGAGGGTTGGTACAGCGATGTGTTCGCCGTGTTGGCGCCGCGGCAGGTCACACGCGGTGGACGGATCTTGATGGTCCAGCTCGACAATGAGATGGGCATGATCGCCTGGGTTCGCAATCTGCTGGATGTCAACCCAGACACGCTCGCTCGCCTGGCAGGCCACATCGAGGCCGCAGCCGAGGGCGTGGGCCTGCAGCGCTACTCGGAACCGCCCACCCCTGAGCGCCTGCGTAGGCTCCTGCAGAATCCCACCGGACCTGACAGTCGGACCGCCGTCGAGGACTATCGGCGTTTCTATCGCCGCTACCTGCGCGATTATTTCGCCACGCTGTGGGACATAGCCCGTTCCAATGGGCTGGAGGTGGCGCCGGTTGTGAACATCCACGGCTTCGGCAATGGCGGCAAAACCTTCCCGATCGGGCTCTCCCAGTTGATCGAGGCCATGACGATCGAGGGGGTCGTGAGCGCGACGGATGTATACCCGATCCATATCGACGAGGGGAACGCCCACGAGCTTGTGATGGTCAATGCCATGACCCAGGCGCTGCAGAACTCGGCTCAGGCGTTGTTCTCGATCGAGTTCCAGGCCGGGGGCAATCCCGACTTCGGCGGTGCCCAGTCATCATTAGCTGACCTGCATGCGCGTCTCTGTCTCTCGGTGGGCATGCGCGGGATCAACCACTACCTGTTCTGCGACGGCGAAAACGATCCGCTCCTGTCGGGCGTGAAGCGCCACGATTGGGGGCACCCGGTACGCAAAGACGGTTCGGTGCGCTCGCAGTTCGCGCGGTACGCTGTACTTTCGGGCGCGCTTGAAGCTTACGGCACGGCGTTGGTCGTGGCGCGGCCTGAAACGACGACCACGGTCGGTTTCCTCCTGGATCACTACATGACCGAGGTCAACACACCAGCCACTGCGGACGAGACGCAGATCCTGACGCATCAACGCGACACGATCTTGTTCGATCTGATCGCGCGCGGCCTGACACTGACCCATCGGGCCTACGATGCCATCGCCGTCGATCGAGACAGCCTCGACCCACTGCGCACACCAACTTTGTGGTTGATGATCGAACGCCAGTGCGACCCCGCAACACAACAGAAGTTGATCGACTACGCGCAAACCGGCGGGACGCTTATCCTCATCGGGCGCATGTGCCANNAAGATTCTGGCCGATGCGCTCGGGGTCGAAACGATCACGGCCGCCACCGGACGCGCCGAGGCGCAGACCTTGATCCATGCCTTCCACCATCGCGACATCCCGGCGACGTATGTCGAGACCTACACTGGCGCGTTCGATCAGGTGTTCGCCGAACATGCGGCCGGGGGAGCGGTCGGGTTCGAGAAGGCGCTCGGCGCCGGGCGCGTTCTGGTGCTCGGCGCGGCGTTCGAGGCGAACACGCTCGACGACCTCGATGTCGTCGAGCAGCTTGCGCTTGCTGCCGGCTGCGCGTCGCAGGTCGGGCTCAGCGCATGGGCCGATGTCCGGCTCAGCCGCGGCCCGGAAGGTGACTTCGTGTACCTCAACAACTACCAGGATGACCCCGTCGAGACGACCATCGTGATCGCGGGCCACGCGGCGTTTGGTGGGCAGACGGTGCACATCCCCGCGCGCCAGGGCCTGATCTTGCCGTTGGCGTGGGAGGCCGGTCCTGGGGTGACGATCCACTACCTCACCGCCGAAGTGCGCAAACGCGTCGCCGAGGCCGACACAATCACATTGACGCTCTCGCATCGGCGGTTTGCGGCTGAGCTCTCGCTCTCAGCGGGGTGGCGCTGCGAGTCCAGCTCGGGGATTACGATCCGGTCGATGGGCGATCGGGTGCAGGTCACGGGTGAGCGCGGGCAGCTCACGGTGAGCCGAATCTGACGGCAGGTTCAGCGCGCCAGCAAGGGCATCAGAGCCAGCGCGATCGTCGTCAGAATCGTACCGGCCAGGATAAGCGCCAGCCCGATCTTGACCGGGTCGCGTGGACGCTCGCCGCCGACCGCGCCGGTCTGGCCGTTGACGAGCACCTGGTACGCTCGGCCGCGGTAATGGTAAGCGCCGATCCAAAGCGGCAGATAGACGAGCTTGAACAGCTCGCCCGTGAAGCGGTCGGGGAAGACCTCGAGGTCGCGCACCTCGCGGCCGGCGGCGATCCGGCCTCGGGATTCGGCCTCGGCAGCCTTGACCATGGCCTCGTGTGCCCGCAGCGACGCATCAGCGAGCGATAGATCGTAGAGCGCGGCTGGCCAATCGGCCAGGTACTCGGGCTTGAACACGATCAGGCGCGAGAGATCAAAGGTCGGAAGATGGCGTAGCAGGCCCTCGGGCAGTGAGCGCAGCCCGGCCTGGAGCTGATCGGTAAAGAACTGCGTTCGCTCGCCCGACTGCGCCGACCACCGCCGGTATCGGCCCGTACCCTCGGCGATCTCAGCCCGCCAACGCACGGTGAGCGTGGCCTCGAACACCCAGAATGGCACATAGGCTGGGCGTAACCGTTTGTCTTTGACAATGTGCCCCAGGTCATCTGGCGCCCACCAGCCCCGGCCCAGCCAGGCCTTCAGGGCACGATAGGCGCCTTCTTCCTCGAGTGCCATCGGTACCAGACCGGCGGGCGGAACCAACTCGCGTTCCTCGGCAGCCTGAACCAGCGCCGGATTGTCACAAAACGGACAGACAGTCGATGTCCCGCCGACCGGCAGCACGGTCGCGGCGCCGCATTGCTCACAAACAAAGGCTCGTTCGGCCTCGGACCAGCGGTGGCCGACGATCGTCGGCAGCGTGAAGTCGAGGGGCTGAGCCACATCACCCAGCGGAACCTCCTCGACGACTTCGATCGCGCCACAGCTGGCGCACTTGAGGTCGACGGTTTCGGGATCAAACCGCAGGCGTCCGCCGCAGCTGGCGCAATCGAATGTGCGACGGACCTCGGTCGCTTCGGGCCCTGTGGGTAGGCGCGGCGCGACGCCGGCCCCGACCGGCAACAGCTGGTCAGTCGCGATCCGACCTGTGAGGACGGCCACGCCACGCCTCGCCTGCACGTTCGCGGGGTCGGCGGCCACAGCCCATTCCAGGTATTTCAACTGTTCTGCAGGATCGTCGGTGGTGGCCGAAAGCCACAGCCAGGCATCCGAGTGTTCGCGATCGTAGTCGACGGCGCGGAGCAGGAGCTCCCGTCCGTGGGCGACGTCGCCGGTGCGAATCGAGGTTCGACCAAGCCGAAACAACTCGCCGGCCTGCTCGCGTTTGTGTGCCGCCAGTCGATCGGTCATCCAGCGCCCCGCTCTATCGATCGTGGTCACTCCGAGGGTGTTGCGCGGCAAAGCCCGCGATGCCTCGGTGCTCACACGCGATCGACGTACTCATTCTACGAAGGCGCGGGTCGCTTGTCGCTCAGGGCTGGTTGGCCTCGGTGAGCCCGACAGGTGGCAGAAAGCCATCGGGGCGGCCGATGGGCCGCCCCGATGGGACGATCAGGTCATGTGGCCGCAGCCCTTACGGGCAGCGCGGCGAGAGCGGCGAGGCCAATACCGCATGGCCGTCAAGGACCCAGAGCAGAGCGCTCCTGAAGGGCACCTCAAAGGCCGGCGACACCAGGCCGGTTTCGAACAGCGTCGGCTGGCCGCGATCGGGCGAACCGGGCAGGAACAGGTTGTTGAGACCGACAGCGACCGTCACGGCAACGGCGTTGTCGTTGCGGTAACCGAAGACCGCCGTGTACTGTCCACGGCTGTCGCGGCGCACGCAGGCCAGCACCGGGCGCAGGTCCTTGTCGAGCTTCTTGGAGACGGTGACCACAAGGCTGTCGCTGGCCGTTCGGCCGTCGACCGTCGTGACCGTCAGCGTCGCCGTGTACACGCCGGGGGCCGAAAAGCCATGAGTCGCCGTCAGGTCGGACGACGTCGTGCCGTCGCCAAAGTCCCAGGCGACTGTCGCATCCGCCAGCCCGGCGCCGTCGTTGAAGCTTCCGGCGAAGGTCAGCATACGCCCCTGCGGCGTCGATTGATCGGCGCCGGCGGAGACAGTGAGCGGCGCGGCCGCGATCGAAGCCACGACGTTGATACTCGTCTCCGAACCCTCTCCGGCCAGCGTTCCGGCGAAGGCCTGGTCACCGGCGCGAAGCGGGCGCACGACAAGGTCGACCGAGGTCATGCCCGCGGGCAGCGGCGCAAAGGTCCAGGCCACCGCATCGCCGGAAAGCGCGCCACCGGCCGTCGCAGAAACAAACTCGACGTTGGCGGGGAGCGTTACGTTGAAGGTCGCTGACGTATCGCGATCGGTCGTGAGATCAAAGCGCAGCGTCAGCGGGCTCCCCTGAACACCGCCGTCAACCACAGCACCGGCGAGTTGAAAGACAGGCGGCGGCGGGGCGAGGTTCAGGCCGACCAGAATCGGGTCGTGGTCCGACACGCGATACTGATCGGGCGCATACAGCGTCACAAACTGGGCCGGCTGCTTGAAGTCGAAGAGGTAGTCAAGCACCGACGGCTCGTCGGCGTTGATGTGGTACTCGGTCACGCCGGTCACCTGGCCCACCAGGCTGGCCGACGCCAGGGCGTAGTCGAGGTAGCCCGACTGGCCGTCAAAGACGTACGAATACGCCTCGGCGCCAAGCAGCGACTCCACAAGATCGGTGAAGCCGCCGGCGCGCAGGGCCGCGATCGGGTTTTCCTGAGCGTACGAGTTCAGGTCGCCGACGATCAGCACGTCAGCGTCAGCGACGCCGGTCGGGTCGGTCGCGAGCCAGGCCAGCATCTCGGTCGCAGCCGCGGTGCGCGTGGCCGGGCAGTTGCCCTGACCATCAGCCAGGTCGGGATCGGGCCCATACGGCGCGACCTGGTCTCCGCACGAGCTGCCCTTCGATTTGAGGTGGTTGGCCACCATCGTGAACACGCCGCCCGTTGTGTTCGAGACAAAGCTCTGTGCCAGCGCCGGGCGGTTTCGTTGCTGGGTGAGGCCCGTGTTGAGCGGGACCTGGCCGAACGCGCCGGTGTTCAGTGCCGCCGTCACGCCAGTCGGCGTAACGACCGCAGGCTTGTAGATGATGCCGACCTTGATCGCGTCGACGCCGAGGGCGTTGACCTGGCCGGTTCCGGCATCGGCGTCGATGAAGGCGTAGGTACCGGGTGCTGTCGCGGCGTTCAGCCGATTCACCAGATCCTGGATCGCG
Source organism: Anaerolineales bacterium UBA6663 (assembly GCA_002455335.1). Lineage (GTDB taxonomy): Bacteria > Chloroflexota > Anaerolineae > Anaerolineales > UBA6663 > UBA6663. Next base: position 3,979 of record DKKP01000173.1, on the reverse strand, counting down.
CTCTCGGCGCCGTACCCGTCATTCTCGATCTCGTTGACGGCGAGCACATCCGGGTTGAGCGCCAGGATCGCGGCCACGGTCTTGACGTTCTGGCGATCGAACTCGGCGGTATCCGAAGCGCCGCGGCACTCGGCCACGCCGCCGCCGACGCCGAACGTGCAGGCTGTCGTGCCAAACGTGTTGAAGTAGTTGAGCAAGTTCATCGAGCCGGCGCGCACGCTGCCGCCGATCTCGGCCGGCGCCGTCGGGCGCGCGTTGACCGAGACGAAGTTCACGGCGCCGTTGAGCGCATACACCGGGCGCACGCGATAGGCGTTCGGGCTGGCCGAAGCGCCCGCCCAGTTGTAGGTCAGCACGCCGACGATGCCGGTCGCGGTGTCGCCGGTGCGCAGGGTGTTGCTCGCGCTGAGCGGCTGGCCGTTCAGCCCAAAGACGATCGGATCCTGATTCTGCAGGTTATTGCCGTCATCGACGATGATCCGGCTGAGCGCGTTGGCCTGAGCCAGCGCCTCACGCTCGCTTCCGACGCCGCCGGGCGGCACGAGGTGCGTGGGCTGATACTGTCGGCCGAGCGAGACCACGACCTGGCCGAAACGGCCAAGCTGGAAGTGCTCGGTGACCGTCAGGGTCTGCGGGAGGCGCACCAGCATGCCCTCGAGTCGCTCGAGGAATGCCACGCCACCCACCGGGGCCGGGATCGGCAGGGTGATGTCGGTCGGGGTCACATCGCCAGTCGTGCCGCAGAGCGACACAGTCAGCGCGCCGCCCAGCTGGGTCTGGCTCTGGAACTCGGCGGCGGTGCCCGTCACCTGGACGACCTGGCCGACCGAGACCGTGTTGTTGTTGTTATTGAAGACGAAGATGGCATCCGACGTCTCGGGGTTGCCGTCGCCGGCGTCCTGGACGTAGAAGCCGCGGATGTTCGAGGTCGAGCTCGTGCCTTCGTAGTCGCCGACCACCACGCCCTGGATCGTGACGACCTGGCCGTTGAGCGGCGTGATATCGGTCAAACCCTGGACCGCGCCGATCGCGATGTCGGGCGCCGCGCACACATCGGCTGGGAGCGTGCTGAAGCTGGAGCCGAAGTCGGCGACCAGCGAATCAGGCGGGTCGTCGACATCGACATCGGTGACACCCGCGGCGAAGACCGTAAGCGCGCAGGTCTCGTCGTTGGCGAAATCCGCGATCGGGTCGAGCGTGAAGGCCGTCGGGCCGCCGGTCACGGTGACGTCGCCTGTGCCGCGCGCGCCGGAGACCGAACAGCTCAGCGCGAACCACTCGCCCGAAAGCGCAACGGGCTCCGAGAACGTCACGGTCAGGTTCGTGTCGAGCGAGACGTTGACCGCAGCGTTGACGGGCGTGACCGCGCTCACGCTCGGGGCGACGTCGCCGACCGGCGGGGTGCGCAGGTTGCTGAGATCTTGCCCGGGGTTGGGCTGGCCGGGGGTGGCCAGCGGGTCGGGCATGGCGGAAAAGCGCGTCCAGTTGGCGGCCAAGTCATTGCCTTCAACCGTATTGCCGATGTAGAAAGCGTTGTCGGCCACGGAGGGCAGGTTGATGTCAGCCATACCTGCAGGCGGAAGCGCGTTGTCTGCCTCCCACGACACGAAATCGAGGTAGATGTTGTCGGTGCCCGTGCTCAACCCATCGGGGCCTGGCAGGTAGAGATAAAGAGCATCGCCATCAGTGCCCATTGCGAACGAGCCGCCCAAGCCATCGGCGCTGGCCGTGACGCCTGTGCCGGGGGCAAGCACCATCGTCCAGTCGCTGCTCGCAGGATCCACCACTGTATCGGGGGTGACGCCAGTGGCGACACCGTAGACTGTGACGAGCGTGCCTGCTGGGACAGACTCGAGAAACGCATCCTGTCCGAAAACCAGGACGCCTTCGCCGCTGTTGAGCGTGCCTGCAGCATCGATTATTTCATTGTCGGTTATCCGCATGCCGCGCAGGTCGACGTTTTGGCCAGTAACCAGGATCTCTACGTACTCGGTGCCGTTGAAATTGTCCGCCGTGTATTCGTTGATGATCACTTCACCGGCGGCCACCGCTCGCACCTGGGGGGTCGGCATGAAGGCATATGCGCCTAGACCGACAGAGAGGGCGAGAGCGACGAGGGGGTTGAACTTGTTCATGTCACCTCGTGGCACCAGCACCATGGGTGCTGGGCGATATGGGGTTTTATCCCTGCCAAACTGGGATGCTTGCCCCTAAGGGTACCCGAATTCGGGTCGTGTTCCTAGTGTCCGCGCTTAATCCATTGGTACCAGCTGCTAATCGGGGGCCCTCAACCGACTGTGGCGACGATCAGGAGTACGCCTCCGGGGGTCAGGGCAAGTTGTCCTACGTCCTACGACATCAGCAAGAGCTCGCGCCAGGGCGAAAGGTCCGCAGCACACAGCACTTATGTTCAACTGACTTGCATTTTTGTGTCGTTTTTTAGCCCAAGCATCCATTGTGGTGCAATTACCCGCATCCACGGCCGATACCGGACGAAGCGTCTCGCTCATCCTGCCATGTCCGCGGCCGGATGTCACAGAAAGAACCGGATGACGGCGCCACGCATCCTTGTCGTCGAGGATCAGAACATCATCGCCATGGACCTGCAGAGCCGTCTCCACGAGCTCGGCTACACCGCGCCGTTGGCCGTGTCGAGCGGCGAGGAGGCGATTCAGGCCAGCCACGCGCATCTTCCCGACCTCATCCTGATGGACATCCGCCTGAAGGGCGGCATCGATGGGATCCAGGCCGCCGCCACCATCCGATCGGAGCTCGACCTGCCGATCATCTATCTCACCGCTCACTCCGACGACCAGACGCTCGCGCGGGCCCAGGCCACCGAGCCCCACGGCTATCTTCTCAAACCTTTCGAGGATCGCGAGCTCCGCTTGACCATCGAGATGGCGCTCTACAAACATCGAGTCGAACGTCAGCTCAAGGAGAATGAGCGGTGGCTGAGCGCGGTCCTGCAGGGGATCGGCGAAGCCGTGATTGCCACGGATGGCCAGGGCGGCATCCGGCTGGTCAACCCGGTCGCGGCGGCGCTCATCGGGCTGAGCCCCGCCGACGCGATGGGGCGCCCGATCGACGAGATCTTCGCGCTGGTCGATGCTCAGACTCGAGCCCGTCTGGACAACCCTATCCGCAGAGCATTGCGCGAGCGGCGGACTGTGATTGTGCCCGAGCGCGCCCTGCTTATCGGCCGTGATGGACGAGAAGTGCCGATTGACGATAGCGCGTCCCCAATCTTCGACGCGCGAGGACAGGTCGTCGGCGCCGTCCTCGTCTTTCGCGATATCACGGAACGGCTGCACACTGAACAGCAACTCAAACACCTCGCGTATCACGACCCGTTGACCGGGCTTCCCAATCGCGCCCTGTTTCAGATATTGGCGAATCGCGCCGCAACCGCGTCAGAGCGTGCCGGAGCCGCCGTGCTGTTTATGGATCTTGACCGATTCAAGACGATCAACGACTCGCTCGGCCATGGCTTCGGAGACCTGCTGCTCAAGACCGTGACGACCCGGATCGCCGGGATATTACAAGACGGGGCCCTTCTTGCGCGGTTTGGGGGTGACGAGTTCACGGTTCTCCTGGAGAACGTCACGGGCCCGGCCGAGGCGTCGACCGTAGCTGAAGAGATCCTCGGGGCTTTCGCCGAACCGTTCGAGCTCGATGGGCAGGAGGTCTACGTCGGCGTAAGCATTGGGATCAGCTTTGCGCCGGACGACGGGTCGGACGCCGCGACGCTGATCCGCAACGCGGCTGCCGCCGTGCTGGGGGTTAAGGAGCGCGGACGAAACGGGTTCGGCTTCTACAGATCGGAGATGAACGCCAGCGCCTTGAGCCGTCTGACGCTCGACGCCGACCTCCGCCACGCCCTCGAGCGCGGCCAGTTCCGTCTCCACTACCAGCCGATGGTTGCGATCGGATCCGCCAGGCTGGTCAGCGTGGAGGCGCTGATCCGCTGGCAGCACCC
>DKKP01000086.1 GCA_002455335.1 Anaerolineales bacterium UBA6663 | reverse complement strand
GATGTCGGGCGCCGAGCCGTGCACGGGCTCGAACACCGCGACGCGCGCGCCGATGTTGGCCGAGGGCGCCCCGCCCAGCCCGCCCATCCAGTAGCTGGCCTGGTCCGAAAGGATGTCGCCGAACAGGTTCGTCGTGACGATAACGTCGAACGCCTCGGGGTCGCGCATCAGCCGCAGCGCCATCGCGTCGACCAGCATTTCTTTGAAGCCGATCTCGGGATACGCGGCGGCCACGGCCTGACACTCCTGCCGGAACAGCCCATCGGTCACCTTGAGCACGTTGGCTTTGTGGACGACGGTGACCGCGGGGCCGCGGACAGCGGTCCGCCGTCGCCTTGCCTGCTCAAACGCCACCCGCGCGATGCGCTCGGAGCCGGTCGCCGTGATGACTCGCTCGGCGATGGCGGTGTCGCCCTCACGACGCTCGCGCCCGACGTAGAGGTCTTCTGTGTTTTCGCGTACCAGGAGCAGATCGACGCCCTGGCGCGGCGAGATGGCGGGCAACGACCAGGTCGGGCGCAGGTTGGCATACAGGTCGAAGGCCTGGCGCATGGCCAGGATCGGGCTGCGATAACCGGCTTGGCCACCGCTCGGAGACGACGTCGCGCCAAAGAGCGCGAGCCCCGCGGCTTCCACGTCCGCCAACGTCTCGTCGGGGATGGCGTTTCCCGTTCGCGCGAAGTGCCCAAAGCCCGCTGGCGCCTCGCGAAACGTCAGGCTCAGGCCCAACGCCGCCAACACCTCGGCCGCCGCCGGGATCACTTCCTGGCCGACGCCGTCACCGGGGATGAGGACGATTTCTGGCATCTGAACCTCTCATTGCTGATTGATGATTTCTGATTGGTGATTGAGAGCCAATCAGCAATCAGAAGTCATCAATCAGCAATCCTGACTTCCGACGTTGCGCTCAGGCCGAGCTTCCTGCGCAGATGCGGCACAAGGCCGCCGGCTTCGATCATGCTACGCACACTCGGGGAGAGCGGGGGGAAGGCGTAAGCGCGATCGTCAATCGTGATGGTGCTGGCCTCGAGATCGATGGTGAGCGTCGCGCCATCGGCGGCCGCGTCGACGGCCTCAGGGCAGGTGAGCAACAGCAAGCCTTGATTGACGGCGTTGCGGTAGTAGATGCGCCCAAACGATTTGGCGATCACGGCAACGATGCCGCGGAATTTGAGCGTTGTGACGGCCTGCTCGCGCGAGCTGCCGTTGCCCCAGTTCTTGCCGGCCACGATCACGTCGCCGGGTTGAGACTCCTTGGAGAAGCGCGGATCGAGGTCCTCGAGCGCGTGCGCCGCGATCTCGGCCGGCTCTTTGAGCGTGTACGTATACTTGCCGGGGAAGATGACGTCGGTGTCGACGCCGTCGCCGTATTTCCAGATTCGATGGGACATGATGGGAGCCGTCGGGCGTCGGGCGTCAGGCGTCAGCGGCTCCCCACTGACGCCCGACTCCCGACGACCGATGCCTAATCCTCCTTGGGTTTGTCGCCGCCGTTGTCCTTGAACAAACCCGCGACCCGCGCCAGCACTTGCTCGATGTTTTGGCCGCTGAGCGCCTCCGTCTTGGCGTTGATCACGGTCGCCAGCTCGGGCACGTCACGGAGCAGGTTGATCAGCGCGTTCGATTGACCGCCGGGCTGTTCGCCATTGCCGAATTGGACGATGCGCACGTTATTGCCGACGCCGGCCAGCGCTTCGGCGATGGCGCGCGCCTTGTCGACCTCGGCCTGGATGAGCAGCTGCGCGATTGTCTGACGCAGGTTGATTTCGCCCTGCGCGGCCGAGGCTTGGGCCAGACGCTCCTTGCCTTCGGCTTCGGCCAGCAGGATGGCGCGGGTGCCTTCGGCCTGGGCCAGCTGTTGGGCGCGGGCGCCGTCAGCCTGAGCCTGGGCGAGTGCGCGCTGCTTCTCGGCCTCGGCCTTGCCCGTGATCTCGAGCGCCTCGGCCTCCGAGCTCGACTCCTGGCGCAGGGCCTTGGCCTTGGCCTCGGCGATCACGGTCAGCTTCCGGCTCTCGGCCTCAGCCTCGATCTGCGTGGCCTCGCGCTTGGCGCGGGCCGGCGTAAGCACGTCGACTTCCTGCTGCTGCTGTACCTGCGCGGCGCGCTGGCGGAGCACTTCTTCCTCGGCCTTGGCCTGTGCCAGGCTGACGGTCTTGCTCTTCTCGACCTCGCGCAACTCGAGCGCCTGGCGTTGCTCGAGGATCGAGCGGGAGGCCTCGAGCTCGGTCTGCTCGGCCTGCTGCCGGGCCTGCGCGGCCTTCATCCGCGCTTCGCGTTCGGCCTCGGCCTCGGCGATGGTGGCGTCGCGCTTGATCGCCGCGATCTTGGGCTTGGCCATCGCCTCGAAGTAACCCTGATCGTCCGTGATCTCCTCGATGCCCATGGAGATCACCTGCACGCCCATGGCGGCCATGTCGTCGGAGGCCAGGCCCTGGACGTTCTGGACGAAGGTGTCGCGGTCGCGGTGGACGGCCTCGACCGTCAGCTGGCCGACGATGGCCCGGAAGTTGGCACTCAGCGTCTGCGCGATGACGTTGACCACGTTCTCGCGCGACATCCCCAGGAAGGCGCGCGCGGCCGTCATCAACGCCCGCTCGGTCGACTGGATCTGCACCTGCGCCACCCAGTCGAGCTTGATCGGCACGCCGTCGACCGTGTAGACCTCGTCACCGGTCTTGACGATGGTCATCACGTTGAGGTCCAGGAACTGGAACTCCTCGAGGATCGGCCAGACGAAGGTGCCGCCGCCGATCACCATCCGCACGCCCGATTGTTGGATGTTCCCTTCTGCGTCGAACGCCGACCGGCCGCGGCCGTACAGCACCATCACCCGGTTGGGAGGGACGCGCCGATAGGCCGGAATAAACGACCGCAGCAAAAAGAACAGCGCGGCCAGGATGATGATCCCGACAAGTGCGTAGATGAGCAGGCTGAGTGGATCCATAACGCTATCCTCCTGAACGCAGTCGCCGACTGCGACATCATATCTGCATACGGTCGCGACAGGGCGCCGGTTGCCGACATCGCGCTGACACCAGATGTCCGTGCGATCCCGGCCGCGCCAAGGCCAACCGGCCCGGGCCTTCCTCTCTCTTGGCTCCCCTGGGCGCCTCAGCCCGGTCGACTTCCCCCGTGGGGGAGGTCGCGCCNNTGGCGGCGCGGGTGGGGTTCGGCGGGTGACGTTTCGGCGGCCGCGCGGTGTGCCAACAGGAACAACGGCTGTCAGCCTAGCGCGCGCTGTCGCCGGGTCGGCGTCGGAGGGCCGATCGCCTTAGCCCGCCTCCGACCGAACAAGCCCGACGCGCGCGAGCACACGCCAGCTCACCGGGTGCAGCGCGTCGCGCGTGAGGCTGTCGAGGGGAATCCAGAGCGCCTCCAGGATCTCATCAGCTGGGNNACCGCGAACAGGATCGCGTGGCGAAATCCTCCCGTATCGTCCTGGTAGAAGAACTCCTCGCCGACATATATCGGCGCCTCCTCCGGCGTAAAGCGCAACCCGGTCTCTTCGTAACACTCCCGGACCGCGCCGGCGACGAGGGTCTCGCCCGCGCCGACCTCGCCGCCAGGGACAAGAAGCCAGGGCGTCCAGGGCGAACGCTGCAGCAGGAGACGTCCCGCCCGCACGACCAACGCATACGCGGAGGGCCGCCACAAGATGGGCGATACGCCGTCGTAGGGCACCGGACGACGCGACCGATCGAAGAACGGGATGTCGGTCGGCGTTTCAGGTTTCATAGCTCCCTCGGGTCGGCGATGACGCCTTTGATTGCGCTGGCGGCGACGACCGCCGGGCTGGCCAGGTAGATCTCGGCCTCACGCTCGCCCATCCGCCCGCGGAAGTTGCGGTTGGCGGTGCTGATACAGACCTCGCCCGGCGCCAACACGCCCAAATGGTTGCCCATGCACGGCCCGCAGCCCGGGGTGCCGAAGACCGCGCCGGCCTCGAACAGCGTCTCCACATAGCCGCGCTTCAGTGCCTCAGCCATCACCTCCGACGACGCTGGGATGACAAGCAGACGCGTTCCCGGCGCGACCTTGCGGCCCTTGANNTCCTCGATGCGGCCATTGGTGCACGTGCCCAGGAACGCCTGATGGACGCGCCGCCCGACGACCTCGCGCACCGGCACAGCCGAGTCGACCGTATGCGGGCAGCTGACCGTGAGCTCGATCGCGCTCAGGTCGAGGGTGACGCGTTGGGCGTAGTCGGCGTCCAGGTCCGGATAGAGGGCGGTATCTCGAGGGGCGAGGGGCGCGGTCGCGTTCTCCGCTCGCCCCTCGCTCCTCGCTCTTCGCGCCAGTCGCTCATCAAGCCATTCGAACACAAGCTCGTCAGGTGGAAGAAACGCGTTCTTGGCGCCGAACTCGGCCATCATGTTGGGGATGACCATGCGGCTCTCGAGCGAGAGCGCCGCGAGGCCGGGGCCCGTGAACTCGATCGAGCGGTACAGGCCGCCGTCCGCGCCGTACTGGCCGATCAGGTGCAGGCAGGCATCCTTGGTCGTCACGCCGGGTGCGAGTTGGCCGACCAGCGTGACCTGCATGGCCTCTGGGACGCGCAGCCAGAGCTCGCCGGTGGCCCACAGCGCCGCGACCTCGGTGCGGCCGATGCCGGCCCCGAACGCACCGAGCCAGCCGAAGTGGGTGGTGTGCGAGTCGGAGCCCAGGATCAGCTGGCCCGGCAGGATCAGGGCTTCCTCACTGAAGACTTGATGGCAGATGCCGCGTCCGACCTCAAAGAAGTGCCTGATCCCTTGCTCGGCCACGAAGGCGCGCACCTCGGCGTGATTCTTGGCGTGGGTGGGCGTCGGCGCCGGCACCGCGTGATCGAGCGTGATCGCCAACCGCTCGGGGAAGGCCACTTTGTCGACGCCGATGGTGCGAAAGATGCGCGCGATTGGGGCCGTGTTGTCGTGCGAGAGGATGATGTCGGGCCGCGCATCGACGATCTGGCCGGCCATGGCCTCGGCCAGCCCGGCGGCGCGGGCGAGCGCTTTCTCGGCGAAGGTCTTGCCCATCGTCGGCTCCTATCGGCCGTGAGCGGGCAGCGCGAAGCCGGCCGCGGCGCGCGCACGCTCGCCGCCATCGAGGCGTTGCACGATCTCGTGCCGGCCTTCGGGCAGTTGGAGCTTGCGCAGACCGAGCTCGTCGGCGATGGCGATCAGCACCTGCTCGGGCGGCGTCTCGGGCGATTCCTGATACACGCGCTGCTTGAAAATGGCCGCGATCTCGCGCGCCCTGTCTTCGTCGAGCTCGTAGTACCGGATCTCCTTGAGGAAGTAGTGGATGATGTTCCAGCCCGACAGCGGCCCGAGCAGGATCTCCGACTCGTTGACGCCGAACTGATCGAGCGGATGCGCCTCGTATGAAGCCGCGCCGTGCAGCACGGCGTTCTGATGCACGCCGGCGGTGTGCGTCCGGTTGGTCAGGCTGACGGGCTCGCGCGGCGGGACGAGCATCTTGAGCTTGTCGGCGGTGAGCACGTTGAGCGGGTACAGGCCACGCAGGTGGTAGCCCTCGAGCGCGTCGTAGGCGTGATCGAGAAACAGGTTGAAGAGCAGGGCCGTCATCGACGTGATGCCGGATCGTTCGCCGACCCCCAACACGGTCGTGTTCATGTAGCGGACTCCGCCGCGTACGGCCTCGAGCGTGTTGACCAACGAGAAGCCCCGGTCTTCGTGGAAGTGGCCCTCGAAGTCCATCGTCGGATAGCGCTCCCGCAGCGCGGCGACGCGCTCGATCACGGTCGTGGGCGTGGCAACGCCGACCGTGTCGGGCAGGCCGAGCCGGTCGACCAGTGGCGCGATCGCGTCGTACACGTAGCACAGATCGCCGATGCGAGTGCGGAAGGCGTCTTCGCCCGAGAAGCGCAGGATCAGGTTCGGGTGGTTCTTGCGCACGTCCTCGATCAGGGGCCGGGTCTGGGCCACGATCTGGTCGAGCTGGCGACCGTGGTTAAAGGCGCGCGACTCGGGCGACGTGCCGATGTAGAAGTTGAGGCCGTCGGCGCCGGCCGCGATCGCGCTCTCGACGTCGCGCGGGTGGCAGCGCACATGCGCGAGCAGGAACGTGTAGCCCTTTTGCGTGATCAGGCTGTCGCGCACAGCCTTGAGCGCCGCGAAGTCCGCGGCCTCCTGCGCGCTGACGACTGGCGCAAACAGCTCGACGAACTTGACGCCGCACACGATCAGGGCGCGCAGCAGTTCTTCTTTGTCCTGCCGGGTGAAGAAATACTTGAAGTGGTCGTGCATCAACGACGTCTGCTGGCCTTCGCGCAGCGTCGTGTCGATGATCTCGAGCGGGCGGGGCGTGTACTGCCGGTAACGGCTATCCTCGGTCATGCTGTTTGCCTCTACGATATCTTTGGCCACGAATTTCACGAACTGCTACGAATTGGCACGAATAACCATTGTGGATTCGTGCCAATTCGTAATCACTCGCGAAATTCGTGGCAAAGACGATCCCTATCTCACTCAGTGCCCTCGACCGTCGTCGAAACGGCGGGGCGGGTGAGGACGGCCTCGACGGCGTCGCCGACGCGGGCCAGGTCAGATTGCTCGATCACGAGCGGCGGCAGGAAGCGCAACACGTTCATGCCCGCCGGCAGCGCCAGCACCTGGTGCTGGTTCATCAGCGCCTGCAGATACGGCGCGGATTTCTGTTTCAGTTCGACCCCGACCATCAGGCCCTTGCCACGTACCTCGCGGATCAGCGGGCTCTGGATTCGGCTCAGTCGCTCCACGAACCACGCGCCCAGCTCGGCGGCGCGATCCACAAGGCCTTCGCTCTGGATGTAGCCGATCGCGGCCAGCGACGCTGCGCTGGCCAGCGGGTTGCCGCCGAAGGTGCTGCCGTGCACGCCGGGCGGCATCTTGCCGACGCGCTCATTGAAGAGCACGGCGCCCATCGGCAGGCCGCCGGCGATCGACTTGGCCAGGCACAGGATGTCGGGCTCCAGTCCGAAGTGCTCGCACGCGAACATCGCGCCGGTGCGGCCGAAACCGGTCTGGACTTCATCGAGGATCAGGAACGCGCCGTGCTTGCGGCACAGCGCCTGCGCGCCTTGCAGGAACTCGGCCGTGCCGGGCCGGACGCCGCCCTCGCCCTGGATGACCTCCAAAATGACGGCCGCGGTCTGGTCGCTCATCGCGGCTTCGAGCGCGGCCAGGTCGTTGTAGGGCACGTGGGTGAAGTCGGGCACCAGCGGCTCGAACGGCTCGCGGTACTTCTTCTCCCAGGTGGCCGAGAGCGCGCCCATGGTGCGGCCGTGGAAGCCGCGCACCGTGGCGATGATCTGGCGCTTGCCGCTCTTCACCCGTGCGAACTTGAACGCGGCCTCGACCGACTCGGCGCCGCTGTTCGAGAAGTACGTGTACCGCATGCCGGGCGGCGCGATGCTGAGCAGTTTTTCCATCAGGGCCGCGCGTTTGTCGTTGTAGAACATCTCGGGCACCGAGATCACGGCCCCGGCCTGCTCGGCGATGGCCCGGATCACGGCCGGGTTGGCGTGCCCCAGGTTTCCTGCGCCCTGGCCGCCGACGCAGTCGATGTAGGCCTTGCCCTCGCTGTCCCACAGGGTGGCGCCCTGACCTCGAACGATCGTGAGGGCACGTTTGGTGTACAGGCCGGAGGTGTGATCGGCTTCGAATTGCTGATGGGTAGTCATTTGTGATTTGCGATTTGTGATTTGCGATTGCCTGAAGGCGAAGGGGCCTTTCAGGTTGCTGTGCGATTCTTCATTGTGCGAACGGTCGCGACAAGGATTTTCACGATCTCTTCGCCTTCGACGCGCAATATTCTGTCAATCGTTTGGCTGGAAGCAGTTTGGCGTCGATGATGACCTCCAACCAGTAGAGGCATTCATCCGCCTCTTCAATCGCGACCCCGAGTTTGGCGACGAACTCGCGTCCAGAGCGCCCGCGTGTTGCTGCCCGATAGTTGGCACCTACCGATGTGGCCGCGCGCAACAGCTATTTTCCGAGAACATCTCCCGTTCGAGTGGTAGGCAGGGCATCAACAACCTGGATACACCTCACTCCAAACTCCTTCGTGCGTTGGCGCAATTCCTCTGGTGTCATAGTCGCTCCCCCTGCCGCTGAGGAAATCGCAAATCACCAATCGCCAATCGCAAATCAAGAGATGACGGTTCCCTCGCCCGCCAATGCCCGCTGGATCGGGTTCTCACAGCGCCCATCCGCGAACACGACCTTTTGCACACCCAGGGCAGTCGCTTCGCTGGCGCCCAGGACCTTCTTCTTCATCCGGCCTTCGGCAAACTCGAGCGAGGCCTCGACCTTGTCTTTGTCGATGTGGCGGATCAGCGTGCTCTCGTCCGGGAACTGGCGCAACAGGCCCGGCACATTGCTGAGGATGATCAGTTGCTCGGCCTGCACGGCGCCCGCGACCATCGCGGCTGCGCGATCGGCGTCGACGTTGAGGGCAATGCCCGCTGGCGAGATCGCCAGCGGCGCCATGACCGGCGTCAGGCCAAGGTCGATCAGCGCCTGAAGCAGGCGCTGATCGACCGACTCGATCTTGCCGGTGTAGTCGTCGCGCAGCATGCGCGGCCGGCCGGTCTTTGGGTCGATGATCCGGATCGCCTCTTTGCGCTGGGCGACCATGGCGCGTCCGTCGACGCCCGAAAGCCCGAAGGCGTTGACGCCCAGGGTCTGCAGCCGCTCGACGATCAGGGTGTTGATTTTGCCGGTGGTCACCATGGCGAAGATCTCGAGCGTGGTCCGATCGGTGTAGCGCGACGTGAACCCCGACGGCGACGTCACGAACTGCGGCGGGTGCCCCAGTTGCTCGCTGATGGCGTTGGTCTCGCCCGAGCCGCCATGCACGACGATCAGCTTCTGCCCCGACTTCACCTGCGCCGCGACATCGGCCATCACGGCGTCGAAGTTCACGCCAGACGTGCCGCCTATTTTGACGACGATCATGTCTTGCCCTCATTGACATTTGTGATTTGCGATTGGTGATTTGCGATTTCCTCCTGGCTCTGAGGAAATCGCAAATCACCAATCGCAAATCACAAA
>DKKP01000401.1 GCA_002455335.1 Anaerolineales bacterium UBA6663 | reverse complement strand
CGCTGGTCTTCACCCAGTTCAGCGAGATGGGGTCATTGCTGCAGGCGCATCTGCGTCTGCGGCTTGGCGCGGACGTGTTGTTCCTGCATGGCGGCACGCCGGCCGCGCAGCGCGCGCACCTCGTGTTCTTCGAGCGAACGCCAGTCCCCGGTGCGCAGGCCGCCGAGTTCGAGCGTGCCGATCCGCACTCGGATCAAACGGAGCACGGGGATGCCAAGCGCCGAGCCGATCTCGCGGATCTCGTGCTTGCGGCCCTCCTGCATGACCACGCGCAGCCAGGTCGTCGGGCCGGGATTGTCTTCGCGCCAGACCTTGGCCGGCCGCGTCCGCCAGCGTTCGTTCGTCTCGCGGTCGATCAAGACGACGCCTCGGCGCCAGGCATCGAGTTGATCCTCGTCGGGATGTCCCTTGACCAGCACCCGGTACTCCTTGTCGACGTTGAAACTCGGGTGCGTCAATCTGTTGGCCAGATCGCCGTCGTTGGTCAACAAGGTCAGGCCCTCGCTGTCGAGGTCGAGCCGCCCTACCGGGTAAAGCCGCACTGTGCTCGGCACCAGATTGAGCACAGTCTCACGCGGGCCCTGCGGCTCACGCGACGACACCACACCGGCGGGTTTGTGAAGGGCGATATAGGTCAATTGCTCGGCGGCCGAGAGCGGCTCGCCATCGACCGTGATCCGATCGACGGCCGGGTCCGCCTTCTGACCGAGTTCGGCCGGGCGCCCATTCACCGTGACGCGGCCCTGCAAGATCAGTTCCTCGCAGGCCCGTCGCGAGCCGTATCCCGCCTGGGCGAGCAGTTTTTGAAGTCGTTCAGACATGGTGCATCTCGTCTCGGTTCGTTTCAGCGATCAGGGAGCGCCACGGGCGCCGGTGTAGAAGTCGCCGCAACCCCGGCCCTGACCGACTGGGTTTCATCGGGGGTCATCACCTGGCTGACCTCGATCGGCGTCGGCGCGGCTTGAGCGGCGGCCGTCGGCGTGACGCCGAGCATGACGCCAACGACTGTCGATCCAAGGAAGAGCGCCAGACACAGGGTTCCGCTGGCCAGCACGGGCCACAACGGCGTCCGGCGTTGGACGACCGCATTGACCCTGGCCCAAAGCTCAGGCCACCCGCCGCCGGTCAGGTGCACCCGATCCAGCGCCGGGGCCAGGCCGCGCAACATCGGCTCGACGGGTCGGTTCATACAGCTGCCTCCAAAGCCTGCCAGTCGACATCGGCGCCCAGCGGGGCCAGCACCCGGCGCAGGCGCTCGACGCCGAGACGCACCCGCGATTGCGCCGTCTTGTCGTTGCAGCCCATCACCTCTCCGATTTCACGGAAGCGTAGCCCGCCGAGGTAGCGCAACGCAACGGCCTCGCGTAGATCGGCCGGCAGATCCCGAATGGCGCGCCAGAGCTGGGTGCGCAGGCCTTGAGCGGCCAGGGCCTGCTCGACCTCGCGCGTGGTCGCCGCCTGGCTCAGCGCCGCAGCCGAGAGCGGAAGAAGATCGAGGAGCCGTCGACGCCGTTTGTTTCGACACCGGCTGACCGCGATCACGCACAACCAGGTGCGAAACGCCGAACGCTCCGGCGCATACCGCCGGATGTTCTTCAACGCGTATACAAAGGAATCCTGAGCCACCTCTTCGGCGTCGGCCACATCGCCAAGCAGCGCCAGACACAGCCGCATCACGGCCGGATAGTGCGCGGCAAAGAGCTCGGCGCCTGCCGCTTCCTGGCCGTCGCAGGCGCGCGCGAGAAGTTCGGGGTCCATATCAGACATATATACACACGCAGACGCTGAACCGCTCATTCTGGTTCAAATTTATCGTCAAGTGCCGGGCGCGGTCCACGACCAGGCTCAGCCCTTGAGGATTTCGCTGGCGAAGTTACGCCGCGCATCGTCGAGGTTGAGCGCCGGCAGCTCCGAAAGCGCCGAAAGGCCAAAATGCTGCAGGAATTCGGGTGTGGTCACGTACAGCACCGGTCGACCCGGCCCATCAGCGATGCCGGCCTCCTCGACCAGGCCCTTGGTCAACAGGTTCTTGATGACGCTGTCGGAGTTCACGCCGCGGAGCTGCTCGATCTGCGGACGCGTAATGGGCTGGCGATAAGCGATGATCGCCAGCGTCTCGAGCGCCGCTTTCGAGAGAGGCGCCGTGGCCGAAAGCCCGAGAAATCGCTGGATCAGGCCGGCGGCGGTCGGCGCCGTCGTCAGTTGGACCCGGTCCTTGATCCGCTGGATCGCGATCCCGCGGCCCAGGTACCGGGCTTCGAGGGCCTCGAGCGCGGCTTCGACTTCGGCCGGCCTGACCTCGAGGGCCTCGGCCAGCTTTCCGATCGGCGCTGGGCCGTCGGCGACAAACAGAAGGCTCTCGACCTGCGCATCGAGTTCAAGCGGCGATGGCGGCCGACCGACCGGCAGTGGCTGGTTAGCGTCGGGCTCATCGGCTGCAACCCCATCATCGACAACCTCGTCCGTCGTGGCCGAAGCGTCGGGTTGCAGTTCGGTGTCTTCAGGGGCCGGCTGCTCGACCACCGACATTTCCGGTTCGGCAGGCTCGGCGGTCGGCTCAACCGCCACGATCGCCTCGGTCGACGGCTCCTCATCGATGGACGGGCCTGCGTCAAGGACAGGGTTCGTGGCCCCTTCCAATTCAGGCTCCAACTCGCTCGCGGCACGCTCTGTTTCGGGCTGGCGGGTCGCCACGGCGTCCTGAGCGACGAGATCCGCCTGCGCTGGTTGACCCGCCTCGGGCTCCGCCGTCGGTATTTCAGCCCGCTCCGGGCCGCCGGTCAGCCCACTGACCGGGCTGTAGTGGGCCTGGAGATCGCCCTCCGACGCCCACGGATCGCCGGAATCGGACGATTCCTTGCCGTTGGAGTGTGAATTTGGGACAAAACCATTGACGTTATCGATCATGCCATCCTCTTGGAGAAGGTGCAGTATAGCCCACGTCGGCCGGCGGGCAAATGTGTCCGTGCTATGATTTTCGGATGCGCACCCAACTTCGACTGACCCTGGCGGCCCTGGCCGCGGTGACCCTTGCCTGCGGGATCCCCGGTTTTGCGGCGCCGACGCCGCCCGCCTCACCGATCCCTGTGTCGGCCACCTCGGCCTCCGAGGTCACCGACCTTCTCGAGGCCGCGGCGGCCGCTGCCGCCTCCGGCTCGGTGACCGTCACGTTTACCGAACAGCAGCTGACCTCGGCGGTGGCTCTGTATCTCGAGGATCATGCCACTGACCCGGCCCTCACCAACCCGCAGGTCTTTTTGCGCGACGGCAAGATCCAGCTCTACGGCACGGCGGTGGTTCAGGGCCTGACGGTCGACGCCACGTTCATCATCAAGCCCGAGGTCTCGTCGGATGGCGTGTTGACCTTTACGGCCGAGAGCGGCTCCTTTGGGCCTCTGGGTGTACCCGACGACGTGCTCACTCAGGTCTCGGATGCGCTCAACGAATGGGCCACGGGTTCAATCGCGCCGGCGCTCACGGGCGTCCGGTTGAACAGCGTCGTGATTGCGGACGGGCAGTTGACGGTCACGGGCAGCAAATAGCGTCGTGCGACTTCATCTTCTCCTGATCGCGTTCGTGCTTGGGCTGGCCGCGGGCTGCGCGCCGGTGACTAGCGCGCCGACGGCCGAGCCGCTGGCCGAGATCGTCGTGAGCATCTCGGCCGACGGCCAGACGCAGCGGTTTCAGGTGACTGCGCCGGTGACCGCGCGCGAAGCGCTGGCCCTGGCCGGGATCGCCGTCGGCGAGACCGACCGGTTGTCGATCCCGCCCTTCGCCTTGTTGAACGACGGCGATCACCTTGTGCTGACCCGCATCAGCGAGACCACGTCGATCGAGCAGGTCACCATCCCGTACACGTCGCGCACCGTGCGCAATGAAACGCTTCCCGCCGGCGAACGCCGGCTGGTGCAGGCCGGCGCCAATGGGCTCGAGGAGCTGACCTACCGCACGGTCTTCGAAAACGGCGTGCAGACCGGGCGAAGCGTGATCCGCCGGGTCGTACTCACGCCTGCCGTCGAGGAGATCGTGATGGTCGGCGCGCAAAACGCGTTCACGACGATCCCGATCTCGGGCACGCTGGCCTTCATGAGCGGCGGCAGCGCCTGGGCCGCGCGCGGGCTGACCAATCAGCGCCTGCTGATCGCTGACGATGGCGACCTCGACGGTCGGGTCTTCAGCCTCTCGCCCGACGGCCAGTTCTTGCTCTACACGCGCGCCGTGACGGACACCGCGGCTGAGCAATTCAATGCGCTCTATGTGGCCGAGATCAGCGCCGCCGGCCCGCGCGAGGCGATCGCGTTGCCGGCGGCCAACGTGCTTTGGGCCGATTGGGTCGACTTGCCCGACTCGCCGCCGACGATCGCCTACACCTCGGCCTTCAAGACCGAGCGCGCGCCGGGCTGGCAGGCCAACAATGACCTGTGGCTGCTCAGTTGGGCGATCGACGAACAAACTGAGGAGTTGGGCTTCAACCCGGTGCTTGTGCTCGACACCTCGTCGGGCGGGCTCTACGGCTGGTGGGGCACAGGCTACGCCGTGTCGCCCGACAACACTCAAATCGCGTACGCGCGCACCGACGGCATCGGGCTGGTCGACCTTGCCACGAATGGTGTCACGCCTTTGCTCGGCCTGACCGCATACAACGCGCGCAGCGATTGGGCCTGGTACCCGTCGTTGCGCTGGGCGCCGGGCGGCTGGCTGTATACCGTCACCCATGGCGCGCCGCTTGGCCTGGAGCTGCCCGAGGATTCCCCGGTCTTCGACGTGACGGCGCTCAACGTGCTGACCACGGCCCGCGTCGACCTCGTCAACCGGGCCGGGATGTTCGCCAACCCGGCGCCTTCGCCGATCGAGTCCTTCGGGGCGCCCGAATCGATCGCTTACCTTCAGGCGATCGAGCCCGACAACTCCCCATTCAGCCACTATCGTCTGCACCTGATGGACGCCGATGGCAGCAACGCGCATCTGCTGTTTCCGCCAGAAGACGAGGCCGGTCTGTCACCCGGAGCCTTCCCCGAGTGGTCGCCCGACGGACGCCTTGTCGCGATCGTGGCCGGCGGCAACCTTTGGTTGATCGACGCCCGCACCGGCATCGCGCAACAGGTCACGGGCGATGGCCTCACGGGAAAGCTCGATTGGCGCTGATCAGATCCTCAAGGAGAGACCCATTCCCGACATCGTCTCACACCCGGCCCGCGGCTTCGAGCTCGGCCTGTACTCGTTCGTCGAGCGCACGCCGGATCCGAACACAGGCAGCTTGCTCACCCCCGAGCACCGATTGCGCGATCTGCTCGAGACCATTGAGCTGGCCGATCAGGTCGGGCTGGATGTGTTCGGCATCGGCGAGCACCATCGACCCGATTTCGTCGCTTCAGCCCCGGCCGTCATCCTGGCCGCGGCTGCGGCCCACACGCGACGCATCCGGCTGACAAGCGCGGTCACCGTGCTCAGCTCGGCCGATCCGGTGCGGGTCTTTCAGGAGTTCGCCACGCTCGACCTGATCTCCGGCGGCCGGGCCGAGATCATGGCCGGGCGCGGCTCATTCATCGAGTCGTTCCCGCTGTTTGGCTACGACCTGAACGATTACGACGCGCTGTTCACCGAGAAACTCGAGTTGCTGCTCAAGTTGCGCGCCTCTGAGCAGATCACGTGGGCCGGGCGACATCGCGCGGCGCTGAACGGCCAGGGCGTTTTTCCACGTCCACTGCAGGATCCGCTGCCGATCTGGATCGCGGTCGGCGGGACGCCCGAATCGGTTGTCCGCGCGGCGACGCTCGGGCTACCTCTGGCGCTTGCGATCATCGGCGGCATGCCCGAGCGATTTGCACCCCTGGTCGAGCTCTACCGTGAGACGGCGCGCCGCGTCGGGCGTGACCCGGCGACGCTGCCGATCAGCATCAACTCGCACGGCTTCATCGGCGACGACCCACGCCAGACGGCCAACGACTACTTCCCGGCCTTCGCACAGGTCATGAACAAGATCGGGCGCGAGCGTGGCTGGCCGCCGATCACGCGCCAGCAATTCGAGGGCGCGATCACGCTCCGTGGTTCGGATTTCGTCGGCGCGCCGGATCAGATCGTCGAGAAGATCCTGTTTCAACACGAGATCTTCGGCCATCAACGTCTGCTGCTCCAGCTTGGCGTGGGAACGATCCCGCACGTCAAGATGATGCGCGCCATCGAATTGCTCGGCACGCGTGTGGCGCCGGCGGTGCGCGCGGCGCTTGGGCTCGACAAAGCGGCGCCATAGCCTCCAAAATACAAGCCATCGCACGCAACATCGGCGAGAACCTGATCTCGTATACTGTTTGGGTCGTATGAAACGCATCCTTGCCCTGATCTCGTCCCTGGCCGTGTTCGCGAGCGCACTGGGCGCCGCCGCCGTCGGGCTCCAACACGAGGCCAAAGCTCGTGGCATCGTGGCCGGCCTGCCCCAGGCAGATCTCGACCCGCGCCCCGAAAGCCTGCGCGCGGTCAACGTCGATCTGACCCAGTACCCGTCGGGGGCCGTTTCAGGCGTGCTTGATGATTTGACGTTCTTCAGCTGGCTGCGCATCCCGCTGCGCTGGAGCCAGATCGAGCCGACGCGTGGGTTGTTCGACTGGTCGCTGACCGACGCCGCCCTGCCCGATGCCGCCGCGCGCGGGTATCGCCTGATCCTGGTCTTGCTCGACGCGCCCGACTGGGCCAAACCGACTGGCGTCGAAGCCAACACGCCGAT
>DKKP01000074.1 GCA_002455335.1 Anaerolineales bacterium UBA6663 | reverse complement strand
ATCTGCTGGCGTAGCTTGAGATCGAGTGCGCCGAACGGTTCGTCGAGCAGCAGCACGCGCAGTTGGTTGATCAGCGCGCGCGCGCCAGCGCCACGCGCTGCGCCTGGCCGCCCGAGAGCTCGCGTGGGCCGCGTCGCTCGAGGCCCTCGAGCCGCACTCTGGCCAGGATCTCGGCCACCGCGCGTCGGATCTCGGGCTCCGGCTGCTTCTGGGCGCGCAGGCCAAAGGCGACGTTGTCGAAGACCGAGAGATGCGGGAAGAGCAGTGGTTGCTGAAAGACCATCACGGCGCCGCGGCGCTCGGCAGCCGTCTCGAGCACCGAGTGGCCGTCGAAGCGCACATCGCCGGCCGTTGGGTGGAGCAGTCCCGCGAGCAAGCGCAGGGTCGTCGTCTTGCCGCAACCCGAAGGCCCGAGCACGGCGGCCAGTTCGCCCGAGCCGATCTCGAGCGAAAGATCGGCCAGCGCCGGATGGGCGTCGTAAGAGTAGGTCAGATGCTTGAGCTCAACGTGTGTCATGGGATAGTCGCGACTGGATCCTCACGCGATGCGGCCGCCGCCGGCCGGCGTTCCGGCCGTTCTCGAGAGCCGGATGGCTGCGCCAAGGACGACGAAAGCCGGGATCAGGAGCACAAGCGACAAGGCCGCGGCGAGGGCATGGTCGCCGCTGGCGACGAAGGCCAGCAACAGCATAGGCAGAGTCGTCACTGTTCCGCCGCCGATCAACAGAGTTACAAGCACCTGGCTCCACGAGATCAAGAATGCATACAGGCCGGCGACCAGCAGGCCGGGCAAGATCAGCGGCAGCGTCACGGCACGAAACCGCAACCAGGGTCCGGCACCGAGCGTGCGCGCCTGTTGCTCGAAGCTCGCGTCGTAGTTCGCGAAGACGCCGACCAACGTGATCACCACGTACGGTAATACGGGCACAAGATGCGCCAGCGCGACCCCGAGCCAGTGGTCGACCAGCCCGGCCCGGAGAAAGGTCGCGTGCAGACCAAAAGCCGCAGCCTGGGGCGGCACGATGGCGGGCAGCAGAAAAACCATGTGCGCCAGACCGCGTCCGCGAAAACGGCCGAGTGCGAGCGCGCGCCCGGCCGGCAACCCCAAAGCCACAGCCGCAAACGCGACCACCAGCGCCAGGCTCAGGCTGTTGAACAGCGCCTGGCCGACACGCGCTCCTGGGCTGGCGAGATACGACCAGGCCCGATCACCCCAGATCGTCGGCAACGGCGCCGGATACAACCAGCTTCCTGCGAACGGCCAGATCAGCAGCGGAACGAATGGCACAGCCCAGACCACGACCACGACCAGCCAGAGCAGGCGACGCGAGCGTGCGCTCATGGCGTCGTGCTCCGCCGCCTGACGCGGCCGAATATCCAGCGCACCGCGAAGGCGACCACGATCACGGCATCCAGACCGCGCTCGAACGGCGCGAACAACGCCGCGCCGTAACGTCGATCCCAATAACTGATCGGCGCCGGGAAGCGCAGGCTCCAGTCGAACGGGAAGAGCAACAGCGGCCCGTCGTCGCGATGGGTAAGGATGTCGACGCCCGCATGCAACGCGCAGCCCGCCAGGAACCAGAGCGCAACGATCCCCCACGGTCGACCCGAGCGAGCGGCCCAGGCCCCGATCCCGGCAAATGCCAGGAGGGTCAGCGGCGCATGCAGCACGTTATGCGAGATGACCCAAAGTGGATCCGTGAAGTAAAGCGTGTCGTACCCTGCGCCGAACACATGCTCGGCTGGCGCGGGCGCACCAAACAACCACGGTGCGGCGTAGTAGTTCCAGCCGATATAGGCGACGCTGAGCACATACAACGGCAGATCCGGCGCCACCGAGCCGACAAGTAAGGCCAGGGTGTGCGGGCGGACGCCCCGTGCCTTGAGCAGCGCGTCGGCGGCCGCGGTCATCAGGAAGTGCGAGGGCGTCATCATCGGCGCGGCCCGCCCTCTTCGGCGAGACGGCGCTGCAGCCACCAGCCACCAGCCGCCACCACGCCGGTCACTACCGCGATCAAGAGCGAAAGCGCCAGCGCCTCGGGGCGGCGATCGAGATCGACCGCCACGTAATCCCGATACGCCAGCACCGCCAGCGCTGAGGGATAGCGTTGGCCCAGGAGCAGCGGGACCTCGAAGCCCCCGAAGGTGTACGCGAACACCAGGGTCGCGGCGCCGATCAGGGCCGGCCGCAGCAGCGGCAGGGTCACGGCGGAGAAACGGCGCCAGGGCGATGCGCCAAGCGTGCGCGCCGCCAGCTGGTAATCGGGGTCGATCGACTGCAGCGCCGCCCAGACGCTGACGGCGACGAAGACCGTGGACTTCCAGACGTATTCGATCAGGATCCCGGCGCCAAGCGGGTCGTGGGTCAGGATCGGGAAGTCGGCGGGGCGATCGATCCAACCCAGAGATGTTCCCAGGCGCGCAAACCAGCCGCTCTGCGTGAAGAGCAGCAAGACCATCACGGCGCCGACGGCGTGGGGCACCGGGAGGTTGAGCTGCGCCAGGTAGCGTGTGACGCCCTGGCCCAGCACGCTGTCGTTCAGGGCCAGGGCGGCGAACAGGCCGACGATCAGCGAAGCCAGGGTCGAGACGGCGGCCAGCCAGGTCGTAAAGGTCAGCGAGGGCCAGAAAGATGGCTCAGCCAGGACGGCGCGGTACGCGTCCAGCGACAGGACGGCGCGCCCAAGCGCTGGCCAATACCCCAGGCTCTGGGCCAGCGCCAGAAGCAGACCACCGCCGAACAATGCGGCGATGGTGAGCAGCGCTGGCAGCAGGCCGAGCCATGGGGGAAGCCGCATCGATCAGCGCTCCAGCACCTGTTCGATCCAGCCGGCTTCGATTGCGCTCAGCCAGGCGGCCTGCAGCTCGGGCAGGCGTCGGCTCGCCAGCTCGGCGTCGCTGAGCGTCGCAGGGCCGCGCGGCAGATCCTTGAAGCGCGCCGCCCAATCCGCCGGCAGGAGCGCCGGATCGAGGACTGTCAGATCGCCCCACCCTTCGGGGTCAGCCTTGCTGAGCTGCAGCTCGGGCGAGAGCAAGGCGTTGGCGACCACCATCGCGCCGGCGCGATCGGTTGCGTTGAACGAAATCGCCACATAGTGGGTGTTTGCGATCGTGCCTTCGTCGAAGACATACGTGCGTGTCGTTGCCGGATAGCGGCCCTGAGCGATCAGGCTGGAGGCCTCGGCCGGGTTGTAGGCCATGTCGAAGTCGATCTCGCCATTGGCGAACAGATCCTGCATCTGCGCACGGCTCTCGGGATACGTCTGGCCGCCGCGCCACAGGCTCGGTTCGAGCGCCTGAAGCGCCCCGAAGCACGGCTCCACATGCTGGTCGAAGACGGCGGCGTCGAACGCGCCAAGCAGACGTTCGTACCCCCCGGCGACGTGATAGCACACGTGGCGGACAAACGCGCTGCCGGTGAAATCCGGCGGAGCGGCGTAAGCGAACCGTCCGGGGTTGGCCGCGATCCACTCGAGCAGCGCGGCCATGGTGCGCGGCGGCTCTGGCGTGCGTGCGCTGTCGTAGATCATGACGAACTGGGCCTTGCCATAGGGTGACTCGTAGCCGTCGACGGGGTAGCCGAAGTCGTTGGCGACGCTTGGATCGTCCTGGTTCACGTACACGGCATTGGGCAGGAACTGCGCCCAGGGCCCATACGCCAGCTCGCCCTCGCGCAGCGTGCGGAAGTTTTCGCCGTTGACCCACATCAGATCGACCGAGCCGTCGCTGCGCCCGGCCTGCTTCTCGTTGAGCACCTTGTTGATGAACTCCGGAGCGTCGCTCACGGGCACGAGGTTGAGCGTGACATCGTACTCGCTCTTGACCAGATCGGCCACCGGGCCAGTCACCCAGCGATTGATCACGTCGCTGCCGCCCCACATGTAGAAATCGACGGTCTGGCCACGCGCCTCGGCCAACACATCGGCCCAGGCCTTGCCCTCATAGCCGGGCGGGGCCTGTGGGGCCGTGGCATCGGTCGCCGGCGTCGCGGGCGGTTGGGTTGGCGGCGCGACGGGCGGTTGGGGGTTCGACGGTGCGCAGGCCGAGAGCATCAGAGCAACCAGCGCAGCGAGTCGCAGGCGATTCGTCACAGAGCCTCCTTAACGGCGCTGCCAGGCCAACCAGCGGGTGGCCAGCGACTTGAACAACGGTGTCAGCCGGGTGCGATTGTAAGCGTCAGCGGCGCGGCGGATCGCTTCCGCCAGCGTCGGGTATGGATGGATCGTGGCCGCCACCCCGAGCAGGCCGATCTTGTTGGTGATCGCCAGCGAGAGCTCGCCGATCAGATCGCCGGCGTGCGGACCGACGACCGTGGCGCCCAGGATCTTGTCGCTCCCGGCCCGCACGTGCACGCGAACAAATCCCTCAGAGACGCCGTCCGCATGCGCGCGATCGTTCTCGGCCAGTGGCACCGTGATCGTCTGCACCTTCAGACCCCGGGCTTCCGCTTCGCGCTCGTAGAGCCCGACATGGGCGACCTCGGGATCGGTGTACGTCGCCCACGGCACCACCAGGTTGCTCCAGCGTCGGGCGCCGAGAAATAGCGCGTTCTGGATCACCAGCCGCGCCGAGAAGTCGGCGGTATGCGTGAAGCGCGCGCGTAGCGCCACATCACCGGCGGCGAAGATGTTCGGGTTGGTGGTGCGCATGAAATCGTCCACCGTGATCCCGTTCTTGGTGGCCTCGACCCCAACCGTCTCGAGGCCGAGGCCTTCGATGTTCGGCGCGCGGCCGGCCGCGACCAGGATCGCGTCGACGGGCAGGCGTCCGCCGGCGTGTACGACGACCTTCTCGCCTCCCTCCACTTCGATGCGCTCGATCCGGGCGTTGAGCACAAGCGAGACCCCGTCGGCGATCAGCGCGTTCTGCACGATCGCGGCGGCGTCGACGTCTTCGAGCGGCAGAACGTGATCGGTCATCTCGAAGACCGTGACGGAGACGCCGAGCCGCTGAAGGGCCTGCGCCAACTCGCAGCCGATCGGCCCGCCCCCGATCACGGCGAGCCGAGCCGGCTTCTCGGTCAGCGAGAACAGCGTCTCGTTGGTCAGATAACCGGCCTCGGCAAGCCCCGGGATCGGCGGAGCCACCGGGCGCGTGCCCGTGGCGATCACGGCCTTCTTGAATCGCAGCACCTGATCGCCGGCCTGCAGCGTGTCGGGCCCTGTGAAACGCGCCGCGCCGAAGAACACGTCGACGCCCGCGCTGCTGTAGCGCGCAGCCGAATCCACGTGGCTGATGTCGGCGCGCACGGCGCGAACCCTTGCCATGACGGCCGAAAAATCGACCTCGACGCCCGATACGTTTACGCCGTAACGCTCGGCCTTGCGCGCATCGGCCGCTGCCTTGGCGGCGCGCAGAAGCGTCTTGGAGGGCACGCAGCCCACGACGAGGCAGTCGCCGCCCATCAGGCTCCGCTCGACCAGCGCGGCCTTTCCACCCAGCCCGGCCGTACCGATGGCCGAGATCAGGCCTGCGGTCCCGGCGCCGATCGCCACCAGGTTGTACCGCGCCGCGGGCGTGGGTGAGCGCCAGGACTCGGGTCGTACGTTTGCAAGCAGGCGGCGGTCGTTTTCGTCTACGCGTGTGAAGGTGGTCATGGTGATCGGTGAAAGGTGTCAGGCGTCAGGCGTCAGCGCAGGGCCGGCCGTCACTGTGGATTCGGCCCTTAGGCGGGCGGCCGTGGCTCGGGCTTCGCGGGCACGCACCCAGCGCGACAACAGCAAGCTGACGATGAGCATCACGGCCCCCAGGATCAGATTGGCCGGGTCGAGACGCGGGAGCTCCCCTGTGAAATCGCCCTGGATGGCGGCACCAAAAGAGACCACGGCCAGGCTACCCGGCAGGCTGCCCAGCGCAGTGCCCACGAGAAAGCCGCGAAACGAAACGGTGAGAAACCCGGCCAGGTAGCCGATGAGATCATACGGCGCAAACAACAACCGCAAGATCAGGACCGTCTCGAAGCTTCGCGCCCGCATGCGGTCGGCGTAGGGCGCGAGCGGGCCGAGATCCTGAATGAGGCCCCGCCCAAGCAGGCGCCCGGCGAGGTAGGCCACGGCAGCCGAGACGTTGCCTGCGACGATGGTGTAGAACAGCCCCCAGTATGGGCCAAAGAGGTAGCCGCCAGCGATGGTCAGGAACGTCGCCGGGAAGAACAACAATGGCCGAACCGCGTAGATGACGATGTAGATGGCCGGGCCCCAGAACGTGCCCCGGAGCACCTCGATCAGGGCCTGTACGGCAGCCAGCGGCGTCAGGTTCCGTTGTGATGACCAGACGTTCCAGGCCCCGATCGCGACTACCCAAAGGGCTACGGCCACCAGGCGAGAACGGTTTCGAGCCATCCAGTTCAACAAACGTCCCATCGTGTTCACCTTTGTCTGCCCTCGCTCACCGTAGGGTGACGATACCGGTTTCGGCTTACAGAACCCTTAATGCCTCACCTTCTTCATCAGACGCTCATCCCGGCCGAAATCTTACGATCCGGGTGTCGTCCACCCCTCTGGTCGACCGCGCGGCGAGATTGCTCGGGTCAACGCGCCGTTTTTCGGCGCACGGATCTGTCCCAGCGTACAATACGACCCTATGCTCAAAGCCCTGCTGTGCGATCTGGATGATACGATCTACGGGCCGGCGACCGGGCTCTGGCCCGCGATCGGACGCCGGATCACGGATTACATCGTTGAGCGGTTCGGAGTGAGCCGCGAGGCGGCCGAAGCCAGGCGGTCGGCGCACTACGAGAAATACGGGTTGACCCTGCTCGGCCTGATGCACGACGAACAGGTCGACCCCGAAGACTATCTGGCCTTTGTTCACGACCTGCCGTTGGCCGATTACCTCAAGCCCGATCCGGCGCTGAGCGCGATGCTCGCCCGTCTGCCACTGCGGAAGGCGATCCTGACCAACGCCGACGCCGCGCACGCCGAACGGGTGCTCGAACGACTTGGCGTGCGTCGGCACTTCAGTCACATCATCGACATCACTGCCATGCGCTTTCGGCCCAAACCGGATGTGAGCGCCTATGCGCTCGCGCTCGAACGTTTGGGCGTGGCCCCGCACGAGTGCCTGTTCGCCGATGACCTTGTCAGCAACCTGAAAGGCGCCCACGATGTCGGCATCCTCACGGTTTGGGTGAGGCCTCAGCACGAAGGTGCTCTGCCCGAGGGCGTCGACTACCAGGTGCCAGATGTATATAGCCTCGAGCGCATCGTCGCCGAGCGCCTGATGCTGGCGAGCTGACCATGGATAACCTCTGGGCCTATATCGCGAACAACCCGGTTGGCGCCGGCCTGGTTTGCGCGCTGGTCGCCTTCGTGATCGCCACCCTCAGCGCACTGGTCGCGGCGCTGACCGGTGGCGCCGGTCGGATCTTTGGCGAGTATCAGGCGTTGGGTCGGTCACTTTCCGACAGCCAACGAGCCCAGCAGACGCAATCGGCCGCCTATGCCGAACTGAGGGCCAGGGTCGCGGAACTTCAGACCCCGCCTCCGGCGGAACCCACCGCAGAACCGGGCCAAACGCCCACGGGAGACGGCGTATGATCCGGGCCTTCTACCGCAACGCCAAAGGCGCGACGACGATCGATCTGCCTCAGAATACCTGGGCCGCAGCCCTCAAAGATGCGGGGGGCCTGTTGTGGATCGACCTGGCCGGCGAGCCTGGGCCGCGTGTCGAGCCGATCCTGAGGGACCTCTTTGGATTTCACCCGCTGACGGTCAATGACGCGATCGAGGAGCGCAATCAGCCCAAGCTCCAGGCCTGGGATCGATACCTGTACATCAGCGCGCACGAGGTGCACTACCCGGCAGGCGACTTGAGCGAGGCCACGTATGAGGTCGACGTCTTCCTGGGCGGCAATTTCCTGGTCACCCACCACATCCACGAGAGCGCCGCGATCGACGAGGTCTGGCGGATGACCCAGACGGGCTCATCGGCGCTGACCGGGCAAGGGCCCGACCACCTGCTCTTCGCTGTGCTCGACGAAATCATCACCGACCACCTGCATGCGATCGACCGCCTCGACGATGCCATCGACGCCATAGAAGACAGGATCTTCGACAACCCGACCCCGGCGTTGCTGGCGCAGGTCTTCGAGATCAAGCACGCGGTGATGGACCTGCGCCGCGTGATCACGCCCCAGCGCGATGTGCTCGGGCGGCTCGGGCGCGAAGACTTCCCGTGGATCGACACGGCTGACAAGAACCTGTACGTCCATCTCTACGAGCATCTGCTCCATCTCGGCGACATGATCGACAACGTTCGCGATCTCACAAACAACTCGTTCGAGATCTACCTCTCGATCACGTCAAACCGCCAAAACGAAGTCATGAAAGCGCTGACGCTGCTCAGCGCCTTGTTCATGCCGCTGACCGTGATCACGGGGTTCTTCGGGATGAACTTCATCAACCTGCCCTTTGATCAACCGTGGTTGCTGTGGCTGGCACTGGCGCTGATGCTCGTCGCCCCGATCGGGCTCTGGGTGTACTACCGGCGCCGCGGCTGGTTGTAGAGCGGTCGGTTGAGCGCGACGCGGCAGCTTACGGCTGCCG
>DKKP01000334.1 GCA_002455335.1 Anaerolineales bacterium UBA6663 | reverse complement strand
TCGGGCCGTGCCCGGCCATCACGACGCGCCACCCATCGTCGTACGCCACGTTGGGCCGTGGCGCGCGGGCCATCACGACGCGCCACCCATCGTCGTACGCCACATTGGGCCGTGTCCGGCCATTCCGACGCGCCCCCGGCGGCGTGCGCGGCATCGGGCCGATGATCACGGACGATCACGGGTAAAATCCGCCCATGCTCAATCAATCCACAATCGCGTTCGTCGGCTCTGGCGCTATGGCCGAGGCCGTGATCTCGGGTCTGCTCGCCAAGAACATGGCGACGCCCGGTCGCCTGATCGCCTCGGGTCCGCGCGAGGAACGTGGACGCGTGCTGGCCGAGAAGTACGGTGTGCGTTGGACCACGCATAACCCCGAGGCGGTCGCCGAGGCCGACATCGTCGTACTGGGCGTCAAGCCGCAGATGCTGGCGCGGGTGCTGCCCGAGCTCCACGAACGGATCCGGCCCGACGCCCTCGTGCTATCGATCGCGGCCGGCGTCAAGGTCGAGACATTGGCGCAGGGCCTGGCGCACCCCAACATCGTGCGCTCGATGCCGAACACACCTGCCCAGATCGGCGAGGGCATCACGGTCTGGATCGCGGCGCCCGCGGTCTCCGAGCAACAGCGCGCCGAGGCGCGCGCGCTGCTCAGCGCGCTGGGTCAGGAGGTCGAGGCCGACTACGAGGATCAACTGGATATGGCTACGGCGCTCTCGGGCACTGGCCCGGCCTACGTATATCTCTTCATGGAGGCCCTGGTTGACGCCGGTGTGCATTTGGGCTTCTCGCGGCGTGTGGCCGAGCAACTGGTCACTCAAACCGTCAAGGGCTCGGTCGACTTCTACCAGCACTCGCCCAGCCACATGGCGCGTCTGCGCAACCAGGTCACCTCACCGGGCGGCACGACGGCCGAGGCACTCTACTACCTCGAGAAAGCCGGCTTCCGGACCGCCATCTCCCGCGCGATCTGGGCCGCCTACCAGCGCAGCGTCGAGCTCGGCCAGGGCCGGGCGCGGCACGATAAGTTGGAGGGGTGAAGGGGAGGGGCGAAGAGCGAGGAGCGAACGCCGCGCTCATCGCCCTTCGCTCCTCGCTCCTCCGGTTTGTGAATTGCTGGACAATCGTCGCCGAATACAGTATGATTCCACCACATTCGCCCCCAAACAGGTGATCTTTGTCGCCGGCAGCAACATGCTGGCGATTTTGTTGGCACGAAACGGGCCTTTCGTCTATAACGACCGCTTCGGAGACTTCGGCATGTCGGATTTCGTCAAAGACCTCGCCTCTTCACTGCAGCAACAAATCGACGCTTTTCAGCCCCAGATCGCGGCCCAGGAAGTCGGGCATGTGCTCGAAGCCGGGGACGGCATCGCGCGCGCAGCGGGTCTGAGCAACGTCAAGGCCCAGGAGCTTGTGCGCTTCGACAACGGCGTCATGGGCATCGCCTTCAACCTCGAGAAAGACTCGGTCGGCATCATCACGCTCGGCGACTACAGCGGCATCGAAGAAGGCATGCTGGTGCGTGGCACAGGTCGGATCGCCTCTGTGCCCGTCGGCGACGCCATGATCGGGCGCGTGGTCAACGCGCTCGGCGAGCCCGTCGACGGCAAGGGCCCGATCGTCACCGACAAGACCCGGCCGATCGAGCGCATCGCCCCCGGCGTGGTCGAGCGCAAAGACGTCAAGCGCCCGCTTCAGACCGGCATCAAGCCGATCGACGCCATGATCCCGATCGGCCGCGGCCAGCGCGAGTTGATCATCGGCGACCGCCAGACCG
Source organism: Anaerolineales bacterium UBA6663 (assembly GCA_002455335.1). Lineage (GTDB taxonomy): Bacteria > Chloroflexota > Anaerolineae > Anaerolineales > UBA6663 > UBA6663. Next base: position 3,251 of record DKKP01000334.1, on the reverse strand, counting down.
GCAAGACCGCACTGGCAATCGACTCGATCATCAACCAGAAGGGCAAGGACTGCATCTGCATCTACGTCGCGATCGGGCAGAAGAAGGCCCAGATCGCGCGCGTCCTTGGCACCCTCGAGCAGCACGGCGCGATGGACTACACCATCATCGTCGTGGCCTCGGCCGACGACCCGGCCGCCATGCAATACATCGCGCCCTATTCGGGCTCGGCCATCGGCGAGGAGTTCATGGAGACCGGGCGCGACGCCCTGATCGTCTTCGACGACCTCTCCAAGCACGCCTGGGCCTACCGCCAGGTGTCGCTGCTGCTGCGCCGCCCGCCGGGCCGCGAGGCCTACCCGGGCGACGTCTTCTACCTGCACTCGCGCTTGCTCGAACGCGCGGCCCAACTCTCGGACGAGCGCGGCGGCGGTTCGCTCACGGCGCTGCCGATCATCGAGACCCTGCTCGGTGACGTCTCGGCCTATGTGCCGACCAACGTCATCTCGATCACAGACGGCCAGATCTACCTCGAGGCCGATCTGTTCTACTCGGGCATCCGCCCGGCCGTGAACGTCGGCATATCGGTCTCGCGCGTCGGCGGCGACGCCCAGACCAAGGCCATGAAGCAGGTGGCCGGCCAGCTCAAGGGCGATATGGCCGCCTTCCGCGAGCTCGCGGCCTTCGCCACGTTCGGCTCGGACCTCGACAAGGCCACGCAGCGCCAACTCGACCGCGGCTACCGCCTGACCGAGATCCTCAAGCAGCCGCAGTACGAGCCGGTTTCGCTCGAGAATCAGGTCATGGTCATGTACGCCGCGACACGCGGTTTGATCGACACCATCGCCGTCGATCAGGTCAAAGCCTGGGAGGCATCCTTCATCCGCTTCATGGAGACCTCTTACGGCGAGATCGCCCGCGAGGTTGCCGAGAAGAAGGCCATCGCACCCGAAATCGAGCCGCGGCTCAAGTCGGCGATCCAACAGTTCAACAGCGGCTGGCAGTCTTAATTGCTGATTGTGGATTGCCGATTGCTGATTGACCTTCAATCGGCAATCAGAAATCGGCAATCAGAAATCCATTATGGCTTCATTGCGCTCGATGCGGCTCCGGATGCGGAGCATCAAAAACATCGGCCAGGTGACTAAGGCCCTGGAGGCCGTCAGCGCGTCGCGGGTGCGTAAGTCGCAGCAGGCGATGTTCGCGACCCGCGCCTATGCCGCCAAGGCCTTCAATATCCTCAGCCACCTCAGCCAGCAGCCGGGCAACCTGACGGCGCTGCATCCCTTACTGCACCAGCACGACAAGATCGAGAGCGTGACGGTCGTCCTCTTCACGAGCGATCGCGGGCTATGCGGCGCCTACAACACCAATGCGCTGCGCACGGCGATGGCTTTCGCCAAGGACCAGACCGCGCCGGTTAAATTCGTGGCGGTTGGGCGGAAGGGCCGCGATCTGCTGCTTCGGCGGCGGTTCTCTGTCAGCGCCGAGTTCACCAATCTTCCGGCCTACCCGACCTACGCCGACGTCTCAGCGATCGGGCGTCTGCTGCTTGACGATTATCGCGAGGGCCGCGCCGACAAGGTGTATCTGTGCTACACACGCTTTGTCAATGCGCTGCGCCAGGAGCCGACGATCCAGCAGCTGCTGCCGCTCGATCCGTCCACGGCCGGCGAGGCAGCCGGCGGGGTGGAGAGCCACGCGACCCTGGCCGCCTACAGCTACGAGCCGGCCCGCGAGGAGCTGTTGAACGTCATCGTCCCGCGGTTCGCGCAGCTGCAGGTCTACCAGGCGCTGCTCGAGTCGCTGGCCAGCGAGCACTCGGCCCGCATGGCCGCGATGCGCAGCGCCACCGACAACGCAAAAGATCTGCTGGGCCAGCTACAGCTCAGCTACAACAAGGCCCGCCAGCTGTCGATCACGAGCGACATCCTCGACATCGTTGGCGGTGTGGAAGCACTCGCTAAGTCTGAGTAGTCGCGCAGTCGGGTAGTCAGGTCGTCGGAAGACGCTCTGACTGGAGACCAACCCGACTACAAGACTACGTGACTACAGGACTAGATGACTATGACAACAAACGGCAAAATCGTGCAGGTGCTCGGCGGCGTCGTGGACTGCGAGTTCCCGGAAGATAACCTGCCCAGGCTCTTTGATGCCATCGAGGTCGTTCGCCCGCACGAGGACCCGCTTGTGCTCGAGGTCGAGAAGCACCTCGGCAAGAGCTGGGTGCGCTGCGTGGCGATGGACTCGACGGATGGTCTGGCGCGCGGCATGGAGGTGGTGAACACCGGCGCGCCGATTTCGGTTCCGGTTGGCCCGCAGACTCTTGGCCGCATCTTCAACGTCCTCGGCCGTCCGGTCGATCAGGCCGGCGCCGTGAACGCCGTGGCGAAACGCCCGATCCACGCCCAGGCTCCGAAGTTTGAAGATCAGGTGACGCGGGTCGAGGTGTTCGAGACGGGCATCAAGGTCATCGATTTGATCGCGCCCTTTACCAAGGGCGGCAAGACGGGCATCTTCGGCGGCGCCGGCACGGGTAAGACCGTGATCATCACCGAACTGATCAGCTCGGTGGCCCGTGTGCACAAGGGCAACTCCGTGTTCGTCGGCATCGGCGAACGCACCCGCGAGGGCACGGCGCTGCGCCGTGAGATGATGGAGTCGGGCGTGATGAAGGACACCGTCATGGTGTTCGGTCAGATGAACGAGCCAGCCGGCGTCCGTCTGCGCGTCGGGCTGACGGGCCTGACCATGGCCGAGTACTTCCGCGACGAGGGCAAGGACGTCCTCATCTTCATCGACAACATCTTCCGCTTCGTCATGAGTGGCTCGGAAGTGTCCGCGCTGCTCGGGCGCATGCCCTCGGCCGTCGGTTATCAGCCGACCCTGGCCAACGAGATGGGTGAGCTCCAGGAGCGGATCACGTCGACCAAGAACGGTTCGATCACGTCGATGCAGGCCGTGTACGTGCCGGCTGACGACTACTCCGACCCGGCCCCTGTCGCCACGTTTACGCACCTCGACGCCACGCTGGCGCTCGAGCGCTCGATCGCCGAGAAGGGCATCTACCCGGCCGTCGATCCGCTGGCCTCGACCAGCCGCATCCTCGACCCGAACGTGGTCGGGCCCGATCACTACGCGACGGCCCGCGAGGTGCAGCGCGTGCTTCAGCGCTACAAGAACCTGCAAGACATCATCGCCATCCTCGGCGTCGACGAGCTCTCGGAAGACGACAAGGTGCTGGTCTCGCGCGCGCGCAAGATCGAGCGCTT
>DKKP01000200.1 GCA_002455335.1 Anaerolineales bacterium UBA6663 | reverse complement strand
GTGCAGGTCGTGCCGGTCTGGCACTCGCCGGTCCCGGGGCCGAAGCCGTAGCCTGGGCCGACCGGGGTCGCGGTCGCCGCCGGGACACCAGCCTCATCCGGGGCCGTCGTGACCGCCGGCGTCTGGGATGCATCGTGAGTCGGCTGGCCGTTGCGGGCCCTCAGACGGAACTGAGTCACATCTTGCTCGCCCAGTTCGGCCAGGGTGCGCATCTGCAGCAACGCCGCCTCGGCGCTCTGCAGGCCGGAATCCTCGGGCCTGGCGTTCCGGAGCCGGGCCAGGGTCTGTGCCTGCGCCTGGCTGCGTTCCCGTATCTGGGCCAGCGCCGTGACCAGCGCGGCATCGTCGAGTTCGGCCGCGGCCCGCAACACCCACTCGACGTGGGCCTGCAGACGGGTCGCCGTCACCTGCGGGATCGGGCGGTCGGATTCGGCCAGGTTCGTCATCTCCTGAGTGCGCACCTGCACGAGGTTGAGCGCCAGTGCGAGGCGCGCCTCGGGGCCGGAGGACAGCCCGAGCCGAAGATCTTCTGTGGCGAGTTTGACGCCGTACAGGGCCTCGTCGGGCTGGCTGGTTTGAGCCGCCACGGCAGTGACGCCCGCCCCCCCGAAGGCCAGCGACAAGATCAGGGCGATCGTCGCGAACGCGTTCATGGGTCTGAGCTCCTTTTGGAAGGGAATGACCTTCCAAACAGGATGACGCGCCAGGCCCGTTCGCGATACGGGTGAGCCCGTCGCACGTTCGAGTTCAAGCCCGAGCGTGCGGGCCTCGCTCAAGAAGGCAGCTTGCCCATCGCGGGCAGAGTCGGTCGATCGCGACGGCACAGATCGGAGCGGATCGAGGGCCGACAACGCCGTCAGCCAGGGCTCGGTTTCGGGATGAGTGGCCTTCCCGAGTCGATACGAACGGTCGACTTCGTCCATCAGGTCGATCATGTTTGAGCTCCTTCCGACGACCATCCCTCACGGGTCAGTGCGCGTCGAAGCGCCTCCAAACCGCGATGCTGGAGTGCCTTGACCGTGCCCACGTTTTTGCCGAGCGCGGCCGCGATCTCGTCGTTCGAGAGGCCTTCGAGGAACTTGCAGGAGACGACGAAGCGCTGTTCGGGTGTCAGGTGCTGAAGCAGCGCCCGCGCACGCGCCTGCTCTGAGTGGACGGCCTGCACTTGGGCCAGATCGCCGTCGCCAGGCAAATCGTCTGTGAGTGGCAGGTCGGGCGGTGGTTGACGCCGAAAGCGGTCGGTGATGATGTTGTGCAGGATGCGATACAGGTAGCCCGAGAGGTGCTGCTGCGGCCCCTGATTGCGCCGCAACGCGGCGAGGAATCTGTGGAACGTCTCAGCGACCGCCTCCTCCGACTCGGCCGCATCGCCGAGAAAGCGATACGCGTAGCGGAAGAGGCGCGGGCTGAAGGCTGTGTAGATTTCGGCCAGATCGCGTTCGTTCATGGCACGCGCTGGCCGCCAGAGGGCGGTCAGGTCGGCTTGCATCTGCGTCTATCAAGGAAGACGCAGAAACAGGCCCAGCGATACGGGTGTCTTTCGACGAGTTGTCGGCTCTGCCCGGCGCGCCAGCCCGGTCAGCCCGCCACGGCCTTGGCGCGGGTCGCCCGACGCGTTCCGCCGGCGCGCTTGAATGCTTCACGGTAGCGGCGCCCGACCTCGATCTCGAAGCCATCGGCAAAGCTATGGAACTGGGCGATCGCGCGACGGGCCCCGTCCGTCAGCCGCGCGCCGCCCCCTTGCGCCCCGCCGATCGCCGTGTCGAGGACCTTGAAACCGAGCTGTTGCTCGATCTCATGCACCTTCTCCCAGGCGCGGCGATAGGGCAGGTCGAGCGTGTCAGCGGCCGCGCTGATCGAGCCGACCTCGTCGATCGTCTCGAGCAGCCGAACGCGCCACGGGCTGAGCACCACCTTGCCGTCTTTCTCGAGCCACACGTTGAACTTGGGTTCCATGGGCGCCGTCCTTGGTTGGTCTGTCGCCATCATAACCCAGCCTGCCTGTCGATTGAACAGTGGCGGTTTCGTGACCGGGCAGAGACACCTGACGCCCCGATCAAAACGCAGTAAGATCAAGGGTGCCGTTGCGTTCACATTCAACCCCGGAGGTTATTCATGGACAAGAAGACGATGGTCGAGCACCTCAATGAGGATTTGGCCGGCGAGCTCGGCGCGATCATCCAGTACCTGACCTACGCCGCCAAAGCCAATGGCCCGTTTCGGCCGCAGCTCGTGCAGTTCTTCATGGCCGAAGTACCCGACGAGCAACTTCATGCGCAGTTCCTGGCGAACAAGATCGTGGCCCTCGGCGGCGAGCCGACCACCACGCCGCGCCCCGTGCCGGCGGCCAAGAGCAATCGCGAGATGCTCGAAGCCGTGCTTGTCGCCGAGCGCCAGGCCGGCAAAGACTACACCCAGCGCGCCGAGGAGGCCGAGGCTTTCGGCGACAAGGGCCTGCAGGTGCAACTCGAGGACATGGTCCGCGACGAGACCGGACACGCCGAGGAGACGGCGCGCATCCTGAGCGAGTGGCCGCTCTAGTCTCGGCTGTGGCGACGACACAACGAGAGCGGGGGCCGCGTCGACGCGGCCCCCGCTCTCGCTTTGTTTGCGGGCTTGACAGCCGGGCGGGGTGAGGTAGAGTCAGTATGACCAGATTCGTATTTTTGGTCACAGAGGTGCTCCGATGCCCAAAGCCTTTTCCGACGCCGAGCGCGACCATATCCGCAGCCGCCTGCATGAGGCCGGCGCGCAGCTGTTTGCAAAGCAGGGCCTGCGCAAGACGACCATCGACGAGATCGTCCGAGCAGCCGGGATCTCGAAGGGCGCGTTCTATCGCTTCTATGACACAAAGGAGGCGCTCTGTCTGGATGTGCTCGAGACGATCGAGGCCGGGTTGCGTTCGCGGGTGCTGACCGAGGCCCTTGTCCCGCGCTGGGGCGCCCGCGCCGGCGTCGCCCGGCTACTGAACGCCGCGCTGACGACCTGGGACGCGTACCCGTTGTTACGATCCTTCAGCCGGGCCGACTACGACCTCCTGATCCGCAAGCTTCCGCCCGAGAAGGTCGAGGCGCACGTCGCCAACGATCGGGCCTTTGTCAAAGCCTTCAATGCCCGGCTGCGTCGTGAGGGGATCCGCCCAAAGGCCCGGCCGGCGCTGGTTGTCAATCTGATCCGGTCGCTGTTCTGGGTGGGTCTGCATCGGGATGAGCTTGGGGAGCGCGACTATGCAGAAACGATGGCCGTGCTGATCGACCTTGTGGCCGGGCACATCGTCGGGGAGGCGCCATGACCGCCGTGATCCATGCCGTGGGGCTGTGCAAAGCGTATGGCTCGGTGAAGGCCGTCACCGATCTTGATCTCAACGTCGAGCCGGGCGAGATCTACGCCTTTCTCGGCCTCAACGGCGCGGGCAAGACCACGACGATCCGGATGTTGCTCGGCCTGATCCGACCGACGATTGGATCGGTAATGCTATTCGGTGAACCGGTCGGTTCGGGCGGCCGTGGGCCATGGGGCCGCGTCGGGCATCTGGTCGAGAGCCCGACGGCGTATGCCGAGCTCAGCGTGCGCGAGAACCTCGACGTGGCGCGCCGGCTACACGGTCTTCGCGATCGCGGCGTTGTCGATCGCATCGTCGCGCGGATGGGGCTCGACCCGTATGCCGGGCGCGCGGCGGGCACCCTGTCGCTCGGGAATCTGCAGCGGCTTGGGCTGGCCCGCGCGCTGCTGCATTCGCCCGAGCTGCTCATCCTGGATGAGCCCGCGAACGGCCTCGATCCGGCCGGTGTGGTGGAAGTGCGTGAGCTCCTGGCCGGGCTGGCGCGTGACGAAGGCGTGACCGTGTTCATGTCGAGCCACATCCTGGCTGAGGTCGATCGACTGGCGACGCGCATCGGCATCATCCATCAGGGTCGCCTGATTCGGGAGTTTGCCGCGGGCGCGCTCGAAAGCCTGCGCGCGCGTCGGCTCGAGGTCGAAGCGCGCGATCTCGATCGTGCGCGGATCGCGCTGACAGAGGCCGGCTATGCGGTGACGGCTCACGACGCTCGGCTTTGGGTGACCGGGGCCGAGCCCCTGGCCGCCCCGGATCGGGTCGCGACCGTGCTCGTGAACGCGGGTGCGCCGCCGACCCGGCTGGCTCCGGCACAGGACGATCTCGAAGCGCACTTCCTCAAGTTGACGGGAGGTCACCCATGAACAGGTTCGGCGCTGCGTTGTGGGGTGAGGCGCTCAAGGCGCGACGCACGGCGCTGCTCGGCTTCAGCGTGCTGGCCATCTGTTTGCTGCCGGGCGTCGGTGGCCTGTTCATGATCATCCTCAAGGACCCGGCGGCGGCGAAGGGCCTGGGCCTGATCAGCACCAAGGCGCAGCTGATGGCCGGCGTCGCAGATTGGCCGACGTATCTCGGGATCTTGAGCCAGGGTCTGGCGGTGGCAGGCTCCCTGATCTTTGGCCTGATCACGGCCTGGGTCTTTGGCCGCGAGTTTGCGGAGCGCACGGCCAAGGAGCTGCTGGCCGTGCCTACGCCGCGCAGCGTCATTGTGGCCGCCAAGCTGATCGTGACCCTGACGTGGGCCCTGGCACTGACCCTGATCGTGATCGTCCTGGGCTTTGGGGTGGGTTGGGCGGTCGACATCCCCGGTGGGTCGACGGAACTGGCCTGGTCGGCCGTGGCGAATCTGCTCCTGGTCGGCGCGTTGACCGCGCTGCTGATGCCGTGGGTCGCGTACCTTGCCGGCATCGGGCATGGCTACCTGGCGCCGATCGGCTGGATGTTCCTTGTGCTGGCGCTGGCGCAGATCATGGTGGTGTTGGGCTGGGGCGATCTCTTCCCCTGGTCGGTGCCGGCGTTGATCAGCGGCGCCGCCGGGCAGAGCGCGGCCCGCCTTGGATGGCATAGCTACTTACTCGTGGTGCTGGCGGGACTGGCCGGCGTCGTGGCCGTCGTGCATTGGTGGCGCGAGGCGGATCAGGTGCGATGAAGGGTGGGGCCGCGAAACAAAGGACCCGGGGCGCGCCCCGGGTCCTTTGTTTCGCGTCGCACTACGCGCGTGCCGGGCGCACGCGACGTGGCGTGTCGACCGGGTCGGCGGTGAGCCAGAGCAGGATGCCCATGATCACGGCCGAGGTCAGACACCAGGCGCAGCTGGCGCCGATGACGAACGGCTCGAGGAAGGTCAGGTAGATCGAAAAGGCCACGCCGAAGGCGACCATGGCAAAGCGGGCGAGGCGCGCCTCGCGCGTGCCGAGCCACGTGGCGCCCAGGATGCCGATGTAACCGAGCACGCCGACCCAGCCGACCGGGAGCAGGCCGAACAGCCTGGCGTATGGGCTTTGCTGGACCGTGTTGCAATCGCCGACCGGGCCGCAGATGGCCGAGACCTCGGCCGACTCGACGTAGGCGAGGTAGCCGGCCACAACAAGCCCGACAAGGCTGAGCGCCAGAATGGCCTGCTCGCGGCCCGGTGCCTGGGTCCAAAAGAAGCGATAGCGGTTCTGGGCGACCACGGCCCCGGCCACGGCGACGAGCCCGATCAAGACCACGATCGCCAGCCCGTTGCCAACAGGGTCACGGCCGATGGTCGCCAGCACATCCGTCGATTGAGTCGTCGGTAGGGTCGCGGAGCCGCTGCTCGACGCGGCCGGCGCATTGGAGCCTGTGGTGGTGGCCGACGCCGCTTCGGTCGGCGCGATGGTGGCCTCGAGCCCCGGGATCGCGGGGCAGGCAAGCCCGCCCTTGGCCAGGTACCCCTCGACCAGCATCGGGAAGCGCTCGGGGATCTCGACCGAGCCGACCAGCACGAGCTCGTCGACGAACAACATCGGCACGCCGCGCCTGTCTTCAGGCACGTTGAAGGCCTGGATCGCCATGCCCCACAGGTTCTGGCCCTCTTCGGTGGAGACGTCGACGCCCAGCAGGTTGAGTTGATCGCCGTACTGCTCGGTCATCGGCAACAGGGTATTTGTGATGACGTCGTGGCAGTGGGTGCAGGTGGGCGAATAGAAGAGCACGGCGCACACGGTCGTTTCGGCCGCGCGCGCGGGGGTCGCTCGCAGGCCGAGCAAACCGATCACCAGAGCCAATCCGATCCTACTCACAGCAGAACGCATAGTGTGTCCCCCAAATGGAAATTGATCAGTGCGTGGCATCGTGCGCGCACTGCCGGCTATCGCTCAGGTCGACCAGGCGCCCCTGAGTATACGCCTCGAGCGCGGCGTCGATACTTCGGATGTTGGTCAGGAACAGGCGCACCCCCTGGGCCAGGACTGCGGCGCGCATGCCAGCCCCCATCCCGCCGGCGAACAACGCCTCGCAATCGGCAACTGCGGCGGCCATGGCAGCGTGGCGTGAGTCAGCCTCCGGCCCCGAGTGATGCGCATGGTCATCGTGATGATCATGGTCGTGGCTGTGCTCATGACCGTGCTCGTGTGAACCCTCGTTCAATGTCACGGCCTGTGAGGACCCGGCGTGTGAAGACACGGCGTGTGAGGACCCGGCGCCGTGCCCGCCGTGAGCCGGCTTGGCGCGACGCTCGCGCGACACGACCCGTCCGTCTTCGAGCGTGACCACCTGAAAGAAGCGGGCACGCCCAAAGTGCGCGCTGATGGATTGTTCGTCGTCGGTTACGATCGCGATCTTCATGAGTGTTCCTTATCGGGCAGGGTGGCACCGGGTTTTGTCGAGTCGTTGGGTGGAAGGTGACGCTCGACAGGCCGTTCGCGATCATCGCGCGGAGCCAGCACAAGGATGGCCTCCGTCGGTTGATCGGTCAGGGCATTGGCCCAGCAATGCGGCAGGTGGGCTTCAAACAGCAGGCTGTCGCCGGGCCCAAGTTGAAAGCTCTGGCCAGCGACGGTATAGCGAAGCTGGCCGGCCAGACAATAGACAAACTCCTGGCCGGTGTGGACGATGGTGCACGGGCCGCTGGTCGCTCCCGGATCCAGGCGGATCACGAATGGCTCGAGTGCGTGGTCGGCGATGCCGGCGCCAAGATCCTGCAGTGAACCGTGGGCGAACGCTGTGTCTCGACGCAAATCACGCGGGTTGAAGATGACGGCCTGGAGCGGGCGATCCTCCTCGAAGAATGCCGTGATCGGCACCGCGAGCGCGGCTGCCAGTTGCTGGAGCGTGCTGACGCTCGGCGACGTCTTGCCGTGTTCGATCAGGCCAAGCGTGTTGAAGCTCAGATCGCTGCGCTCGGCCAGGCCCCGCAACGTGAGGCCGCGTTCCTGACGCAGCGCACGGAGCCTGCGCCCCACCAGGGGCGCAGGCTCCGCGCCATCGGGGTCGTTGTCGGGTTGACGTCTGGCGCGCCGGGGAGTGTGGTCTGGGTCTGTAGGCATGGCGTCAGGCGGGCGTCGGACAGGCTAGACCTGGCCGACCAGATCTTCCTTGGAGATGATCTCGATCTGAAGTGCTTCCATGGTATTGATCGTCGCATGCACAGGGCAGTGCGCGGCGACCCGCTCGATAGCGCCCACACGATCGCCGCAATCCCCGTTCGGGATGTGAACCGTCGCTTTCAGGTTGACGAGCCGGGTCGGGTCGTTGGCCTTGTCGTACGAGATGTCCACCCGCAGATCCTGGGCGTCGATCGCGCTTCGCTCGCAGTACTGCGCGACGAAGGCCGCGATGCAACTTCCCAACGAGGCCACAAAAAACTCAGGTGGCGTCGGCGCGCGGTCGGTGCCCCCCATGGCGGCGGGCACGTCGATCTTGATGGTGTGCCGGCCCACCTGGGTCTCGAACAGCATGTCTCCAAGATAGGTGGTTGAGATGGTAGCCATAGTGACAGAGGTCCTTTCTTCTTGATGATGCGCCGGTTTGGAGCCGAGGCCCTCTGGCGGAGATAACTATTATCATGTGACCAAAGTAAGCAATAGGCACATAATTTTGTGCATTCGCGCCGGAGCTGTGCACACCCTTCAATCGTGTGGAAGCCTGAGTTGATCCTGTTGGCCAACTCGGGCGGCCAGACCCCTCCCGCCCGGGCCTCCCAATCGCTCGGCTCCCCAGGGCGCCTCGGCCCGGTCGACCTCCCCCACGGGGGAGGTCGCGCCGCCGTCGCCCCTGGCCTCGAGGACTCCTCCTGGCGGCCAGGGGCGGGTTCGGCTGGTGCCGCGTTGGAGGCGTGAACGCTATAATGCTCTTCTGTTTGCGGAGGCCTTCCACGTGGCAGAATCCTTAAGGCGCATGCTGGTTGCGGTGCTGCGCGTGCCGTTACTCTACAAAATCCTGGTCGCGAACTCGTTGATCGTGGCGCTTGGCGCTGTCGCGGGGACGCTCCTGACCGTGTGGCACGTGTCGACCTATCCGGATGACCCACATATCGAGTTGATCGCGTTGTTTGCCGGGGCCGGCCTCGGGTTGAGCTTCGTCGTGAACTTCGCGGTGTTGCGACTGGCATTGACCCCGTTGACACGGCTGCAATCGGGGGTGGATGGGGTTCGCAACGGCAACCTGACCACACGGGTACGGACCGGACGGCTTGACGATGAGCAGTTCGTCCGCCTGATCGAAACCTTCAATCAGATGCTGGCGACGATCGCCGAGAACACCCAGGAGCTGCGCAAGCTTTCGCAGCGGATCATCGAGGCGCAGGAAGAAGAGCGCCAGCGAGTGGCGCGCGAGCTGCATGATCAGAGCGGCCAATCGTTGACGACCATGCTGGTGCGGCTGCGGCTGCTCGAGCGCTCCGAAGATGCGGCGCAGGCCCGGCTGCACGTTCAAGAGCTGCGCAAACTCACGGCGCAGGCGCTCGAGGAGATTCGGCGGATCGCGCTCGAATTGCGGCCCAAGATCCTGGAGGACCTTGGGTTGTGCGAGGCGCTCGCCTGGCGCGCCGACGAGCTCAACGCAAGCGCCGCAGTGCGCGCCTCGTTGCAGACCAGCGGCATGGATCATCGCCTGTCGCGCGAGCTTGAGCTCGCCCTGTATCGGGTGGCTCAGGAGGCGCTGACGAACATCGCGCGCCATTCACAGGCCAAGACGGCTCAGGTGTCTCTGCGGCAGGTCGCGGGCCGGGTGACGCTTTCGATCGTGGACGACGGCGCCGGTTTCGACGCCGAGGCCGTCCTGGCGCACCCGAGCGGATTGGGTCTGGCCGGGATGCGAGAGCGCCTGGCCCTGGTCGGTGGATCGCTTCAGGTGCAGTCGACGCCTGGGCAGGGCACCGTGCTGATCGCCTCGGCGCCGGCCACGGCTTGAGAGGATCATGGACAAACCGATTCGGATCCTGCTGGTCGATGACCATCGCGTGGTGCGGCTCGGGCTGCGGACCTTGCTCGAGACCGAGCCCGACATGGAGATCGTGGGCGAGGCGGGCAACGGCGTCGAGGCCGTGGCCGCTGTGCAGGCGCTGCGCCCCGACGTCGTGATCATGGACATCTCGATGCCCGAGATGGATGGGCTGGAGGCGACGCGCCGGATTCGGACGCTCGAGCAGCCGCCGGCGATCCTGATCCTGACCGTGCATGCGCAGGAGCGCTATCTCTTCCCCGTGCTCAAGGCCGGCGGCTCCGGCTACGTGCTCAAGTCGACCGTGGACACCGAACTGGTCGATGCGATCCGGGCCGTGGCGGCGGGTGGCGCCTTCCTTTACCCTTCAGCACAGCGGATGGTCCTCGAAGACTACCTGGCTCGAACACGCTCGGGCGCCGAGCAGGACGCCTATGACCGCCTGAGCGAGCGTGAGCGCGAGGTGCTCAAGCTGCTGGCCCTTGGCCACACGGCCTCCGAGATCGCCGAGCAGCTCGCGCTCAGCCCCAAGAGCGTCGAGACCTACCGTGCGCGGATCATGGAGAAACTTGATCTTGATAGTCGGCCGGCGCTGGTGAAATACGCGCTTGCCCGCGGTTTGCTCTCGGACTCCACTCAGGGTTGATCGATCCACGACGCAGAGAAGGGGGTTTGGGGCCACGCCCTGAACCCCCTTTTCGCATCATGTCAGGAAAACTCCGCGCGTTTTGTCTGACTTCCCCCGATAGTCAGCCGGGCTCGGGCATGGTGAAATCAGCCCGATGTCCGTACGACTGCTGGTTGCCGCCCCGAACGACGAATCTCTGGCCCTGTACCGGGCCCTGATCAATTCGGCCGAGTCGTTGTTGCCGCTAGGCCTCGATACCGACTTCGTCTCGGAGCGTAAGGCCCTCGAGACGCGAGTAGCCGCGCAATCGGCCGACATCCTGCTGTACGACTGGGAGCTCAGCGGCGCCGACACCCCGGACTACATGCGTGAGTTGATCGCGCTCGACCCGAAGATCCGCACCATCATCGTCATGCCGCTGGCGCTGCGGCAGTACCGACAGTGTTTGTGGCAGGCCGGCGTATGCGTCGGCGTGCCGAAAGAACACCTCGACCAGGAATGGCTGCTCAGCATGCTCTGCCTGGTCAGCCGCGCCATGCAGCGCGAAGCGCGTTTGCTCAAGGAAATGGAGAAGTAAGCGATGTCGCGTCCGTCTGTCACGCGCAGGAACTTCCTCAAAGGCTCGCTGATGTCGTTGAGCGGCGCCGTGATCCAACCCGCGCTTTCGGGGCTTGGCGCGGCCGCCCGGCGCCTGCGCCAGAGTCTGCCGTGGTACACCCAGCCCCAGCAGGTCACGTACAACTACTGCGACATCTGCCCGTGGCGCTGCGGCATCATGGTCACGACTGTCGAGGGCCGGATCGTCAAGATCGAGGGCAACCCGAACGACCCGAAGAGCCGCGGCCGGTTGTGCGCGCGCGGCCAGGCCGGCGTCTCGTACGTGTACGACCCCGACCGGCTCAAGCAGCCGCTGATCCGCACCGGCGAGCGCGGCGAGGGCAAGTTCCGCACCGCGACCTGGGAAGAGGCGCTCGACTACACGGCCGAGAAGCTGTTGGCGATCAAAGACAAATACGGCCCCGAGGCCGTGGCTTTCCTCGGGCATACCTCGGGCGACTTCTGGTTTGCCGATTATTTCGCGCAGGCCTGGGGATCACCCAACGCCAGCAAGCCCTCGATGTCGCTGTGCACCAGCCCGCGCGAAGAGGCGGCGACGCTGACCATCGGGCGCGCGATCGGCAACCATGAGCCTGTCGATTGGGATCAGACCCGCTGCGTCGTGCTGCTTGGCACGCACATCGGCGAGGATGCTCGCAACACGATGATGCAAGATCTGGCGAACGCGCGCGAGAACGGCGCAAAGCTGATCGTCATCGACCCGCGCTACTCCTCGGTGGCGATGAAGGCAGACGCCTGGCTGCAGATCAAGCCCGGCACCGACACCGCGCTCCTGCTGGCGTGGATGAACGTGCTGATCACCGAAGGTCTGATCGATCAGGATTTCGTCGCCAACTGGACTGTCGGTTTCGACCAGCTTGTCGCGCACGTCGCCGACAAGACGCCCGAGTGGGCGGCGGCGATCACCGATCTATCGGCCGATCAGATCCGGGCCACGGCGCGGATGTTTGGCGCGGCGCGTCCGGCTTCCGTGATCGTGCCCGGTCGGCATGTGGTCTGGTACGGCAACGACACCCAGCGTCTGCGCGCCGTGTATATGCTCACGGCGCTGGTCGGCGGGCATGGGCGCCCGGGCGGCCAGTTCTTCAACAAGACCCCGTTCCTGGATGCGTACCCGCATCCGCCGTTCCAGGTCGCCGGCAGTTCCGGCGGCTGCGGCGCGGCGCCCGGCGAGGAAAGCGCCGAGCTGTCTCCCGGACCGACCGGCAAGGTGCGCGCCGATGGCGTCCGCGAGAAATTCCTGCGCGGCGCGACTGCGATGCAGGAATTGATCGAACCGATGCTCACGGGCCAGCCGTATCCGATCAAGGGCCTGGTGTCTTACGGCACGAACATCCTGCACACCATCCCGAACGTCCCGCGCACGATCGAGGCGCTGAAGGCGCTCGACCTTGTGCTGACGATCGATATCCTGCCGCAGGATCATGTGGCCTGGTCGGACGTGGTCTTCCCCGAGGCGACTTACCTCGAGCGCCACGACGAGCTCTGGGGCTGTGGCCACAAGACGCCGTATGTCGCGATCCGCGAGCCCGCTATTCAACCGCTCTACGACACCAAGCCGGGCTGGTGGATGGCGCGCGAGCTGGGCCTGCGCGTCGGCCTTGAGAAGTGGTTCGCCTGGCAGACCGCCGAGGAGTATCTTGATCGCCGCTTGAGCTCACTGGGCCTGAGCCTGGCCAAGATGCACGAGCAGGGTGGGGTGACCGTCCAGAAGGGCAAGCCCTATCTGACTGATTTCGAGGCCGACGGCACGTCGCCGTTTGGCACCCCGAGCGGGAAGGTCGAGTTGTATTCCGAGGCCCTGGCCGAGGCCGGCCATGCCCCGATGCCCGAGTATGAGCCGACGCCGGATGGCCCTGCGGGCTTCTTCCGGCTGCTGTACGGCCGCAGCCCGGTTCATACCTTCTCGCGCACACAGAACACGCCTGTGCTGCACCACCTGATGCCCGAGAACGCGGTGTGGATCAACGACGCCACGGCGGCTGAGTTGGGCTTCGCCGACGGCGAACGCGTGATGCTCGAGAACCAGGACGGCGTCCGCAGCGGCCCGGTGCCTGTCAAGGCCACGCCGCGGATCCGCAAGGACTGCGTCTACATGGTGCATGGCTTCGGGCATAACACGCCCGACATGAAGCTCGCGCACGGCAAGGGGGCCAGCGACGCCATGCTGCAGACGAAATACGTGCTCGACCCGATCAGCGGTGGCGCCGGGATGCGGGTCAACTTCGTGAAACTGGTGAAGGGGGCCTGACATGGCGTCACGCTACGCATTCTCTATCGATCTGGATCGCTGCATCGGCTGTCAGGCCTGCGTGGTGGCCTGCGGAGCCGGCAACGAACTGGCGACGGGCGATACCTACATCACGGTCTCCGAGGAAATCCGCCGAAAGGACAACGGATTCTGGGGCTCGTTCGCGCACAAGCGCTGCTTCCACTGCGCCGAAGCGCCGTGCGTCGAGGTCTGCCCGACCGGGACTCTGACCAAGGTGGACGGCCTGACGGCTGTCGACATGGCCAAGTGCAGCGCCTGTGGGTACTGCACCCAGGCCTGTCCCTTCCACATCCCGAACGTCGTCGACAACCACGTCTCGAAGTGCGTGGGCTGTCTCGATCAGGTCAAGACGGGCGGGGAGCCCTGGTGCGCGAAGACCTGCCCGAGCAACGCGATCCGCTTTGGCGAGCGCGAGGTCATCCTGGCTGAGGCCAAGGCCAAGGTCGCCAAGCTGCGCGAGCGGTACCCGAACGCGCAGGTGTACGGCGAGACCCAGCTCGGCGGCCTCGGTCTGCTGATGGTGCTGCTCGAGGCGCCAAGCGAGTACGGCCTGCCCGAAGCGCCGACCTCGTCGGCAACGATCCAAACCTGGAAGAGCGTGATCAAGCCGGCGTCGGCCGGGCTGACCGCCCTGGCCGCTGGCGTGATGGGGCTGGCGTTCGTGTTCGCGCGCCGAACGCATGCCAAAGAGCATGCCGAGCTGCACGCTGAGGCACAGGCCGAGGCGGTCGTGGCCGAGAAGCCGGCGGAGACGGAGGAGAACCATGACTAGCGCAGTGAAACCCGGCCTGGTGCAGCGCTATAAGCTGGCACAGCGCGTGGTGCACTGGCTCGGCGTCGGATCGTTCCTGATCTTGCTGCTGAGCGGGCTGGCGCTGTTGGTGCCGCAGTTGGCGTTTCTCGCGGCGGGCGGCCTGTCGCGGTTGCTGCATCGCATCGCGGCGGTCGGCTTCATGTTGATGCCGATCGTGTATGTGGCGATCGTGCCGCACGACGCGCTCGAGTTGCTCAAAGAGTCGTTCACGTATACGGGCAAGGACCTCAAGTGGTTCAAGCACATGCCCGCGTATGTGCTCGGCAGCACCAAAGGCCTGCCGCCGGCGGGTCGCATCAATGCCGGCCAGAAGATCCACCATGCGATGACGTTCATCATGTTCGTCACGGTGGCGGGCTCGGGCCTGATGCTCTGGTTTGGGCAGGCGGGCCTCGGGCCTGAGGGCCTGGCGCTTGTGCTGAGCGTCCACGACATGTCGATGCTCGGGCTGACCGTGCTGATGATCGGGCACATGTACTTCACGTTCCTGTACGGCGCTCTGCCGGCGATGACCACGGGCTATGTGTCCGAGGACTACGCCCGGATGGAGCACGCCGAATGGTATGAGACGTTGTCGCCCAAGACTGTGGCGGTGACGGAGGGAGAAGACCAGAAGGCGGCCTGATCAATCCCCGATGGGCTGCGTCTGGCGATCCGACAAGCTGGCCACGGTTTTGTGGCCGTAGAGGAGAGAAAAAGAGATGTACACCCGCAAGTTCACTCAGTTTGCTGCGACGGGCCTTC
>DKKP01000201.1 GCA_002455335.1 Anaerolineales bacterium UBA6663 | reverse complement strand
CGCGGAGCACCCCAGCGCTCGCCGCCACTCATCATGAGCACTCCGACCACCGTTGACGCTGTTTGCGATTTCGTGCGTGCGCACACGCGTGTAGTGCCCCGCGGGCGCGGTACAAAGCCGTTGCTCTTCGATGTGCCGCCCGGCGCGGCAGCGCTTGACCTGAGCGGGCTGACTGGCGTGCTCGAGTACGACCCGGGCGAGTACACGTTNNTGCCGTTCGACCCGCCGCTGGTCAGAAGGGGCGCCACGCTGGGCGGCACCGTCGCCGCCGGGCTGAGCGGCCCGGGCCGATATCGTTACGGCGGCGTGCGCGACTTCATCCTCGGGCTGCGCTGGGTCGATGGCCGCGGGCAGCTGATCCGTGGCGGCGGCAAGGTCGTGAAGAACGCGGCGGGGTTCGACTTTCCAAAGCTGATGGTGGGGAGCCTGGGCCAGCTGGGCGCCATCGTCGAAGTGACCTTCAAGGTCTTTCCGCGTCCGCGCGCTTACGCGACCTATGTCGTCGACGCGCCGACTTTGAACGTTGCGCTCGAGCTGCAGTCGCGCTTGCTGATGGCGCCGCTCGACCTGGAGGCGCTCGATCTCGCGCCCGGTCCGCGCGGCACGCAGCTCCAGGTGCGGCTGGGCGGTCTGGCCGAGTCGTTGTCGGCCCGGCTCGGGCGCCTGCGTGACATGATCGGAGAGGGTCGGGTGCGTCAGGGCGAAGACGATGCGGCCCTTTGGGAAGCCGCGCGAGAGTTTACGTGGGTGCCGGTCGAGTCGGCCCTGGTCAAGGTGCCGGTCACGCCCAGGCGCATCCCTCAGCTCGAAGCGATGCTCGAACAGACCTCGGCCGTGCGCCGCTACAGCGCGGGTGGGCAGGTCGCCTGGCTGAGCTGGCCGCATGCCGTCGACGTGCTTGACACCGAATTGAGCCGGTTGGGGATGGCTGGCCTCGCGATATTCGGCCCTGAGTATGTCGGTGGCGGGCCCTTTGGCTTGATCGGCCTGAAGCGATCGCACCAGGCATTTGCCGCCCGCGTCAAGGCCGCACTCGATCCTGCGGTGCGGTTTCCGGAGCTCTAGCATCCCCTATGCAGCACACCATCCCCGTTGAACGCCTCGGCGCGGCAGGCAAGATCATGGCGGACGCCATCGGCGCCTGCGTGCACTGCGGTTTTTGTCTGGCGGCGTGCCCGACCTACCGGCTCCTGGGCGAAGAGATGGATTCGCCGCGCGGACGGATCACGTTGATGAAGGCCGCGCTCGAGGGCTCGGTGCCTGTGCCCGAGACCCTGCCTTACGTCGACCGCTGTCTGGGCTGCGAAGCCTGCGTGCCGGCCTGTCCGTCGGGTGTGCGCTACGACGCCCTCTTGCCCCTGTATCGGCAGCACGCCGAATCCTCTCGACAGCGGAGCCTGAGCGAAGGCCTGGCGCGAACCCTGACTCACGAGACCCTGCCGTATCCCGATCGCTTCCGGATGGCGGCGGCGACTGGCAAGATCGGCCAGGCCGTGCGGGGCGCTCTCCCGAAGTCGTTCCAGACGATGCTCGATCTGTTACCTTCCGATCTGCCGCCGGTCGTGGCCCTTCCGGCGCGAGTTGAGGCGATCGGGCAACGCCGTGCGCGTGTGGCGTTACTGACGGGTTGTGTTCAACAGGCGCTCTCGCCCGGGATCAACCGGGCTGCGCTCGAGGTGCTCGCCGCGAACGGCGTCGAGGTGCTCATCCCAGCCGGGCAGGGGTGTTGCGGATCTCTTGGTTTCCACGCCGGTGAACTCGACAGGGCGCGCGCCCTGGCGCGGGTGAATCTGCACACCTTCCCGAAGGACGTCGATGCCGTGTTGACCACGGCTGCAGGGTGCGGATCGGGCATGAAGGCCTACGATGTGTTGTTTGCCGGGCAGCCCGAGGCCGTCGAGGCCGCGATCTTCGCCCAACATGTGCAGGATGTCAGTGAGTTCCTGGACGCGCTGGGTCTGATCGCGCCGCCGGCGTTGGCGATGCCGACGCGTGTGGCTTATCACGATGCCTGTCACCTCGGGCATGCGCAGGGCGTCTCGGCGGCGCCGCGGCGGCTGCTGGCGGCTGTGCCCGGGCTCGAGCTGGTCGAGGTCCCGGAGGGCGATCTGTGCTGTGGCTCGGCCGGCACCTATAACCTCGAGCAGCCGACGCTGGCGGCGGCGCTTGGCGAACGCAAGGCGCGCAACATCCTGGCGACCGGGGCGCAAGCGCTGGCGGCCGGGAACATCGGCTGTTTGGTGCAAATCACGACCCACCTGAAACGGCTCAACCGCCCGCTGCCGCTGTGGCATACCTTTGAGGTGTTGGCCAGGGCCTACCGGCGTGAGCCCGTGCACTGACGCGGCGCGAATTCATCGCCGCTTTATGGCAAACGCCGGGCTGACTGGCCAAAATATGCAGGACGCATGGCTCACTCGACACGGAAGTCGCCAGGGCGCCAGCCCTTCAAGTTCGATCGCCTGACCTGGCCCGTACGGCTGGGTTTGATGGCTTTCGTGTTGGTGGCCTATCCGGCGCTGTTCATCTTCGCCCAACCCATCGGCGGGCGGACGCTCAGTTCTATCACAGTACCTGTCGTCGCCGCGATCGCCATCCTGGGCGGGCATCTGGCCTGGGGCGTCGCCGCGGGCCTGGCGCTGGTGCCACTCAACATCTGGCTTTACAGCCTGATCAAAGTCGACGAGCCCCTATCGAACCACATCGCCTACGCGCTCTATGGCGTGCTGTTCAGCTGGATGGTCCTCAAGTCGCTCGGTTGGTTCCGCAAGGTTCGTGAGCAAGAGGCCGAGCTCGCCGAGGAACGCACACAACTCGAGGCCGAGATCAGCCGGCGCGAGTTCGTCGAATCCAGCCTCCAGGCCGAACGCGACTTTGCCCGGCTAGTGATCGACAGCCTTGGCCAGGGCCTTGTGCTGATGAACTCACAGCTGCGGTTCGAGTACGTTAACCCGGCTTACGCAGCGCTCATCGGCAGGCGCCCTGAAGACATCATTGGCCGCACCCCGCTAGACTTTGCCGACCCGAGCGAGCATGCCCGGATCCGGGAGTCGCTCGCTCGACGGCAGCGCGGCGAGGCGCACACCTACGAGATGACCTTGCGCCACAGCGACGGCCACTCGATCGACACGCTCGTGACCGTCACGCCGCGCCGGGTCGAGGGCGAGGTCTCGGGCTCGATCGTGGTCGTGACGGATGTCTCGGAGCAGAAGCGCACCGAGACCCGTTTGCGAGAGAACCAGATCGCGCTCGAGCGCCAGGCCCGCATCCTTGACCAGACGCAGCAGGCAGCCCGCGTCGGCGGTTGGGAGCTCGACCTGCGCAAGGCCGAGATGTTCTGGACGGCCGAGATGTATCGGATCCACGACGTTTCGCCCGAGACCTTTTCCGTCGATCCGACCTCGGCCGTCGGGATCTATGCGCCCGAATACCAGGAGCGGGTCTCAAGCGCCATCCAACGGGCCATCGTGACAGGCGAGCCCTACGACCTCGAGGTCGAGGTCGTCACGCACAGCGGGCGCCGGATCTGGACGCGCACCGTCGGCCATCCCGTGTTCGAAGACGGGATGCCCGTCAAACTCTACGGCTCCTTCCAGGACATCACCTCGCAGAAGCTGGCCGAGCACCAGGTGCGCGCCGCCGAGGCCGAGTACCGGTCGCTTTACGAGAACGTGCCGATCGGCCTGTACCGATCGACGCCCCACGGTGAACAGGCGAGGGCAAATCCGTATCTCTATCGGCTGAATGGGTTTGACACTGAAGCCGAGCAGATTGCGGCGATCAAGAACATCGGCCGTGAGTGGTATGTCGATCCTGAGCGCCGCGCGCAGTTCATCGCCGCTATCGAGCGTGATGGCGAGGTCGTCAATTTCGAATCCGAGGTCAGGCGCTACGCGACGGGAGAGCGTCTCTGGGTCTCAGAGAACGCCCGCGCGCTGCATAATGCCGAGGGCGAGATCGTGCAATACGAGGGTTCGGTGATCGATATCACCGACCGCAAGCGGGCCGAGCTCGCGCTCGAAGACCAGCGGCGTTTCGCCACGAGCGTGATGGAGGCGATGGGGCAGGGGCTGACGGTTACCGACCCGGCCGGTCAGTTCGTGTACGTCAATCAAGCCTATGCACGGATGCTTGGGTACGAGCCTTCTGAGTTGATCGGGCGATCACCCTTCGACTTCACTGCTTCAATCGACCATGCCTCGCTCGAAGCCGCCCGTCAGGCCCGCGCTCGCGGCGAGAAGACGAGCTACGAAACGTCGCTGCGCCATCGCGACGGCTCGCTGATCTATGCGTTGATCACGGGCGTGCCGCGGATCGAGGGCGGCCATGCCGCCGGTTCGATCGCCACGATCACGGATCTGAGCGAACGGCGCCGGCAAGAGCAGACCCTGCAGACCCTCAACGAAGAACTGGCCTCAAAGAACCGCGAGATGGAGACGTTTACGTACTCGGTCTCGCATGACCTCAAGGCGCCATTGCGTGGGATCGACGGCTACAGCCGTATCCTGCTCGAAGACTACGGCGATCGGCTCGACGACGAAGGCAAGCGGTTCCTGCGCACGATCCGCGGCGCCACGATCCAGATGAGCCAACTCATCACCGACCTGCTGGCCTATTCGCGTCTCGAGCGCCGGGCCCTGGTCGAGACCCCGATCGAGCTCGCCGACCTGGTCGGCGCGATCGTGACCCAGCGCCTTTCGGAGATCCGGGCGCTCGCGCCCACGATCGAGGTCGCTGTGCCGCAATTCCGGGTCTTGGGCGACCGCGACGGGCTGGCGCAGGCTGTGCGGAATCTTGTGGATAATGCGTTGAAGTTTGCGCGGCCCGGCGAAGCGCCACGCATTGAGGTCGGCGCCGAGCGCCTCGGGCAGATCATCCGGCTGTCGGTGCGCGATCACGGGATCGGCTTCGACATGCAATATCACGACAAGATTTTCGGTATTTTCACACGGCTGCACCGCCAGGAGGACTATCCTGGGACGGGCGTCGGCCTGGCGCTCGTCCGCAAGGCGATGGAGCGGATGGGCGGTCGGGCCTGGGCGGAAAGCCAGCCGGGCGAGGGCGCCACGTTTTATCTCGAGATCCCGGAAGCCGCCGAGGCGGCGCCGGTCAAGGAACACACCTCATGAACGATGCCACACGCCCGATCTTCCTGGTCGAAGACAACCCGATGGACCTCGAGCTCACGCGGCGCGCCTTCGCCAAGCACAGGCTTGGCAACCCGCTGCAGGTCGCCCGCGACGGCGCCGAGGCTGTCGCGATGTTGCCGCGTTGGGAATCCGGCGAGCCGCTGCCGCTTGTCGTGCTGCTTGACCTCAAGCTGCCGTTGATCGACGGCCTCGAGGTGTTGCGCCGGCTGCGCGAGCATCCGGTCTCGGCCACTGTGCCGGTCGTGGTGTTGACCACTTCCGACGAAGACCGCGACATCCGGACGGCTTACGAGCTCGGCGCGAACTCTTATATCGTCAAACCCGTGGACTTCGACAAGTTCATGGATGTCGCATCGCAGATCGAGCTGTACTGGGTTGCGCTCAACCAGCCCACCCGCTGAACGGACGACGCCATGCGCGTTTTGTATGTCGAAGACAATGCGCTCGACGCCGACCTGACCCGGCGGGCTCTGCGCAAGACCGCGCCCGACATCGAACTCGAGGTCGTTGCGACGATCAGCGAGGCTTTGCTGCGGCTCCGCGTCAACAACGGCAGAGACTTCGACCTTGTTCTCACCGACCTCAACCTGCCCGATGGCGAGGGCCTTGCGCTGTATGGCCAGATCCGCGCTCGGGGCTGGCCGCTGCCTGTGGTCGTCATCACGGGGTTGGGTGACGACGCCACGGTGACCGCGGCGCTTCGAGCCGGCGCGTCAGACTACGTCGTCAAGCGCGAGAGCTATCTCGATCATCTGCCTGCAACACTGCGGGATGCCGTCGAGCGCTATCAAGATGAGCGGGAGCGCCAGGGCCAGACGCTGCGCGTGCTGTACGCCGAAGACGATAACGAGACGTTCGAGCTCACCGCGCGCCAGTTCGCCCGCCAGGCGCCCAACATTCGATTGCAGCGCGCAACGGCGGGCTCCGATGTTCTGCTTCGTCTGGCCGATGTCGAGCCCTCTGACCTTCCCGACGTGCTGCTTCTTGATTACCAGCTGCCCGACCAGAATGGGCTCGACCTGTTGCGCGCGTTACGGCTTCAGGCGACACAGCCCGTGCCGACCGTGATCATCACCGGGCATCCCGAGGAAGAGATCGCGCTGCAAGCCTTCAAGTTCGGGGCCAGCGATTACCTTGTGAAGAGCACGGGCTATCTGACGCGTCTCCCGCGCGTGCTCGAAAGCGTGGCGTATCGCGCCAAACTGCAGCGCGAACAGGAGGCGCTGCACGACAGCCAGGCGCGGCTCGAGGCCGCGTATGCCGAGACCCGGCGCCAGCTGGCCGATCAGCGCATGCTGTTCGAGTGCAGCCAGGATCTTGCCGAGGCGAACACGGTGGATGCCGTCTTTCGGATCGTGTGCGACCGGATGCTCACCTACGTCGGCGCGACCTCGGTGGCCATCGGAAGCGGCGCCGGAGACCCGGGGGTCACGATCGCCTATCATCATCAGCACGCCGACGAGGCAAACGCCGCCGAGCGCGACCCCGATTTCGGCCGGGTATTCCAGACCGACGATTTCCCGCATTGGGCCGAGGCCTTTCGCGCCGGACGGATCTTCCAGGCCTTTGTCGACGACGCCGGGTTGACCCCCCCGAACGCGACGTGCTCGTCTGGCGCCAGGCCCGGCGGGTGGTCGCCGTGCCGCTGCTTGGGCCGGAGCGTCTCGTGGCCGTTGTCGTCCTATGGGAGTCGCGGCCGTGCGAGGCGTTGTCGGCCGCCACAGGCCAGGTCTTGTTCACGATCGGCTCGCAGGCCGCGCTCAAGCTCGAAAACCTCAGGCTTGTCGAGCGACTCGAGCAGACGGCGCACGAGGCCACCGAATTCGCGCGCGCGGCCCAATCGGCCAGCCAGTTGAAGAGCGAGTTCCTGGCCAACACCTCGCATGAGCTCCGGTCGCCGCTGACTACCATGCAGAGCGCGCTCTCGATGGTGCTCGACGACATGTGCCAGACGAAGGACGAAGAACGTCACTGGCTGTCGATGTCGTACACGGCCTCCGAACAGCTCCAGCGCTTCATCTCGGACTTGCTCGATTTCGCCCAGATCGAGGCCGGCAATGTCCGGCTCGATACCCAGGCCTTCGATCTGCAGCTGCTCGTCGAAGAGGTCGTCGCGCGTAATCGCGCCCGCGCCGGTGAAAAACGCCTGGCGATGATCGCCACCTATCCTCCGGGGCCGGCGATCCAGGCGCTCGTCGACTACACAAAGGCCAGGCGTGTGCTCGATAACCTGATCGACAACGCCATCAAGTTCACGGATCATGGCCACATCGCGATCAGCGTCGAGCCAAACGACAGGTCGCGCTACGTCGACATCGTGGTGGCTGACAGCGGCGTCGGCATCCCGGTCGAGATGCAGGCCCAGGTGCTCGAGCCGTTCGTCCAGGTCGACGGCAGTTCGACGCGTCAGCACAGCGGCTTCGGCCTCGGGCTGAGCATGGCGCGGCGTCTGACCGAGCTGATGGGCGGCAGCCTGCATATTTCGAGCCCCGGCCTCGACCACGGCACGAACGTCACGCTCCGCCTGCCCTTGGCCGGCGAGGCCTGAGTGCGCGGCGCACGACCGGCACCTCTCTGCGATCCCCGCTCCGAATGATATAACTCCCCTGGCGCGCACTCACGCGCCGCGAGAGGTGCCTGCATGTTCTCAACCCCAACCGAGGTTGGCGAAGCGCTGGCCCGCCAACGGTATATCTCCACAGACGAGATCGCCACTGTGGTTTTCCTCGCCGCGCAGCTCGGCAAACCGATCCTGGCCGAGGGGCCCGCCGGCGTCGGCAAGACCGAGCTGGCCAAGGCCTGGGCAAGCGCGCTTGGCAGACCCCTGATCCGGCTTCAATGCTACGAAGGCCTCGACGAGACAAAGGCGCTGTACGAGTGGGAATACGCCAAGCAGATGCTCTACACGCAACTGCTGCGCGACAAGCTGAGCGAGCTCCTGGCCGACTGTGCCACGTTGGCCCAGGCGGCCGATCGGCTCGCCGGCGAGGAAGACGTGTTCTTCTCGCGCCGCTTTCTCCTGCCGCGACCCTTGCTTCAGGCCCTGCTCTCCGACGAACCCGTTGTGTTGTTGATCGACGAGATCGACCGCGCGGACGCCGAGTTCGAGGCCTTCCTGCTCGAAGTGCTCTCCGACTTTCAGATCTCGGTGCCTGAGCTCGGGACGCTCAAGGCCCGGCATCTGCCGCTTGTGTTGCTCACGTCGAACAACACGCGTGAGCTCTCCGAGGCGCTCAAGCGGCGGTGCGTGTATCTGCACATCGATTACCCCACGCTCGAGGCCGAGCTCGACGTCGTGCGGCTCAAGGTGCCTGAACTGGCGCCGGGCCTGGCGCGGCAGGCGGTCGAGCTGGTGCAGACGTTGCGCGAGCTCGACCTCAAGAAGGCGCCTTCGGTCAGCGAGACCCTCGATTGGGCGCGCGCGCTCGTCCTGCTCAACGCCCGCGCCCTCGATGCCCAGACCCTGGATCACACGCTCTCGATCCTGCTCAAGCATGAGAGCGACTTGCAACGCGCGAGGATAAGTCGGGTAGTCAGGTAGTCTAGTAGTCTAGTAGTCTTGTAGTCTAGTAGTCTTGTAGTCCTCGATGCTCCGAGGACCCGACTACCTGACTACCTGACTACCTGACTACATGACTACCTGACTACATGACCACCCGACCACCCGACCACCCGACTAAATGGACGACCGTCTCATCCAGTTCATCGCCGGATTGCGTGCCGCGGGCCTGCGGGTGTCCCTGGCCGAAAGCCAGGATGCCGCGCGCGCCGCCGCCGTGCTTGGCGTGAGAGATCGGGCAGCGTTCAAGAGCGCGCTCAAGGCGACCCTGGTCAAAGAGCGCGACGACGGCCCCGCCTTCGAGCGCCTGTTTCCGTTGTTCTTCGGCTCGGGCGGACCGCCGCTCATTCCCCCGCAACAGGCGCTCTCGCCCGACCAACAGCGCGCGCTCGAGGCGGCCCTGCGGGCGCTGGCGGGCGACCTCAGCCGGCTGCTTCAGCAACTTGCGCAGGGTCAGCCGCCGACGGATGAGGAGCTGGCACGCGCCGCGCGCATCGCCGGCGCCGGGCGTTCGACCGAGCCGCGCGAACAGGGGCGGATCACGCGTGCGATGCTGCGGCAGCTCGGTCTCGAGCGACTCGCGCGTGAGATCGCCCAACTCCTCCAGCAACTCGAGCAGATGGGCATGAGCCCAGAGGGCCGTGAGGCCGTGGCGCAGATGCTGCAGGCCAATGCCGAGGTGTTGGCCGAGCAGGCTTCGCGCTATGCCGGGCAAAGCATCGCGCGCAACCTGGTCGAGCGCCAACCTCGTTCCTTCGACGAACAAGGCCTGCTCGAGACGCCGTTCAGCGAACTCACCGAAGCCGAGGCCCGCGAGCTGCGCAAGCTCGTGACGCGACTCGCCGCGCGATTGCGTTCTCGTGCGGCGCTACGGCAGAAGAAGGGCGCCGGCCGGCAGCTCGACGCAAAGACCACGCTTCGCGCCAACCTGCGGACTGGCGGCGTGCCGTTCGACCTGCACTACAAGAAGCGCCAGATCAAGCCAAAGTTCGCCCTGATCTGCGACATCTCCACCTCGATGCGGCCGGTGGCCGAGTTCATGTTACGGCTGATGTACGAGATGCAAGACCAGGTCGGCAAGGCGCGCTCGTTTGCGTTCAACGATCACCTCGAGGAGGTCAGCGACGCCTTCCTGTTGCACCGCCCCGATGTCGCCATCCCAAACGTGCTCACCCGGATCCCTCCCGGGTATTACGCCACGGATCTCGGCTTCAGCCTGAAGAACTTCGTCGATACGCATCTCGACGCAGTCGATCGACGCACGACCGTGATCGTCCTCGGTGACGGCCGAAACAACCATCGCGACCCGCGGCTTGACCTTTTCGAGCGGCTTCAGCGGCGTTCCCGGCGCCTTGTGTGGTTCAACCCCGAGCCAAGCGCGACGTGGGGCCAGGGCGACAGTGACATGCTTGCCTATCTCCCGTTGTGCACGGCCGTGCATCAGGTCAGCAACCTCGCCGAGCTCTCCGCGGCCGTGGACACGTTGTTCACAGGTCGGTGAGGGGCGAGGAGCGGCGGGCGATGGCCTGGATCGATTGAGACGAACGCAGAGCTTGTGGATTTCAGAGCGCGAAAGCCGGTGTGGCGAAGTGGAGCTGCTCGCGGTGTCATCGCCACCGGCCCCCAATGTCATCATGCGCGTTCCGCCCTGGCGGCATCCGCGGATTCGGCGGCCGAGACCCCCCCGCGGGCAACTTGCCCGTGCACCCTACGCGCTCGGCCTGCCAGCTGTCTTCACCTCTTTGTGGTATCGTGATTCCTCTCCCTTGACTTGAGGTGCCGGATGTTGCGTATTGCAGGTTTGATTCGCTGGGCGTTGACCCTGGCGCTCGTGTTCGCCGGTTTCGGTTCGCTACCCGAGCCCTCGGCGGGCGCCGAGATCGCACGTCGGGTCGCCAAGGATCAGGCGTTGGCGCTGGCGCGCCAGGAGCGCGCCGCCGCCTTCGCCACCATCGCGGGCCGATTGCAGAGTGGGGGGCAGACCCGCGTGATCGTGCGCCTGAACACGGGCTTCGCACCCGAGGCCGGGATGGCCTTCGACCAGGTCGACACCCAACGCACGGCCATCGCCGACGCCGCCACAGCACTTCAGGCCGAGCTTGGCTCACTTGGGGGTGACTACCAGAGCCTCGAGCGACTACCCTACGCGATCGTCGTCGTGGACGCCGCCGGCCTGGCAGCGCTCCAGGCCTCGCCGCTTGTGGCCGGGATCCAGGAAGACATCCCCGAGACCACGCAACTCGCTGACAGCGGCGCTTTGATCGGCGCCTCGGGGGCCTATGGCGCTCACGCCCAGGGCTACACCGGCGCCGGCTACGCCATCGCGATCCTGGACAACGGAGTGGACAAGCTGCACCCGTTTCTGCAGGGTCGGGTGGTTGCTGAGGCGTGCTTTTCTACAACGGGGACCTTTACGGGCACATCTGGACTGTACTCGACAACCACGCTCTGCCCTAACGCGCAGTCAATCCAATTTGGCACTGATGCAGCGCGCCCGTGCAGCGTCAATAATGCTGATCCGACTGGTGTATGTGACCACGGCACCCATGTCGCCGGCATTGCGGCCGGACGTGCCTACAGTACGATGACTTCGGATTCCGCTTCGGCTGTGTACAACGGTGTCGCCCCCGATGCATCGATGATCGCCGTGCAGGTATTCTCGCGGGTCGATACAGCCACGGCTTGTGGGGGATTTTCCCAGACACCATGCTACCTCACGTTCCCAGGCGACCAGTTGCGGGCGCTCGACTGGCTGGCTGGTGTGGTGACGACCTATAACCTGGCGGCGGTCAACATGAGCCTGGGCGGCTCAATCAAGCAGACATCTGCATGCGATAGCGATTCGCGTAAGGCCGCGATCGACGACTTGCGCACCGCTGGAGTACCGACCTTCATTGCGGCTGGAAACACCTACTACACCGACGGGCTGGTCGCCCCCGCCTGCATCTCGAGCGCGATCAGTGTCGGCTCGGTGAAGGATGGCGGCCCGGCCGCGATGCCGGCCGATGTCGTGTCAGCGTTCTCGAACAGCGCCTCGATGCTGTCGCTCTTGGCCCCGGGCGAATGGATCCAGTCGGCCACTACGAACCGCTCCTTTACACTCAAGCCCGGCACCTCGATGGCGACGCCGCATGTCGCAGGTGCGTGGGTGTTGTATCGGCAGATGTACCCGGGCGATAACCTGGAGACCCTGCTCAACCGGGTGAAGAGCGACGGCGTGCCCGTGACCGATTCGCGCAACGGCCTCGTCCGGCCCAGGATCGCGCTCGATCGCTCGCTGCCGGTGCGGTTCACCCAGGCGCCGACCGTGGGCTTTGGCCAGATCGTCATCGACCTGGCGAGCACGGCAACCGTGACGCTCTCCAACCCGCGCAGCCTGGCTGTGACGTTGGGGAGCCCGACGCTCGGCGGTTCAGGCGTGTCCTACCTGGGCGGCGCCTATCCGGGGACCGGCGGCACGTGCGCCTCGAGCCTGGCCGCCCGTTCGACTTGCACGATCGTCCTGCGCTATGCGCCAACGACGGTCTCCACCCTGACTGGCCAACTCAGTGTGTCGTACGCGACCGGTCTGACGGCCGCACTTGGGCTGACAGGGGCAGGGCGGCAACTGTGCCCGGGCAACCTGATCGCCAACGCTGTCTTCGAGAACGGCACGGGTTGGGCGCAAACCACATCGGTCGCCGGCGTCTTGCCGCTGCGCACGACACCGGTGGTTGACGGGACAGGCCCGGCCGCCCCGGCGAATGGGTCAGGGTGGGCGCGCTTCGGCGGCTATACCGGTGCCGGCACGACGGTGTCGCAGATGGTCGGCCAATCGGTCATGATCCCGGCGGGCTCGGCCACGCTCGAGTTCATCGTCGACGTCAGCCGCGCCGATGCGGGTGCGACAGCCGCGCATCAGTTTCAGGCGGCCGTCGACGGCACGCCGCTGTTCACGATCTCGGCGCTCGATCGCGCCGCTTACGCCGAGCAGCGTGTGGTCCGCCTGAACTTGAACGCCTACGCCAATGGCGGGGCGCATCAGGTGACCTTCGCCGCGGTCACGCCGGCGGGCGGGCCTGTGGTCAACTTCAACCTCGACGCGGTTGGGGTGTGCTCGCCCGCCTATTATCCGCATTGGCTGCCGATCATCGGGCATGAGTAGGATCTGCGATTGGCACGTGCCCGTGCACGCCCTCAAGGCGTGTGTGAAAACCTGTCGTCGGCGGTCTGTTATAATAGATCGCCGCAAAAACATCGACCCACAGAGGGCTGCACCATGTCCGGACATAGCAAATGGAAGACCATTCAGCGCACCAAGAATTCGATGGATGCCAAGCGCGGTGCGCTTTTCACCCGCCTGACGCGTGACATCATCGTGGCTGCCCGCGACGGCGGCAGCCCAGACACGAACTTCAAACTCCGTCTGGCGATCGAGAAGGCGAAATCCAGCTCGATGCCGAAAGACAACATCGAGCGCGCCGTCCGCAAGGGCACGGGCGAAGACAAAGATGGCGTGGCCTTCGAACAGGCCATGTACGAGGCCTATGGCCCGGCCGGCTCGGGCGTGCTCATCCAGGTGTTCACCGACAACCGCAATCGCAGCGTCTCGGAGATCAGGCGCGTGGTGACCCGCGCGAATGGGAACATGGCCGAGGCGGGCGCGGTCTCCTGGCAGTTCACGCGCAAAGCCTACATCGCGGTGTCGGCCGAGGGCCAGGATTTCGACAAGCTTTTTGAGTTGGCCGTCGATGCCGGCGCCGACGACGTCGCGCCGAGCGAAGACATGATCGAGATCTATGCCGCGCCCGAGCAATTCGGCGCGATCGTGCATGCGCTCGAGAAGGCGGGCATCAAGCCGGCCGAGAGCGAGCTCCGCATGGAGCCCAATCAAAAGCTCGAGCTCGACGCCGAGTCGACGGCCGGTGTGCTCAAGCTGGTCGAGCACCTCGAAGAGCTCGACGACGTCCAGAGCGTGTACTACAACGTCGAGGTCTCGGACGAGGCGCTCGCGCTGCTGGCCTGAGGGCCGGCGCGCCGCGACCCGACGCCATGATCGTGCTCGGGATCGATCCCGGCACTGCGACCACCGGCTATGGCCTGGTGCGTGATGGCGTCAACGGCCCCGAGCTTGTGGCCTATGGCGTGATCACCACGCCCAAGACGCTGGCCATGGGCGAGCGGCTGCGCGAGATCTACATCCAATTGCGCGAATTGCTGCGCGAACACAGGCCCGAGACCGCGGCCGTCGAGAAGCTCTTCTTCCAGAAGAACGTCTCTACGGCGATGACTGTCGGGCAGGCCAGGGGCGTTATCCTGTTGGCGCTGACCGAGGCCGGCGTGTCGATCGGCGAGTACACGCCCAACGAAGTCAAGCACGCCGTGGCCGGCTATGGCAGCGCCGACAAACCGCAGATGCAGCAGATGGTGCGTACGCTGCTCAATCTGCGCGAGATCCCGCGGCCCGACGACGCCGCGGACGCACTGGCCGTGGCCATCTGTCATCTGCATTCATACAAGTACAAGAACCTTTCGTGATTGCTGAATGTTGATCGCTGATGGCTGATTGGCCATCAACAATCAACATTCAACAATCAGCAATTCACCATGATCTCTTCTCTTCGCGGAACCCTGCTTTCGATCGCGCCGCCCGACTCGCTTGTGCTTGAGGTGGGCGGCGTCGGCTATCGCGTGGCCGTGCCGACCTCGGTGCTCGACGGCGCTGACGTCGGACGCAGTCTGTTCTTGCACACTGTACTCATCGTGCGCGAGGATGCGCTCAGTCTGTTCGGTTTCGAGAGCGAAGAGCAGCGCAGCCTGTTCGACCTGCTCCTGACAGTGCAGGGCATCGGGCCAAAGGTCGGGCTCTCGGTGTTGTCGTCGCTCTCGCCAGACGTGCTGCGCGGCGCCATCGCCAACGAGCAGGCAGAGGTGCTCAGTCGCGTCAAGGGTATCGGCAAGAAGACGGCCGAGAAGATCGTGTTCACGCTCAAAGATAAGCTCGGCGGCGGCTTCGAGTTCGCGGGGGTTATGCCGGCCGATGTCGATGCCGACGTCATTACCGCCCTCACGGCGCTGGGATACAGCGTGGTCGAGGCCCAGGCCGCGGTTCAATCGATCCCCAAGGAGCATGGGGCTGCTGCGCTCGAGGAACGGATCCGGCTGGCGCTAGGATACTTCTCTTGATAGGCGTCAGGCGTCGGAGCTACTGACGCCTGGGCGCTTCAACGCCAATCGCCCTACGTTCCATGCCCACTCTGATCGTCGCTTCCCAGAACCCCGTCAAAATCGCTGCGGCCCGCGCGGGCTTTGCGCGCATGTTCCCGGATCAGATTTGGGAGACGCAGGGCTTTGATGCGCCGTCGGGCGTCAGCCACCAGCCGATGGGCGACGCCGAGACCGTGGCTGGCGCCGAGGGCCGTTGCACGGCGGCGCGGGCCGCGCATCCCGAGGTCGATTACATCGTGGGTATCGAGGGCGGCTGCGGCGAGGATCCGGCCGGGCTCGAGGCCTTCGCCTGGGTCGTTGTCTACGATGTGCTGGGTCGGGCCGGGCGGGCGCGCTCGGGATCGTTCCTGCTACCGCCGGCCGTGGCTGAACTTGTGCGACAGGGCGTTGAGCTCGGTGTCGCCGACGACCGCGTTTTCGGGCGTTCGAACTCCAAGCAGGCGAATGGCGCCATTGGCCTGTTGACCGGCGACGTCATCGATCGATTGGCGTTATACGAACATGCCGTGGTATTGGCGCTTGTGGCATTTCGCAATCCCGAATTGTATTTTTGAATACATCGCGGGCCGATGCCCGCGGGCCGTGGGGAACCCGACGGTCGACATCGCGTTGGCCACGGGGGTAGAGACGGGGCATGCCCCGTCTCTACCCGGCCATCATGACGCGCCACCATCGTCGTGTGTTACGTCGGGCCATGGCGCCCCGGCCATCACGACGCGCCG
>DKKP01000396.1 GCA_002455335.1 Anaerolineales bacterium UBA6663 | reverse complement strand
TGAAGGGCTGACCGATGCGTTCGCGATCGACCCTGATGACGCGGGCCGTCTTTGGGCTGCTGCTTGCCATCACGGGCTGCGCCGCGCCGACCACGGGCGTGCCCACCGCGTCACCGGCGACGCCCACGCCGCCGCCCGTCGAGCCGACGTCGACGCCCGGGCCCGCGAGTGTTCGCAACGCCGGCTTCGAGGAGGTCGATGCGGCCGGTCAGCCGATCGGCTGCANNTAGACGACCACGGGCGATGTCACGGCAGTGCGGGTCGAAGAGCGCGGCCAGGATGGCGGTCTGCGGTTGACGCATACCGCGGATGCGACGTATCGGGTGGAGACGACGCAAAGCGTCGCCGGTCTGGTTGACGCGTGGTACACACTGCGCGGCTGGGTCAGATCGAGCGGCGGGCAGGTCGAGGCCTCGCTCGCCCTGGGGTGCGGCGGCGCGGAGGCCAGGGTGGCTGTGCCGGCAACCGTGCCCGGCTACCGCTGGATCCAGCTGGCGGTCTCGGCTCAGGCCACAGACGGCGTCTGCACTGTGAGTCTGCGCTCGTTCGGCGCGCCCGACAGTTGGCTCAGCCTCGACGGGCTCACGCTCACACCGGGCCGCGCGGCGCTCTCGATCCTGGGCGCCGACATCTCCAGCCTGGCGAAATCCGAAGATTTCGGCGGCGTCTACAAAGCCGCCGACGGCACTCCGGGCGACGCGCTGCAGATCCTGCGCGATGGCGGCCTGAACTACGCGCGGCTGCGCGTCTGGGTGGATCCGGCCGACGGTTATCACGACCAGGCCGAGATCCTGACGATGGCCAATCGGCTCGCGCCGCTCGGGATCAAACTGCTCGTCGATTTCCACTACTCCGACAACTGGGCCGATCCCGGCAAGCAGAACAAACCCGCGGCCTGGGAAGGCCTCGACGTCGCTCAGCTCGAGCAGGCCGTCTATGACCATACCTTCGCAGTGTGCAGCGCGCTGGCGGCCCAGGGCACGCCCGCCGACATGGTCCAGATCGGCAACGAGATCAACGCCGGCATCCTCTGGCCCGATGGCGACTACAACCACTTCGACACCCTGGCCGCGCTGCTCACCGCCGGATCTCGCGCCGTTACCGACGCCTCACCGTCGACACGCGTGATGTTGCACATCGCAGAGGGCGGCGACAACGAAATGGCGCGCTGGTTCTTCGACAACCTGACGCGCCGGGATGTGCCCTTCGACCTGATCGGCCTGTCGTACTACCCGTTCTGGCACGGCAGCCTGCCCGAGCTGCAGGCGAACCTCATCGATCTGTCGACGCGCTACGACAAAGACGTGCTCGTCGCCGAGTTCGCCTACGCCTTCACCGTGCTCGACGACGACGGCTTTGCCAACATCGCAAGCCGCAACCTGATCGTCGACGGCTACCTGTTCACGCCGGATGGCCAGCGACGCATGTTGCGCGACGTCATGGCGATCGTGCGCGGCGTCCCCGGCGGGCGCGGTCTGGGCGTGTTCTGGTGGGACGCGACCTGGACCGCAGTTCCCGGCAACGGCTGGGACACGCAAGATCCGGGCTCGGGCAACGGCTGGGAGAACCAGGCCCTGTTCGACTACGACGACGTGGCGCTGCCCGCGCTTGTCGAATACCTCAACCCCTGACAGGCCTTCATGACCGCTTTCTACGTCAACATCGTCCACCGGCCCGAGATGGTGCCTGAGTATCTCCAGAAGGAAGCCGAGCAGGGAAAAGTCGAAGACCTGACGCGCGGCGCAGTGCTCCGGGAGTCGCTCGATATCTTTCGCACCCAGCAACAGACCGCGCACGATCAAGGGCTGCGGACCACGATCCAGATGACCTACGCGAGCCTGTTCAACGCCGAGGCCGTGGCTATCGCCAAAGACCACCACGCTCGTTTCGGAGACGAGATCGGCTCGACGTTCCTCGGTCTGCAGTGCGCGGAATTCCGTGAGCAGTTCAGGTCGAAGGAGCTGGCGATCTGGCTCTTCTCGATTGAAGACAAGCGCCGCATCGTCGACGCCGTCTTTGGCAAGTTCCACGAGGTATTCGGCTTCTATCCCACGTCGACGGGCTCGTACTACATGGATGCCGAGCTGGTGAACTACATCAAGGCCAGCTATCCGATGGTCAGGGCCGCCGTGGCGACTTGTTGGGAGGAGGGGCCCAAGGCCTACTGGAACGCCAATAACTCGTGGTACACGCTGCTGGATGGCGGTCCCTGGAATCCATGGATCCCATCGAAGCGCAATATCCATTGCCCCGCCTCGGACTCCGACGACGACATCGGCCTGGTCGCGATCCCGCATCTCTCGCGCGATCTGATGGCCGTGTTCGACGGCCCCGGCTCGTACTACGGCACGCACCCACAAAATCTGTTGCGCGGCATGGTCAATGAAGATCGCGAGTTGCCGTATTTCAAAAACCTGGTCGATCAATATCGATCGCTTGCAACGTACAACGACGGTTACGCCTACAACATGATGTACGTCGGCCCGGGCTGGATGAGCAAGAGCGGGCGCTGGGAGGCCGACTATGCCCTCCTGCTCAAGAGCTATCAGGAGGGCATGGCCTACTACGGCGAGCTCAAGCGCCAGGGATTGGCGCAGGATCTGACGATGAGCGAGTTCGCCGACGTGTACCGCCGCGACAGGTCGTATACCCGGCCCGAGAGCGCGCTCTGGCGCGACATCCTATACAGCTCGCGCCGGCAGATGTTCTGGTACGCCGATCCGTCGATGCGCTTTTGCCTCGACATGAATCAGGGTGGGGCGCTCGTGGACCTGCGACCCTACGCGGCCAAGCTCGTCCGCCCGTGCGGTGTCGGCACAAAGGCCAACCAGGATGCGTCATATCCGTTTCTTGTGCAGTCGCTGTATCGCGCCGGTTACTTCACACACTACGCCGGCGAGGGCGCTGTCAAGAGCTGCAAGATCGGCCACGGCCAGGAGCAGGCGGATCTGTGCACCTGTCGCACGCAGGCTTCGTTCTCGGTTGAGGGCGACACGCGTGTCGTTACGCTCGAGCCGGTTACGATCGAGTTCGCGGATTTCAGCGTCAGGGTGCAATCGATCTTCCGCCTGACCGAGGGCAGCGGCGAGATCGAGATCGTGCGCCGGGTGTTCGACTCGACCCGGCCAGGCGTCGAGGTGTCGATCGACGAGTACATCACGGCCTGCTACGGCACGACCGAGTACCCCGAAGATCTGACCGGCGTGCGGCTCAGCCTGATCGGCGCGACAGGTTCGGAGACGATCGACTACGCCTACCAGTGTCGTGAAGCCGAGTTGGCCGAGGCGGCGTGCGTCGAGGCCGTCGTCCCACAGGTCGACACGCGTCTCTCGCTCCGCGCCGATGGCCCAGCGCTGGGTTATCTGCGCGAAGGCTTTTCGTTCTCGCCCATGTACACCCTGGGTGTCAAGAAAACGATCGTTGAGAAAGGTGAGTTGCGCACATGGCTCAAGGTCGAAAAGGCAAGCTAAATTACCGTTGTCCGCGGTGTCTCATGCGCGAGATCGATATGGATATGCTTTACGACGCCGAGAAGGCCGAGTATTACTGTCTGCGGTGCTCGTTTGTCGGCGACGAAGCCGAGGTCCTGCGGCTCAACACGCAGTTTCGGGAGAAGTACGGCGCGCGGACGATCCGGATCACGGAGTTTTGATGGCGCTGCTCAACCCGGGTTTCGAACAGGCGCTGACCGGCTGGGATAGCGATGGCGCGTCGACGCCTGCTGCGCGCTCCGGTTCGCTGGCCCTCCTTCATGCTGAGGGCCGGCGCAATACAACGCAGACGGCCACGGGGCTCACAAAGGGCTGGTACACGCTCAAGGCCTGGGTCCGCTTCGACGGTGAGCCGGCCGAGGCCTGGCTTCAACTCTCCGACGGCGCTACGTCTGCCCAGGCCAGGGTGCCGCTCGTCCGCGACAACTGGTTGCATGTCGTCGTCTCGGCCGAGGTCACGACCGGGCGCTGTACGCTCGGGCTCGGCTCGGATCTGCCGGGCGGGACCTCGGTATCCTTCGACGACATCGAGTTGATCCCGGGGCGGGCGGCACTCACCATCCGGGGCGCCGACATCTCAAGCCTGAAGAAATCCGAAGACCTGGGCGGCAGATATCGCGACGCGGACGGCGCGCCCGCCGACGCCCTGACGATCCTGACCGATCACGGCCTGAATTACGCCCGTCTCCGAGTCTGGGTCGATTCGCCAGACCGCTATCACGGCGTCGCGCAGCTCCTGGAGATGGCGCGGCGGATCACGGCGCGCGGCCTGAAACTCCTCGTGGACTTCCACTACGCCGACAGCTGGGCCGACCCCGGCAAGCAGCCCAAGCCGCGCGCCTGGGCTGACCTGGGCTTTGAGGATTTGAAACGGGCCGTGTTCGACCACACCGACGAGGTGTGCCGCCTCCTCCTCGACCAGGGCACACCGCCGGATATGATCCAGATCGGCAACGAGGTCACCAACGGCCTGCTCTGGCCCGACGGCCGCAACGCGCAGGGTTTCGCTGCGCTCGCGGCGCTGCTCGCGGAGGGGTGCCGCGCCGTGCGCGCCAGGTCGCCCGAGACGCGCGTGATGCTGCATATCGACAACGGCGGCAATAACGCGCTCTACAGGTGGTGGTTCGACTCCATCCTTGCCCAGGGCGTGGATTTTGATCTGATCGGCGCATCATATTACCCGTATTGGCACGGGACTCTGGCGGATCTCCAGAGCAACCTCGATGACCTGGCCGAGCGCTATGGCCGCGATATCGTCGTCGTCGAGACGTCGTACGCTTTCACGGCCGACGATTGCGACGGCTATCCCAACGTCATCAGCACTGAAGCGGTCGCGGGCTATCGTTTCACGCCTGAGGGCCAGGCGCGGATACTCTCAGATGTGGCCTCGATCGTGCGGGCCGTGCCTCACGGGCGCGGGCTGGGCGTGCTGTGGTGGGACGCCACCTGGATCCCTGTGCCAGGCAACGGGTGGGACCCGGCTGACCCAACCGCGGGCAACAACTGGGAGAACCAGGCGCTCTTCGACTTCGAGGGCTATCCGCTGCCGGCGCTGCGTGTCTTGGGCAGGGCCTGACCGCCGAGCGCTGCCAGCTGTGTCACTCGGCTGAGGCCCAGGCGAATAGGGAAACCGCGAAAGCCGCGAAGCGACGCCGACGCCCTTCGCGGCTTCGCCGTTCCAGCTGCCAGCCTTTTCACTGGATCCCGTGAGCTCAAGCTCCTAAGCCTGGAATTAACCTGGAGCGATTACTGTTTCCTGCAGNNGAATAGCGCCGCGGCGCTATTCGGCGCCGAATCGTTTGTGGAGAGGGAAAATGAAACCTGCTTTGGTCTGGATCTCCGGCCTGATCGCCGTCGCCCTGGTAGCCTGTTCGACAGGCGGGTCCGCGCCGGCCGGGATGCCGACGCGCGTTGCGCCGCTCGAGCCGCCGTTGCAGGCGCCTGTCGTCAATGCGACGCCGGCTAATACCCCGGAGGGCGCCGGCGCAAGCTCGGCCCCGACAGCCCTTGCCGATAACGTCGAGACCCACGAGGATCCTGCCGACTATCAAACCGACGCGGCGACCACGACCACGCTGATGCTCGGCGGCGACTCGATCACGATAGCCGGCGAGGGCGCGACCGCTGCGGGCAGCATCGCCACGATCGCGTCCGCGGGTACCTACGTGCTAAGCGGCGCGCTCACTGACGGGCAGATCGTCGTCGACACCGGCGACGATGACCCGGTAACGCTTGTGCTGAACGGCGTCCAACTCAACTCGTCCACCAGCGCGCCGATCAATATCGTCAACGGCGAGAAGGTGCTGATCCAACTCGCTGAGGGTACGACCAACACGGTCAACGACGCCGCCAGCTACGTCTACCCGAGCGCCGACGTCGACGAGCCCAATGCCGCGATCTTCAGCAAGGCCGATCTGACGATCTTCGGGGATGGCGCTCTGAACGTCACCGGAAACGCCAACGACGGCATCGCCAGCAAAGACGGCCTGATCATCGCCGGTGGGACGATCACGGTCAACGCCGTTGACGACGGCATCCGCGGCAAGGACTATCTCATTGTCG
The DNA here is from genome assembly GCA_002455335.1 of Anaerolineales bacterium UBA6663. Taxonomy (GTDB): domain Bacteria; phylum Chloroflexota; class Anaerolineae; order Anaerolineales; family UBA6663; genus UBA6663. The sequence goes on along the minus strand of DKKP01000396.1, from coordinate 6,463 downwards.
AAGGGGGGGCGCTGAACGTTACGGCCGGCGGCGATGGGCTCAAAGCCGACAACGACGAGGACCCGGCCAGGGGCTACATCTCCGTGACCGGCGGCCAGTTGACGATCGTGGCCGGCGGCGACGGCCTGCAGGCCGAGACCGATCTGACCCTCACCGCTGGATCTTTCACGGTGACGACGGGTGGCGGCAGCAGCGCACCCCTGGCCTCTGATGCGTCGGCAAAGGCGCTCAAGGCCGGCGTCAACCTCGTCGTCGACGGCGGCACCTACACGCTCGACGCCGCCGACGACGCCGTGCATTCGAACGCCTCCATCGTCATCAATGCCGGCGCCTTTACGATCGCGACCGGTGATGACGGCGTGCATGGCGAGACGGCGTTGACGGTCAATGGCGGCGAGATCAATGTCACTCGCTCTTACGAGGGCCTTGAGAGCATGGTGATCACGATCAACGGTGGGACGATCGACGTGGTCTCGAGCGACGATGCCATCAACGTCGCTGGCGGCGTCGACGGCTCAGGCTTCGGCGGCCGTGGTCCGCGCGGCGGCGGCGGGCAGGACGCGACGACCTACACCGGCGTTCATCGGCTCTTCATCAATGGCGGCACGATCTACGTCGAATCAGGCGGCGATGGCCTCGATGTCAATGGCGCGATCGAGATGCGCGACGGGTTTGTCGTGGTCAATGGCCCGACGGCTCAGAATAACGCCGCGCTTGACTTCGATGGCGGGTTCAACCAATACGGCGGCTTCCTGGTGGCCGCGGGCAGCTCGGGCATGGCTCAAGGGCCGGGCGCGGCCTCGACCCAGAACGGGGTGTTGATCTTCTTCAGCGCGACACAACCCGCCGGCACCCTGGTGCGCATCCAGGACTCCTCAGGCCAGGATGTGTTGACCTTCGCGCCGGCGCGCGAGTTTCAGTCGCTCGTGCTCTCGTCGGCGCAGCTGGCCATCGGTCAGACCTACGACATCCTGCTCGGTGGCACGTCGACAGGCACTGCGGCTGATGGCCTTTATGCCGACGGCACATACAGCGGGGGCGCGCCCTACGCCAGCTTCACGGTCCAGGGCGCGTTCACGCAGGTCGGCACCGGCGGCCGGGGGCCCGGTCGGCCGTGAGCGCCGGCCGCCATCGACGTGCGCAGCAGGTCGGGCAATGTCGTTGAAGGACTCGCCCTAGCTCGCCGTCGCGCCGAATTGGCTCTCGTGCAGGGCCTTATACAGCCCACCCCGCGCCAACAGTTCGGTGTGTGTCCCTTGCTCGACAATCGCACCACCCTGTACGACGCAGATCAGGTCTGCTGACCTGATCGTGCTCAAGCGGTGGGCGATGACCAGCGCGGTGCGCCCCTCGAGCAGACGACCGAGCGCGTCCTGGATCAGGGATTCCGTGCCGGTGTCGATGTTGGCCGTGGCCTCGTCGAGGATCACCAGCCGCGGCTCGATGAGCAGGGCTCGCGCGATGCAGATCAACTGCCGCTGTCCGATGGAGAAGTTGACGCCGCCCTCAAGCACCATCGTGGCGTAGCCCTCCGGTAGCGCCACGATGAAATCATGGGCATTGGCCAGACGCGCGGCGGTCTCGACCTCGGCGTCCGTCGCCTCGGGGCGGCCGAAACGGATGTTGTCCGCGAGGCTCAGCGAGAAAAGGAATGGATCCTGCGGCACAAGCCCGATTTGCCGACGGAGCGAGCGTTGGGTCACCGCACGCACATCGACACCGTCGATCCGCACGGCGCCGCTCGAAACATCGTAGAAGCGCGCCACCAGGTTGATCAACGTCGTCTTCCCGGCCCCGGTCGGCCCGACGAAGGCAACTGTGCTCCCGGCTGCGATGTGCAGCTCGACGTCGCGTAGCGCAGCCGGCGCGTGTTCGGAATATGCGAATCCGACACCGTCAAACACGACCTCGCCGCGGATCGGCGGCAGCTCAACGGCGTCGGTCCGATCGGCGACCCCAGGCGCGGTGTCGAGAAGCCGCACCACCTGTTCGCCACCCGCCATCGCTGATTGCAGCGTGGTATAGATCCGGCTCATCTCCAGGATCGGTTGAAACAGCCGCGTCACATATGCCAGAAACGCTACAAGTACGCCGATCGTGAGCTGACCCTGCAGCACAGCCTGCCCGCCGAACCACAATACGATCACGGTCGCCGTGATGCCGAGGAATTCGATCGCAGGCAAGAACACAAACGAGAGCGAGACCGCGCCGATCGTGGCTTCGCGGTTAGCTTCGTTGATTCGCTCGAACCGCTCGCGCGAGGCCTGTTCCTGGGCGAAGGCCTGGATCACGCGCACCCCCGCGATATCCTCGGCCAGGTCGCCGACTACGGCCGCCACCTTCGAACGTGTCTCGCGGTAGGCGGCCCGCGCCCGGCGTGCGAAGAAGAGCGTGGCCAGCGCCATGACGGGCAGCACAGCGAATGTCATCAGCGCCAGCATTGGGCTGAGCGAGATCATCACCACGACGATCCCGCCCAGCACGAGCAGGTCGCCGAGCAGCGTGATAAGGCCCTCCGAGAGCAGTTGGTTGATCTCGGCCACATCGTTGATCACGCGTGAGACCGTGACACCCACGATCTGTCGATCATGGAATCCCAGCGACAGCGCCTGCAGGTGTTCGAACAGATCGGCGCGCAGGTCGGTCAACGCCCGTTGTCCGACCCAGCCGAGCAGCACCTTCTGGCCCATGTCGGAGAAATAGAGCCCGAGGTAGGTCAGCCCGGTCCAGGCGGCGAGCGTCGCCAGCCCGGCCACGTCGCCCTGCGGGATCGTTGTGTCGATCGCGACCTTCATCAAATAGGGCGCCAGCATGATCAGCCCGGTCTGGATGAGCATAAGCGCGATCGCGACGGCCACCCGTGCGCGGTGTGGCCGCACGTAGGTCAGCACCCGTCCGACGACGTGCGCATTGAAGAGCCGCCCCCCGCGTTCATCGGCGCTCCCGAACTGCTCGAGCATTCCGCGTGGCCCGCCAGCGGGCATCGGAGATCCGATCGAGAAGGTCATTGGGCTTCACTCCGGATCTGCTTCTGAACGAGCTGAGCGTAGAAGCGCGAGTTCTGCAGCAGGGTGGCATGGTCGCCCCGGGCCCGGATCCGGCCATGATCGAGCACCAGGATCAGATCCGCGCGGCGGATGGTACTCAAACGGTGCGCGATGATGAACGTCGTACGCCCTTGCATGACGCGTTCAAGCGCCAAGCCGATCAGGCGCTCGGTCTCACTGTCGACGCTGGCTGTGGCGTCATCCAGGATCAGAATGCGCGGATCCAGCAAAAGCGTGCGCGCGATCGCGAGCCGTTGCCGCTGCCCGCCCGAGAGGGTCACACCGCGTTCGCCCACGCGTGTATCGTACCCGTGCGACATGCGCTCGATGAAATCATGGGCCTGGGCCCCCTGCGCGGCGGCCACGATCTCGGCCTCGGATGCGCCCGGCCGGCCGAAAGCGATGTTGTCGCGCACGCTGCCCGCAAAAAGCGTGGTCTCCTGCAGCACCGTGCCGATCTGGCTGCGGAGCGAGTTGAGCGTCACAGTGCGCAGGTCGTGACCGTCAAGCGTGATCCGCCCGCTGGTCGGGTCGTAGAAGCGCGGGATCAGGTTGACGATCGACGACTTGCCCGACCCGGTCGGGCCGAAGAGCGCGATCGCCTGCCCGGGGCGGGCCTCGAAATCGATGTCTTTCAGCACCGGACGGTGTGCGTAACTGAACGAGACCGATTCGAACCGCAGATTCCCTTCCACGCGGCCCAGCGGCTGCGCATCGGGAGTGTCGTGGACGGTCGCGGTCGTGTCCAGGATCTCGAAGATCCGTTCGGCCGACGAACTGGCCATGGCGATCGCGGGGATGACCAATCCCAACAGCCGCATTGGGTTGACGAATTGGGCCAGGTAGGTCGTGAAGGCCACTAACTCGCCGATGGTCAACTGGCCGCCGATGACCTGCTGCCCGCCGAGCCACAAAACGGCAATCGTCCCAAGGTTGGCGATCAACAGGAGCAGCGGGAGGTTGATCGCCTGCAGGCGGACCGATTCGCGCGAGAGCGTGAACCAGCGCTCATTCTCGCGATCGAATCGCTCGATCTCGCCAGTCTCCTGCGCGAAGGCGCGCACCACGCGTCCGCCGCGCAGGCTCTGCTCGACTCGGGTGGTCAACGTCGCCATCTGACGCTGGATGTCGAGCGAGAGCGGCCTGAAGCGACGCCCATAAGACAAGGCCACAACGCCCAGAACGGGCAGAATGACCAGCGCGATCAGTGCGAGACCCGGGTTCATCCACACAAGCAGCACGCCGGTGCCGCCGAAGAGCAGGGCGCTCTCGAGCAGTCGCAGCGTCGCCCGGCCCGTAAGAAACCGGATCCGCTCAACGTCCTGCATCGCGCGCGACAGCAACTCGCCCGCCTCAGACTGATTATGGAACGCGAACGACAACTCAGTGAGCTTGCGCTGCAGATCGTTGCGCAACGTGTAGGCGACATGCTGCGAGGCGACCTCGGTCCAGCGGCCCTGGCCGTAAACCAACACGCCTTTGACGAGTGTCAGCACGAGGAGGCCGAGCACAGCCCAACCGAGCACGGCCGGCTGGGCGCCCAGAATCCCGGCATCGATGATCCAACGGATGAACTGGGGCAACGCCAGGTTCATGCCGATCACACCGATTGTGGCGGCATAGGCGCCGACTGTGACGCGTGCCTTGGGGCGCAGATAGCTGTAGGCTCGCCATAACAGCGCCAGGTCGAACCGCGGGCGTGGCGCGGCCGCCGGGGTCGGCTGAGGAGATGTCAGGATGGAGTTGTGCATTGTGGGCCGAAGTGCATTATAGCGATGCGGACTTCCCGTCGACGCGTCGATCTGCCCGGATGACCATCGACGCGGCCGTGCGCGGGGGAGACGCATGCGTCACCAGGCGGTGACATGAAGCCACGCGTGCGGCGCACACCCTCCGTAGCCGCTCTTTCCCTCCACCGCGATTGCGCCGCTTAAGGCGATGCCTGATTTCAGGCAGCGTCCCGCACGGCTCGCCGCCGCGCAGCTTTGACCAGGTGTTTGAGCCGCGTCACCTCCGCGCCAAGGACCCGACGCCCAACGTCGGTCAGGGTGTAGGCCTTGCGCGGCCGGCCGGTATCGGGCTCGCGTCCAGCATCATCGGCGCGCTTGATCCAACCCAGATCCAGCAGCCGTTTGAGCGCGCCATACAGGGTGCCTGTGCTGAACACGATGCGCGCCTGGCTGAGCGCCTCAACGTCCTTGAGGATCGCATAGCCGTGGCGTGGTGCATCCGCGAGGCTCAGCAGGATGAAGTAAGTGGCTTCGGTGAGCGGGATCTCGTCGGTGGGGGGCATAGTCGCTTGATATGGCGTTTGACGATATGTCGTCAGGCGGCACGTTAGCATCCGTCGGGCGGTTTGTCAACGCCATCCCGGCTCGAACTCTCAGGCCACTTGAAGTTTGTGATACGCACAGTGCCCGCCCTCTACTGCGAGGCCGACGCGCCCGGTGAGATAGGCCGCGTCGCCGTCGGTCCAGGTCAGCAGTGGCTGATCGTCCACGCTCACGGTGAGCGCCGGGCCGGCGGCCTCGATTCGCAGTCGATAGCGCGTGCCATGTTGCCAGGCGAACGGCGTTGAGGCGACGACGCGATACCCGCCGGCGTTTTTGGCGATCACCAGTTGTCCGCCCGCGCCCAGCCCGACAGCGTAGCCGCGCCGCGCACCCTGCGCGCGGACCAGCACGTCGTGCCGCTCTCCGACGAGCGGCTGGAGATCGACAGTGAGCGTGAGATCACCCCAGGCCTCATCACCGGTGTAGGTCTCGCACCGGCCCGGCCCGCTGCCGTGATAGGCGCCGCCCTCGAGCCGCCAGTAGCCGCGCAGAAAAGTCCAGCCGCTGATCGCGCCATACTCGGCTCGCTCGCGCGAGAAGTCGGTCCCGAACGTCGGACGGCCAGACCAGTCGAGGTGGTCGAGCAGGAGATGACCGCTCCAGCTCTCGCCGATGTTGCGGATCGTCAGCCCGACATCGGTCAACAACACGTTCTCAAGCGTCGGCACCGTGTAGCTCAGCGTGGTCCAGGCGCCAGGCTGCAGTGCCGCTCCCGGGGCCTGTTGATCGGTTCGCGTCAGCGCGTCGTGAGCGAAGAGCGCGGCCTGCAGCCCGACCGGCGCCGACGCAGGGATGTACACCTGCGCCGTCAGGGTCTGTCCCGGATAAAGCTTGGGCGAGAAACTCGCGCCATAGTAGTTGGCGCTGAGCTCGCCCGGTCGGTACAGCGTGCGCACGAAGACGCGGGCCTCGCCCTTCTTTTTGAGATCACGGATCGCGACGCGCAGGGCGCCGCGGCCGGTCGGGGCGTCCTGTGCGACCTGCTGTACGCCGACGACGTCGGCCAGCCGCGCCTCGGCCCGGAAGCCGTGCGTCGCGCCCGGGTAGTCGAAGGCGTAGCGCGGCAGTGGCGCGATCGGCGGC
>DKKP01000254.1 GCA_002455335.1 Anaerolineales bacterium UBA6663 | reverse complement strand
CCTGGCGCGGCGCATCGCCCGCGCGGCCGAGGCCGATCAGCGCAACGGCACGCGGTTGCAGGCCCTGGTCCTGGGCTTGCGGGTCGACCACGACGACGCGGATTTGGCGCAGGCGCTGGCATTGGGCGAAGCCGAGGGCTATAAACGCATCTTTGTCGACGAGGGGCCGGTGCTGCGTGATCGGTTGCTGGTCGCGCCGGCCGAGCTGCGCCTTGGCCCGTATGTGCGCCGGATCCTGGCCGCTTTTGGGCCCACCGAGCGCCCTGCGACAGTCGATCTGATCGAGCCGCTGACCGAGCGCGAGACCCAAGTGCTGCATCTCCTGGCCCAGGGCCTGTCGTATGCCACGATCGCTGAGCGGCTCGTGGTCAGCGTCAACACCGTGCGCTACCACGTCAAGGGCCTGTACGGCAAACTCGCCGTCGAGAAGCAGGGCCAGGCTGTTCAGCGCGCCCGCGATCTCGGGCTGCTGTGACGTCGGACGCGCCTGAACCGGATCGCTCCAGTCCATCTTCCTACATCCGAAACTACATGCCGATGTCGTGACGGCAGGGCCCGGTCGACGTACGCTCAGACCATCGGAAAGGAGGGTCGCCAGCGCCATGTGTCGTATCGCTGACCTGCGCCCCTATGCCGTGACCGTCGCCGGCCTGCTCGAAGCCGAGACCATGGCCGAGATCTGCCCGCCGGAGACGCGTGTTGTGCCGGGTGAAGGGGCCACCCGACTGTTGATCCCGCGGGCCGACCAGTCCGCGCTGATCGGCCTGTTGCGCCAGTTGCACAATCTCGGCTACACCCTGCTCAAGGTCGAGTCCGACGCGGGCAACGCGTCGGACTTGCGAAGCGAGACAAAACAAGACAAGGAACACAAGACATGAAGCACCAGACCCATCTGCGCTGGATGATCCCGGCGATCATGCTCCTGGCGGCCTTCGCCGCGGCGGCCGGGCTGTTCTGGCCCGGTGGCGGCGAGCCGTATGCGCTCGTCAGCTATCGCGGCGAGGTTGTGCTGATCCATGCGCGCGGCCTGTATGCCTGGGACACGGTGAGCTCGGCGGCACAGATGCAGGCCAATGACCTGGTCACTCTGCTGCTCGCGCTGCCCTTGCTTGCGCTGGCGACGCCGCTGGCGTTCCGTGGATCGCTGCGCGCGCACCTGCTGCTGGCCGGCACCCTGGGCTACGTGTTGTACACGTATCTCTCGATGGCGATGCTCACGGCCTTCAATCAGCTGTTCGTCGTGTACGTGGCGCTGTTCAGCCTGAGCCTGTTCGCGCTGGTGTTGTGTCTGCTGGGCATCGACGTCGAGGGCCTACCGGCTCGCTTCTCGACCGGGCTGCCGCGGCGCGCGATCGCGACGCTGTTGGGTTGCACGGGTGTCTTTCTGTCGGTGGCATGGCTTGGACGCATCGCGGCGCCCTGGCTGAACGGCACGCCGCCGGCGCTCGAGCACACGACCACGATGGTCATTCAGGCCCTCGATCTGGGTCTTGTCATGCCCGTGGTCTTTCTGGGCGCCTGGCTGCTCTGGCAGCGACGCGCCTGGGGTTACCTGCTCGCGTCGGTGGCGGTGATGAAGATGCTGACCATGGGCACGGCCGTCAGCCTGATGTCGATCAACATGGCGCTCAACGGCGTCGCCGAGAGCCCCGTGATCGCCGGGATCTTCATGACCGTGACTGTGCTCAACGTCGTGCTGGCGTTGTGGCTGCTGCGCAGCGTGGGCCCGGCCCCGACGTTCAAGTCGGGCGCGCTGGCCCACTGAACAAGGCAGGCACGATCGGGCGCCGAGCACAACGGCGTTTGCTACGAGGGACACCATGAACATCACGTCTCTGCCCTTTGAACTCAATGGCCGCTCGGGTCTTCTGGACGTCAACTATGGGCCGATCCGAAACGCTACCGACGCCGGGTTCGATCTGTTCAGCAACGCCGGCTTTGATCCGAACCTATGCGTCGGGTACCCGGCCATGCACGCGCGGGTGCGGGCCCACCCCGCGTCGGGGTATGGCAAAGCGCTGGCCTGGATCCAGATCGTCACGCGCCGCGAGTACGAGGCCGCCGAGGCAACCGACCCGATCCGGGTCGAGACGATGGTCGATTGCCCTGAGATGTTCGAGCGCCTGGGTGTGCCGTTCTGCGCCATGGGTTTCCCCGCCGAGTTCTTTGACGCGCCGTGCGCCAATCTCGGCGGGCTCGCCCGGCTTGCGTGGTCGGCTGACACCTTTCTGGTGACCCTGCCGAGCCGACTGAATGGGCACACGATCTCGGCCGTGGCCGCGTTTCGCTGGGGGTACACCGAGTGGGAGCGTGAGGGTCAGCTGGGCGTGTCGCTGCAGCCTCTGGTTGGCATGGATGGCGCAGCGTGGTCCCAACACCTGGCGCTGTTGCGCGCCGGCTATGGCCAGTGGGATTACCGGGCATAGACACCGGATCACCGCGAGATGTGTCACATGCACGCGTTGTTGGGTCTGCTGTCCCTCGGCATCGAGGCGGTCACCCTGGCGTTCAGCGCACGGCCGCTCATCGGCCGCGAGATCGCTCGGAGCGTTCTGCGGGTCGTTGTCTTCGGGCTGTGTCTGGGGCTGCTTGGTTCGCCGGCACCGGTGTTTGACGTCCGTTGGGCCGGGCCGGCCGCGTTGTTGTGTGTTTGGATGATCCACGGCGTCTGGCGCGTGCGCCGCGCGTCTGCCCGAAGACCCGGCCGCGTCGTCGCGTTGCCGCAGGGTGTCGTCACCGTACTCGCGACGACGTTGGCCTTTGCCCCGGCCCTGCTGTTTCCGCGTTTCGAGCGGCCGGCGCCGAATGGCTCTCACGACGTCGTGTCGGATCAGGCCCTTGTCGTGGTCGACGGCGCGGCGCCGCGTGTGCTGGCCGTGACGTTCTGGTATCCCCAAGACGACGGTCGCTACCCGCTCGTGGTCTTTTCGCACGGCGGGTTCGGGACGCGCCAGAGCAACGGCAGCCTGTATCTCGAGCTGGCTAGCCACGGCTATGTCGTCGCTGCGCTGGATCACCCCGGCCACTCGCTCTGGACAACGAACGGCGCGGGCGGCACGACCTGGATCGATGCCGCGTACGTGCAGGCCCTGCTGAGCGAGGATGCGGCGGCGGATCCGTACCAGAGCGCTCAGTCGTATCGAGACTGGTTATCGACCCGCACGGGCGATATCGGCGCCGTGATCGATTGGGTCAAGGGCGGCGCGCCCGGCGGCGCCGGTGTGTCGGGCCGCGTCGACCCGGACCGGTTGGCCGTGATCGGTCACTCGTTGGGGGGCGCGGCGGTGCTGGCCATGCCGCGGCTCCGCGACGACGTCGATGCCGTGATCGCGCTCGAGGCCCCGGCCCTCGGCGACATCGTTGGCGCGGAGGGTGGGGCGTTCGTGTGGGTCGCCGAACCGCTTGGCGTGCCCGTGCTCAACGTGTACTCCGACGCCGCCTGGGGCCATCTGAGCGAATGGCCGCAGTATCGGCGCAATGCCGAGTGGCTGGCCGATGACGCGCCTGACACCGAGGAGCTGCACATCGTCGGGGCCGGACACTTCGCGCTCACGGACCTGGCGCTCGCGAGCCCTACGTTGGTGGCGCTACTCGAGGGCCGGAGCCAGACGTCATCGGCGCGGGTGGTTCTGCGCGCCGTCAACGCGGCCTGCGTCGACTTTCTCGACCGGCGTCTTGGGACGTTGACGGCTGATGGCGATGACGCGCCGCACGTGACGGTCCAGGTGGATCAGTGAGGCGCCATGCGCAATCGTTACAAGCAACTTGCCCTGCTCCTCATCGGCATCCTGGCCGTGTTCGTCGGCCGCGCGGCCCTGGCCGGCGTGATCTGGATGCCACGCACCTTTGAGATCGTCGACACGCTGACGGTAGTCGGGTCCATGATCCTTGTCGCACAAGACCCGGCTCGATTGCGGCGCAGCGACTGGCTCGTGGCGCCGGCCCTCGGCGCGGTGGTCGGTGGCGGGATGTCCACCGCGTCGCTCTTTTCTCCGTACCCGTTCCTGGGTCTGGTGGAGGGCCATGGCGCGCAGGCCGTGCTCCGCGGCGTCTTTAGCGCGATCGCGCTGCTGGGCGGTCTGGCTGTTCAACGCCGGATGGGGCCGGTGCGCCTGGTGGGCGCCGATGGCGAGGGCCGGGCGATGGGGCGCGCCATCGGGATAGGGTTTCTGGTTGGCCTGCCTCTGGCGGTCGTGAACGTCATCGCGCTCGGCGTTACGCAGGGTCGGCCCATCGTCTGGCAGTCGCCGGTTGCGGCGCTCCTCGATGCCCTGCAACCGGCCATCGTTGAGGAGGCTGTCTATCGCTTTGCGCTCTGGGGCCTGCTTTGGCTGAGCCTGAAGCGATCGCTCCCGATCACGGCCATCGCGTGGGCCGGCGGTCTGGCCACGGCGATCCATGCCTTCGCGCACGTAGATGACCTGATGCGTCAGGCCCCGCTGATCGCGCTGGGTCTGGGGACGGCGCTGGCCGTGGTCTGGGGGGCGCTACCGGCCTGGCTCGCGCGGCGGTCTGGCCTCGAGTCGGCCATCGCCTTTCACTGGGTCCAGGATGCGGCGCGCTTCCTGGCCGGCTACTGACCAGCCGGGCTGCCGCGGTGCTGCGGTTCGTGCTCCTGCCGGAACCGCTGACGAATCAGCCGGTGGACACGGTGAGGTAGAGCGCGATCAGCGACAGATCCATCAGCGCGTGCACGACCGCCAGATACGGCAACAGCCGTGGCCGCCAGCGCAGGACGATGCCGACGAACAACGCGAACGGCAAGAACATCAAGCCGCGCCAGAGCAGATAACGACCCTCGAGCCAGAGCGGGGCGGCGATGTGTTGCAAGCTGAGCATCAGGGCCCCGGCCCCGATTGCAGCCCAGGTTGGGGCCCCAAGACGCTCGAGCCGCGGCGTCGCATAAGCGAAGTAGGTCGGCAATTCCACAAGGCCCTGGGAGAGGGCGAATACGGCCAGCACCGGCACCATCGCCCAGGCCGGCGATGGGCCGAAGAGCAGCGGCACGACCGCCTGCGAGTCGCCAAAGAGCGCGGTGGCCAGGAGCGGGTTGGGCAACATGCTCAGCGGGGCCGCGATCGCCACAAGGCCCAGCACCGTGAGCAGATCCCGACCCCATTGCGCCCGGTCCAGTCGAAACACATCCAGGTAGCGCTGACCTTCGGCCCGATACAGCCGAGTCAGCCACGCAAACCCGAGGGCGTTGGCGATCGTGATAGACAGGGGCCACCAGGTCGCGCTCTCTGCCCAGGCCCGGGTCGAGCCCGTGGCGGCGAGCACCGCCGCGGCCGTGACCTGCAGCCCCGCGAACAGGAGGAGCCTGGATGCGAGCACCAACCAGGGCGTGACCAGGAGCGCGCGGTTTGCGGTGAACGAGGAGGAGGGGTCTGCGGTCGTCGACATCGTGATAGGCTCAGACGTCCGGCGCCGGGCTCGAGGCGGCCCGGCGCCGATACGCGAAATGGAAGTGGCCTGCGTAGGAACTGTGCAGGATCATAAGACCGGCCCGAACGCGCCACAAGCGACGTTCATCTTGACTTTGCCTGCAGAGATCAACTCTAGTCGATGAAGCGCATGGCCACTACCGGCACCCGGCATTCAGGGTCGACGCGATCGCCGTGCAATCGGCGCGTCGACGTGAAGGAACCCCACATGGACTTATCGCCCACGTTGATCGAACGCCTGCCTGACACCTACAGACTGCTCCAGACGGCCAATCTGACCGTCCACAGGAGTGTGGCCCGGGTCGTCTTACATGGCTCACGTGGGCTGGCGGGCGGCGCCCGACCCGACTCGGATGTCGATCTGAGCCTGATCGTCGACACGCCGACCCGGGCCGAACCGGACGGGATCGAAGCCGATCTGAATGCGGTCTTCGTTTCCACGTTCTCCGCGTGGCGGGCCGATGTCGAAGTCGATTTGGCCGTGGTCTTCGAAACACGCGGCTGTGGCCTCCATTGCTTTGCGCAAACGCAGTGGTGCGCCGTGCACTGCGCGATCGGCGGCCGGGATTGCTTTGGGCTCTACAAAGTCCAAAAAGGCTTCACGGGGCTTGTCGTCGATGCCGGGATCGAGGTGCGGCGCATGTTCCCGTGTCTTGAGATCTGGCGCCGTATCTCGCATAACAGCCCTATCTGAATCGGAGGCGCCGGATGCCGACAACCGCAATCTACAACGTCATCACAGTCAACGACGCGGTGCTCACGGGCGGCCAGCCGACGGCCGAGCAACTCGAAGCGGTCGCGGCCGAGGGTTATACGGCCGTCATCAACCTGGCGCCGTACGACCCGACCCGTTCGCTGGCCGATGAGGCCGGGCTGGCGCGCTCGCTGGGCCTGGCCTACGACCACATCCCAGTCGATTGGGCCGACCCGACCGACGCCGATTTCGCGGCGTTCGAGCAGATCATGCTGCGGCGGGCGGGGGCCAAGATCTTGATCCACTGCATGGCCAACTTCCGAGCGACGGCCTTCTACTCGCTCTTCGCCCAGAAGCATCTGGGCTGGTCGCAGGCGCAGGCCGAGGCGCTGCGCGACGTGATCTGGAAGGGCAGCGATTATCCGGTCTGGCGGGCGTTTATCGCGCGTGTACAGGCCCGTTTGCTTGAGCCGTAGCACGCGTCACGGCCGTCGCTGCGAGAGAACCGCGACGACGCAAAGCCAGCGGAGCTGCGGTCCAATGTGCCGCTGCTGCGGCTCGCCTTCGTTGCATCCTGGACGTAGGCGGCCTTCGTCGAGGAGCTGGCGTATGGCTTCATCGTGATCTCCTCAGGGCTCTATCCCTGGAGGCCAAGCCCATGCCCGCGATCGCGTGGCCAACCGGGTCACTGGCCGTGTTCAACCACAGCAGCGTGTAGAGGCCGACCGTCCAGGCTATCCACAGCGCGATGGCCAGACTCTTCAGAATGCGCACTCGATGGGTGATGACCGATTGGTCCTTGACGACTGTGTCTATCTGTGTATACTTGATATATACAGATGGTTGACCCGCACGAGTTCTTCCTTTCCAGCACGGATCGGACGCCCATGTACGGCCAGATCGTCGAGCAGGTGACCGCCAAGGTCCTGGCCGGCGACTGGTTGCCCGGGCAGCCCATCCCTTCGATCCGCCAGTTGGCCAGCGCCAGCAAGGTCAGCGTAATCACGGTGAAGCGGGCTTACCTCGAGCTGGAACGGGCCGGCGTGATCGTCACGCGACCCGGCAAGGGCTCGTTTGTGGCCGACACGCTGGATCTGGCCAGGCAGCTGGCCGTGAAGGAATTCCGCGCCAGCCTGGACGGCCTGCTCGTTGCGGCCGACAAACTGGGCCTGAGCCTGGAGAACATCTTGAGTGAGGTGGAGCAGGAAGTGATCACACGAGAAGAAGCCACGCTCGGGCAATGCGAGGGGGAGGCGGCACGATGATTGCCGCGATCACGCTCGTGGGCGTCACGAAGGCCTACGCCGACTTCGCCCTGAGCGATATCGATCTGGAGCTGCCGGTCGGCCAGGTGATGGGCCTGGTCGGCGTGAACGGCGCGGGCAAGTCGACGCTCTTCCGCATCCTGACCGGTTTGATCCGGCCGGATGCCGGGCAGGTCGTGGTTTGCGGCCATAGTTTGCCGGACGAGCAGGTTGCGGCCAAGCGCGAGATCGGGTACGCCTCCGACGATATGCGGCTCTATAAGGCCAAGTCGTTGCGCTGGCATATGGATCTGATCAAGGCCGCGTACACGGGGTGGGATGAGGCGTACGCCGGGCGGTTGCTGCAGCGGTTCGATCTGCGTCCCAACCAGCCGCTCGGGGGATTCTCGCACGGCCAACGGGTGAAGGCGCTCCTCTTGCTCAGCCTTGCACGCCATCCGAGGCTGTTGCTGTTGGATGAGCCGACGACGGGGCTCGACCCGCTCGCGCGTGACGAGGTGCTGCAGGCGATCGCCGAGGTGCTTCGCGACGACGAACGGAGCGTGCTGTTCTCGTCGCACAACACGCGCGATGTCGAGCAGATCTCGGATTCGATCGCGTTTCTTCATCGCGGTCGCCTGGTGGCCGTTCAGGACAAGGAGAGCTTTCTGGACCACTGGCGCCGGATCCTGTGTCGCGGTGAGTGGCGCGACGACATCGCCGCGTTGCCCGAGGTGGCCACGGTCCGTCGCAACGGCTCGGTGATCGAGCTCAAGGTCAGGTCTTTCAGTGAAACGTTGCTCGCGCGATTGCGGCAACTCGGCCTGATTGTGAACGACGTCAATCGGATGGATCTCGAAGACATTTTCATCACGAGCATTCGCCCGGAGGGAGCCAATGGTGTGGTCTGAATCCAGCCTCGCGATGATCAAACTGCTCGTCGTCAAAGACTGGCAGGTGTATCAAAAACAACTGGCCGGCTATCTGGCCGGTCTGGTCCTGGCGCTCGGCCTGATCGGCAGCGGGAGTGAATGGTCGTTCAACCTTGGCGCGCTGCTGCTGCTTGTCCTGCTCGTGTCGACCGGCTTCTTCGCCATCGGCCAGATCGTGCTCAACGAGCGCAAGGAGCGCACCTTGCCGTTTGTGATGAGCCTGCCGGTGACGCCGACGGAGTTCTACAGCGCGAAGCTGCTGGCGGGCGTCCTCGTCTATCTCGTCCCATTCCTGCTCGTGGTGTTGACCACGATGTTTCTCGTCCTCTATACGGCTTTGCCGGATGGGCTGCTGGTCTACGCTGTGTTGATCTACGTCTTTATGCTGACGAGCCACTGCGTCGCGCTCAGCGCGGCCATGGCGATCGAGTCGGAAGGCTGGAACATCGTCGTCCAGATGGCGCTCATGACGGCACTAAGCCCCTTCATCATCTGGATCGGCAGCCTGCAACCGATCGCGGCCAATCTATCGACCGATCACATCGTCTGGAGCCCGACCGCGCTCGGCGTGCTGACCGGCGAGCTGCTGGTCGTGGCCGTGGCCCTCGGATGGACACAGTGGCACCACGCCCGCAAGACCTCGTTCCTGTAGAGCGCGCTGGGGCCCCCGACGTGAGCGCCCTCGGCGAAAGGGTTGACGCCGTGCCCGCCCCCGCCGCGGGCACCCATGAGCGCATCCACTACCTCGACAACCTGCGCGCGCTGGCGATGTTTGCAGGGGTGCTGTTTCACGCCTCACTGGCGTACAGCCCGTTGATGCACCCTTTCTGGGTCACGGCCGATCGCGGCCAATGGGTCGGGGTAGATATCGCCGTGTGGTTTCTGCACCTGTTTCGGATGCCGCTGTTCTTTGTCATCGCGGGCTTCTTTGCAGCCTGGCAGGTGGCCAGACGGGGCGTCGGCGGGTTACTCCGCAACAGGGCGGCGCGCGTGTTGCTCCCCTTGATCGTCTTCTGGCCGCTGGTGTCGGTTTCGATCGATTGGCTTACCGGCCAGGCGGCCCTGATGGTCGAACAGGCTTCGCCCGTTTTGGAGTTCATTCGCGATAACCCGCTGCTCACATTGCCGCCCAGCCTGGCCCACCTGTGGTTCCTGTATTACCTGATGTGGTTCTATCTGCTGGTCTGGATAACGACCACAGCGGAGTGGAAGGTGGATGCGGGTCGGGTCCTGGCGTGGCCCGTGTTGGGGCTGGTGGGCGTCGCGCCCGTGCTCCTTGTGCCGGCGCTGGTCAGCGTCTCGGCCCCGACGCCTGCGCCCGAGAGTTTCCTGCCTCAGCTGTGGGCGCTTGTGTATTACGGTCTGTTCTTTGCCTTCGGATACGGCCTTCACGCCCGACCGCAGTGGCTGACAGGGATACGTCCGATCGCGCCGGGGTTGTTGCTCGCTTCGTTGGCCGCCTACCTCGCCTTTCTGTGGATACTCGGGAACCGCAGCACCGACTCGCTGTTCCACGTCGGGGCGGCGGCCCTGCAGGCCTGCGTCAGCGTGTGGATGACGTTGTGGTGTCTGCAGGCCGGTTCGACCTGGTTGGGCGCGCGGGTCGGCTGGCTGCGCTATTTGTCGGATGCATCCTATTGGACGTACCTGGTGCATCTGCCTGTGCTGTTTGCGATCCAGTATCCACTCATGGATCTGGAACTCGCCTGGCCGATCAAGTGGGCGATCTCGGTTGGGGTCACGTTGGTGCTCTGTTTGGGCAGCTACCACGTCGCGGTCCGCACAACCTTGATCGGTCGGTTGCTCAACGGTAGGCGGTGAGAAACATACGGACCTCTGCAAAGCCTGGCTGACTTCTCCACGTTTTTCTCACAATGGTTTCCTACCCTGGGTCATCTTCTTAGCCATCGCTGCCGGCCTCGTCCCGGGGCCCTGGCGCCCAGGAGGGATCATGAACCGAGAGAGCATGTTGATCGAGCCCGGCGAACTGTTGGCCCGGCTTGGCCACGACGACCTTCGCATCTTCGACGCCTCAGTCTCCGACGCGGCCTACCGCGAGGGCCACATCCCGGGGGCGGCGTTCTTCGATCACGACGCGTTCTCGGATCCGGACAGCCCCTACGGAACCACGCTGCTGGATATCGACCGGCTGAACCAGCGCATCGGCGCGAGCGGCATCTCGGCCGACGCCGAGGTGGTGGTGTATGCGTGTGGCGTGCTCCCTTACGCCGCCCGGGCCTGGTGGGTGCTCCACTACGCCGGGCACGACCGGGTCCGGGTGCTGAACGGCGGGCTGGCCGCCTGGCAGGCGGCCGGTGGTCAGGTCGAGCAAGTGGCCAGAACCTATCCACCGACGACCTTCAGCGGTCGGCCTCGGCTGGCACTGTTTGCGGCGAAGGAGGAGGTGCTGGCGGCGCTCGCGAACCCGGAGACCGCCGTGATCGATGTGTTGCCGCTCGAGAGTTACGAGGCCACCCACATCACGGGGTCGACCAGCCTCAGTTGCCTCGACCTGATGCAAGGGATGGATGCCTTTTTGCCCCTCGACGCGCTCGCGGCCCGATTGAGCGAGACGCGCGACCACAAACGGCTCATCACCTATTGCGGCGGCGGCATCGCGGCGGCGCTGAGCGCCATGGCCCACGTCATGGTCGGGCAGACGGATGTCGCCGTTTACGATGGCTCGCTCGATGAATGGATCGGTGAGGGCCTGCCGGTGACCGGCGACGGCGACTGGCAGATCTGGAAGCGCCAGGGGTAGGTGTGCCAGCGCGCGTCGTCAGCGCATCGAACGATCGCGTTCTCCTCTATACTCCGCCTATGTCCGCGCTGATCCTGGTGGTTGACGATGAACCCAAGGCCGCCCGCCTGGCCCGCGATTACCTCGACAGGCACGGGTACCGTGTCGTCGTGGCCGGCGACGGCCCGACGGCGCTTTTGATCGCCCGGCGCGACAAACCGGATCTGGTCGTCCTTGACCTCATGCTCCCCGGGATCGACGGGCGCGAGGTCTGCCGCCGGTTGCGCCAGGAAAGCGACGTGCCGATCATCATGCTCACGGCGCTGGCCGAAGAGGTCGACCAGGTCACGGGGCTCGAGATCGGCGCCGACGATTACATCACGAAACCCTTCTCGCCACGGGCGCTCGTGGCGCGGGTGCGGGCCCTGCTGCGGCGAACCCGAGGCGAGGTGAAAGCGCCAGCCATCATCCGGGTGGGCGGGCTCGAGATCGACGCCGAGAAGTACATCGTCGCTTTCAACGGGAGTCCGCTCCGGCTCACGCCAAATGAGTTCAAACTGCTTCAGCTTCTTGCCGGTCGACCGGGCCAGACGCTGACGCGCGAGCAATTGCTCGACGACCCGCATGGCGCCGCCGCGGGCCTGGATCGAAGCGTGGATTCGCACGTCAAGAACCTCAGGAAGAAGCTCGAGGCCGTCGCGGGCAAACCCATGATCGAGACCGTCTACGGCATCGGCTATCGCTTCACCGGTGCCTGATCGGCCCACCGTCGAGGTCCGTAGCCCGACGCCGGAAGTGTTGCATGACAGACTCGACTCCCGCCCCAAGGCAACGCGCCGCCGGCAGCCGTTTCGCGCCGTTCGCGTTGATCGCTTTCCTTGTGGTGCTGCTCTTCATCGGCGGCACGGCGGCGACTCTGTACCTCATTTTCTCGGAGTACTCGGGCGTTCGGAACGTCTGGATCCTCGCCTGCGGCGCGCCCGTGGCCGTGGTGATCGTCGGGTTCCTGATCGTCTTCAATCTGTATACCCGTTTTGGCCGGCCCTTGCGCCAGATCCTGAATGCCATCGACGCCGTCGCCGAGGGCGATCGCTCGGTGCGTGTGCAACCGGATGATTCGCCGCAGTTCGGCGAGTTGATCAAGCGCTTCAACGCCATGGTCGGGGAGCTCGAGCGCGCCGAGCAGCAGCGCCGGAACCTCACAGCCGATATCGCCCACGAGCTTCGCACACCCCTGCACCTCATCCAGGGCAATCTCGAGGCGCTGCTGGATGGCGTCTACCCGCCGACGCCCGAGCACCTCAACGCCACGCTCGACGAGACCCGTCTGCTCACCCGTCTCGTGAACGACATGCAGACCCTGTCGCTGGCCGAGACCGGACAGCTCCCGCTGCATCCCACCCGGTTTGCGTTGGCCGATCTTCTGCAGGATCTGACGACGAGTTTCGCGGCGCAGGCTGCCGCCGGCGGCGTGGCGCTCACGACCCATCTCGTCGACGCCGACCAGGAGATCACGGCAGATTACGACAGGCTCAACCAGGTGCTGTCCAACCTGGTCGCCAATGCCCTGCGCTACACGCCGCCCGGGGGCGCGATCACGGTATCGGCCGGCCCCGGCGCGAGAGCGGGCCGCAGCGCGAGCCTCGTCGTCAGCGACACGGGCTCGGGGATCGCGGCCGAGGATCTGGCCTTCATCTTCGATCGCTTCTGGCGCGCCGATCGGTCCCGTGGTGAGCGCACGCACAGCGGCCTGGGCCTGGCGATCACGCGGCAATGGGTGCACGCCCACGGCGGCACGATCGATGTTCAGAGCACCGTGGGGTCGGGGACGACCTTCCGCCTCGAACTGCCCTGAGTTGAGCGCGGGCCGCGTCGGGTCGCTGTCGCTCAGGGACAAAGAGCACTACGCGCTCGAGGCGCAGTTCGAGCGTGTGACTCCGGATTGGCCGTCTGATCGGGCCTTGCCATGACACGAGGGTGGGCCGGCCATTGACCTGCGGCGGCTCCCGGCGCGATCTGTCGATCCCGGCCCGGGCAGGGGGCAAAGAACCCGGTCGAGTTGGCGCGCCCCTGGCCCTCACGGCCGACGTGTCGGTGCGATGTACGTATCCCAGTCCTTGCGAAAGAAGTCGATGGCGTATTCGCGGTAGGTCTGCGGTGGAGGACCGGCGTCGCGCACCACGGCACCCATCACGGGGCCCATGCGCTCGATCGCCTGGTCCTTCGTGATCCGGCCATTGGCATACTCGGTGTACACGCGCTGAAACCCGGCATCCTGGGTGCCAGGGATGCCGATGTCGCCGGCCCCGGCTGCCAGCAGCTCCGCCCGCACCTGGACCGCGTTGAACTGCGCCAGCGCCTCGTTGCGTAAGTTATTGGCCACGTTCAGTTCAACATATTGATCGCGGGTCATCGACGGCGTTTCGGGGACGCGACTGATCTCCTGAGCGTTGCTGATCACGTGGCCGACTTCATGCGCGATCATGGCGACGGCGTCGCCACCGGTGAGCGACTGTGCGATGGTGATGAATGGCTCGATGGTCTGTGACCGCGGTCCGGTGAGGAACTGGATGCCCAACTTCTGCAGCGCCAGCATCTGAGCCCGCAAGGTGGGTGACCGCCGCGCGAGGTCGCGGACCTGCGGGTCGAAGATCGACAGCATCTTTTCCACAGCCGCATCCTCGGCTGCAGCCGTTCGGCGGGCGCGGGCCTGGGCGAGGGTGCGCGCACTTGGCGGTTTTGGAAGGGCAATGAACGCTGGACCGGCCTCCACGGCGGCGGTGTCTGGTGGCGCGTCGGCTGCGCTCCCTTGGCCGGCCAACACGCGGGCCGCGTCGATCTCGGCCTCGCGCAGGATCAGGCTGATGCGTAAGGTCATCCGCTGGGCCAACTCAAGCGCGGCAGCGAGACGTCGAAAAGCCGGCAGGACCGAATTGTCCATCTCTTGATGGAAGGCCTGCGCGCCTCGCCCGATCCAGTCGCCGTTGCGAAGTACTTCCGCCTGCCGTTGCAACAACTGGAGCGACTCGCGCGTGGCGCCGGCCCGGGCGCCGATGTCGGCCGCGATCTCCTTGAGCCCATCATGGTCTGCGCGCACGCGGGGAGCGGTCATCGGTCGGCCTTTCTTGCGAAGTCTCGGGTCCAGATACGGCATCGAGCGAGCTTGTCGGCAACAGGATTAACGACATTTCAGCGCACTTCGCGCCCCGGAAGGTCGATCCAGCCGTAGAGACCGAATGGGCGCTGCTTCGAGTGGCGCGGGAGCGGCTTCCACAAGATAATGCCGTGACCCCGGGCGAAGTGTTTTCGGAGCGGGGCGCCAGGTATTCGAGGAGGAAGCCGATGACACCCGATGACATCCGTTGGCTGCGTCTGGCCATCGAAGTCGCGCGCGCGGCCCGCGAGGGCGGTAATCATCCGTTCGGCGCGATTCTGGTGAGCCGCGAGGGCGAGGAGTTGCTGCGCGCCGGGAATACGGTGGTGACCGAGCACGATGTGACCGGCCACGCCGAGACCAATCTGGTGCGCCTGCTCAGCGAACGGCTGACGACCGACCAGCTCGCATCGAGCACGCTTTACGCCAGCACCGAGCCGTGTGCGATGTGCTCGGGCGCGATCCACTGGAGCGGGATCGGCCGCGTCGTGTTTGCGCTGAGCGAGCAGGGCCTCTACGACATCGTCGGGCCGGCGCCGGAACACCTGATTCTGTCGTGTCGCGACGTCTTCGCGCACACGGCCCGCCCTGTCGTGATCGAAGGACCCTGCCCCGAACTCGACACCGAGGCCCGGCAGGTACACGACGGCTTCTGGCGCTGAGGCCCGTAGCCTCGAGGCGCGCCCAATGGCGCGGTCAGCTGAATGAGCCGCAGAAACGTGAAGAGCGCCATGCCAGGCCTGGTTTTGCGCGCTTCGCATCCTGGCGGTTTCCCGCAAACACACCCGAGATCCCGCACGGTTCTCGTTATATAGTCATCAGACAAGACCCGACGGCTCCCACGAGGCCTATGCCCGATCTCGTCGCGCTCGAGACCGACCTGCGCACCAGCCTGCCGCCCGAACTGGCGGTGCTGGCGCCCGACCTCGCCCGCACGCTGCAGACCGTGGCGCTCGGGCAGGTCTCGGTCGAACAGGCCCGCTTCCTTCTCAGTCAGCCCACGACGCTCGCCATCTTGCGCGAGATGCTGGCCACGCCCGGCGCGGCCAGCCCGGCCGCGATCACGGTCGGCGATATCTACAACAGCCACGGCGTCGCCATCGGGCCCAACGCTCGCGTCGTCTATCAGGGGCCAGGCTACCCACGCCCCGACTACCGGAGCGAGATCGCCCATCGGCTGACGCACCTGCAGGGGACCTTCGTCGGGCGTGGCGCGCTCCTGACCGACCTGACTGCCGCGCCTCACGCCGGCTACACAGTCCTCAGCGCGCCCGCTGGCTACGGCAAATCGGCCGTAGCAGCTCAGCTTGTCGCGCGCCACGACGCAGGCGAGTGGCCCGTGACGCTCTGTTTCGTCTTTTTGCGACAGGAGACGGGCGAGAACACGCCGGTCTTCTTCCTCCAGCGCCTGAACGCGCAACTGCTCACCGTGCTCGGCCTCGAGGGCGGTGTGCCCGGCGACCTCGAGGCGCTCCGCGGTCAGTTCAGCGCGCTGTGGGCGCGGCTGCTCGAGACGGTGACTGGGCCGGTGGCGATCCTGGTCGACGGCCTGGACGAGATGGCGCCCGGCGCGATTTCGGTCGCGACCGTGCTGCCCGACCGGCTCGCGCCAAACGTCCAGGTCCTTGTGACATCTCGCCCGAGCCCAGATCCCCGCGACGGGGTCCCGGCCGGTCATCCGCTCCTGGCCGGCCGCTTCCTGACGCTGGCCGGCTTCACCCGGGCCGACATCGTCGACCTGCTCAACCGGCTCGGCGCGTCAGCGGCGCTCGCCGAGGGGCTTGCGCCCGAGATCCTGGCGCTGACCGTCG
>DKKP01000178.1 GCA_002455335.1 Anaerolineales bacterium UBA6663 | reverse complement strand
GTTTCTGGGGATCACGGTCGGCGTGCTGCTGATCAACTTCGTTGTCGACATCCTGTACACGCGGGTCGACCCGCGCGTTCGGGCTGAGTGAAGGGAGCGTGGACATGGCTGAACAACCCGCACCCACGCAACCGATCCTCGGTGCGCCACAGAAGCCCCAGCGGGTCGATTGGCGTCGGCGTTTCCAGTGGGTTTCGATCATCATCAGCCATCCGCAGGCGCGGATCGGTCTGATCATCGTGGCAGCCCTGGTCTTGATGGGCGTATTCGCGCCGTTGATCGCGCCGGGCGACCCGAACGAGTTCGTGGGCATACCCAATCAGAAGCCCGGCGACGAGTTCATCCTTGGCGTCGATCCGCTTGGCCGCAACGAGTTCGCGCTTGTCGTCTGGGGGGCGCGGGTGTCGCTGGCGATCGGCTTTGGCACGGCGGCGCTGGGCATGTTGATCGCCACGACGGTCGGCATGATCGCCGGGTACTTCGGCGGCCTGCTTGACGACATCCTTGTGTTGATCATGAACCTTTTCCTGGTCATCCCGGGGCTGCCGCTGCTGATCCTGCTGGCCGCGTATCTCAGACCGAGCACGGCCACCGTGATCTTCACGCTCGCGATCACGGGCTGGGCGTTCAACGCCCGGATCATCCGCGCCGTGACCCTGTCGCTGCGCGAGAAGGACTACGTGGCCGCCGCCATCGTGGCCGGCGAGGGCAACCTGACGATCATCTTCCGCCAGATCCTGCCCAACATGATCAACCTGATCGTGGGCGGCTTCATCGGCATGTCGATCTACGGCATCGCGTCATCCACGGCGTTGGCCTTCCTTGGGCTGACCAACATGGAGGACGTCAGCTGGGGCACCAACCTGTTCTACGCTCAGAACGGCAACTCGCTCCTGCTCGGCGCGTGGTGGGTGTTCGTGCCCTCCGGGTTCCTCGTGGCGCTCTCGGCGCTCGGGCTGGCCTGGATCAACTTCGGCATGGACGAGATCACGAACCCGCGTTTGCGCGCCGAACGCGAACTCCGCAAAGCCCTCAAGGGCACCAAACTCGAGCGCGTCCGCGCGACGCCGGTGATCCGCCGTGGACATTAATCCCACCCCCTCCACACAGACGGATGTCGTCCTTGACATTCGCGACCTCTACGTCGAGTACCTGACCCCACGCGGCCCGGTGCAGGCCGTGGACGGCGTGTCGTTCACCATCGGCCGCGGCGAGGTCTTCGGCCTGGCCGGCGAGTCGGGCTGCGGCAAGTCGACCATCGCGCACACGATCCTGCGCGTGCTGCGGCCGCCAGCCGTGGTCACGGGCGGCCAGATCCTGTACAAGGGCACAGACGTGCTCGAGCTTGGGGACGAGGTGAAGCCCTCGACCGCCGGCGGGCCGAGCTACTCGCTCGAGTCGTTCCGCTGGGCCGAGGTCTCGATGGTCTTCCAAAGTGCGATGAACTCGCTCAACCCAGTCGTGCGGATCTCGGACCAGATCTGCGACACCGTGATGAAGCACTGGAAGGTCAACCGGCAACAGGCCCGCGACCGCGCCGCCGAGCTGTTCGACATCGTCAACATCGACAAGCGCCGGCTCGACGCCTACCCGCACGAGCTTTCGGGCGGCATGCGCCAGCGCGCCGTCATCGCCATGGCCCTGGCGCTCAAACCCTCGCTGCTGATCATGGACGAGCCCACCACTGCCCTCGACGTGGTCGTGCAGAAGGACATCCTCCAGCAGATCGAGCAGCTTCAAGAGCAGCTCGGCTTCTCGATCCTGTTCATCACCCACGACCTGTCGCTGATGGTCGAGTTCTCGGATCGGATCGGGATCATGTACGCGGGCGACCTGGTGGAGATGGCCCCCGCCGGCGAGATCTTCAACAACCCGATCCACCCGTACACGCAAGGGCTGCTCACCTCGTTCCCGTCGATCACGGGCGAGCGCAGGCGGTTGACGGGCATTCCGGGATCGCCGCCCAACCTGATCACGCCGCCGCCCGGGTGCCGATTCCATCCGCGTTGTACGAAGTGTCAGCCGATCGAGACAGTGACCGCGCCGCGCTTCGAAGAGGTGTTGCCCGGGCACTGGGTGGCCGTTCACGCCGGCATGCCGTTGCCGACCGGCGCAAAGGGCTGAGGAGGATCGCCATGTCCAACACACATCCCGATCAAGCCCTCCAACCCGCTACCGAGCCGATGCTCGAGGTGCGCGGTCTTGTCAAGCGCTTCCCGGTCGGTGGGCTCGTGAAGCCCAAGCACGTGCATGCGCTCAACGACGTCTCCTTCTCGGTCGCGCGCGGCCAGGTGGTCGCGTTGGTCGGCGAGTCGGGCAGCGGCAAGTCGACCACGGCCCGCGTGATCATCCGCCTGCTCCAGCCGACGGCGGGCGAGATCCTGCTCGACGGCGTCGACGTGTTGAAGTCAGAGCCGCGCAAGGCTTCGCTCGACTTCCGTCGTCGGGTGCAGATGATCTTCCAGGATCCGTTCAGCTCGCTCAGCCCGAACCACTCGATCGGCTATCAGCTCGAGCGGCCGCTGCTGATCCACAAACGCGCCAGCGGCAAGCAAGTGCGCGAGAAGGTGCATGAGCTGCTGGCGACGGCCGGCCTCAACCCGCCCGAGGAGATGGCCGAGAAATTCCCGTTCGAGCTCTCCGGCGGCCAGCGGCAGCGCGTGGCGATCGCGCGCGCGCTGGCGGTCGAGCCCGAGCTCATCCTGGCCGACGAGCCGATCTCGATGCTCGACGTCTCGATCCGCATGGGCGTGCTCAACCTGATGCAGCGCCTGAAAGAGGAGCGCGGGATCGGGTTCCTGTACATCACACACGACCTGGCCAGCGCGCGCTACATCGGCGACCGGACGATGGTGATGTACGCCGGGCACGTGGTCGAGAGCGGCGAGAGCACCGAGCTGATGGAGAACCCGCAGCATCCCTACACTCAGCTCCTGCTCGCCGCAGTCCCGAACCCGCAGGCCGGGCTGACCACCAAGACGGTGCAGGCGCGCGGTGAGGTGCCGTCGCTGATCGACCCGCCGCCCGGCTGTCCGTTCGCGGCGCGCTGCCCGCACGTCAAGGATGTATGCCGACAGATCATGCCGGCCAAAACCAACCTCGCGCCGGACCATTGGGCCCGGTGCCATCTCTATGCGTAGGAGAACGCCATCATGACACTCTCGCTTGGCTTGCAGCTCTGGTCAGTCCGGAACAGCCTGCAGGAAGACTATGCCGGCACGCTCGATAAAGTCGCGGCGGCCGGCTACAAGAACGTGGAGTTGATCTGCTCGGTCACGCCCAGCGGCCTTGTGTTCGGCAAGGACATGCGCGGCCCGGATGTGCGCAAACTCCTTGACGCGAGCGGCCTGCGCGCCGTGAGCTGTCACTTCGTGCCCACGCCCGACATGAGCCTTGCGGCGATCGTCGACGACCTGAACGCCGCCGGCGCCGATAGCCTTGGTTGCGCGATCGCGTTCTGGCAGAACCAGGACGAGGTCAAGGCCTTCTGCGAGGCGTTCAACCAGTACGCCGAGGTCACGAAGCAGGGCGGCGTCCAGCTCTACTACCACAACCATTTCGAGGAGTTCCAGGTCTTTGGCGACAAGTCGGCCTACGACCTGTTGATCGAGCGCCTCGACCCGGCCCTTGTCAAGTTCGAGTTCGACACGTTTTGGGCGGTGCGCGGCGGGCAGGACCCGGTGTACTGGTTGAAGAAACTCGGCAAACGCTGCGACCTGATCCATCAGAAAGATATGCCGGCCGCGGCGTCACCGGTGAACCTGTTCGAGAAGTACGGCTATGACACGCCGATCACGATCGACGTGCTCTGGCCACTGCAATCGCCTGATCAGTTCGGCGAGATCGGCACGGGCGTGCTGCCCATCGCAAGCTATCTCAAGGCGGCCCGCACCTACAACGACGCGCGGTACGTCTTTGTCGAGCAGGATGTGACCGCCCTGCCCGAAATCGAGAGCGTGGCCGTCAGCTACGTCAATCTGACAAAGCTCCTGGCCGAGAACTGAGTTCCTGCGACCGAAGACACCGTCAGAAACGGGGCCAGCCCGCGGCTGGGGCTCCTCCGCCCTGCGGGCTGGCCCTGTTTCTGGCTTGATGGTTTGGAGGCATTGGATGGCAACCACACATTCGATCAAACGCGGCGTGAGCCTGTACAGCTTCCAGGAGGAGTATTTCCTCCACAAGATGTCGCTTGAGGACATCATCGCCACCTGCGCGAAACTGGACATCCCCGGGATCGAGATCATCGGCGACCAGATGATCCCGGAATACCCCAACGTCTCGGACGCTTTCGTGAAGCAATGGCACGGTTGGATGGACAAGTACGGCCGGACGCCGGTCTGCCTTGATATGTTCCTGGACTGGAACAAGTACAAGGGCCGAACGATGACCGACGAGGAGCGGTACGAGTCTGTGGTCCTCGACATCAAGAACGCCCACAAACTCGGCTGCACGGTGATCCGCGTCATCCACGACGTCGAGCCAGAGCTCCTCGAGCGGCTCGCCCCGACCGCCGAGAAGCACAACGTCAAGCTGGCGCTCGAGATTCACGCGCCGAGCTATTTCGACAGCCCTCATGAACAGCGGCTGATCGAGATGTTCAACCGGGTGCAGTCGCCGTCGCTGTGCTTTACGCTCGACATGGGCGTCTTCACAAAGGTCCAGCCACGCGTCGGCAGCGAGCGCCTGCTGCGCGAGGGCGTCAAGCCCGAGATCGTCGAGTACCTGGTCAACGCCTACAACACCCGCACGCTGCCCAGCACGCGGCAGCTCGGCGTCGCCAACAAGGCGTTGCCCGAGTTGGTCCTGTCGATGGGCGGGCGTGAGCAGGACATCTTCTGGGTCATGATGGCCACGCACGCGATCTACGGCGATCCGGCCCTGCTCAAGGAGTACGTGCCGTACGTCAAGCACGTCCACGGCAAGTGCTACGACATGCTGCCTGAGGGCCGCGAGTTCAGCATCCCGTACGAAGAGATCGTGCCGATCTTGATCGAAGGCGGCTACGACGGCTACATCGACACCGAGTACGAGGGCAACCGTTGGATCCAGGATGCCTTTGTCGTGGACAGCGCGGCGCAAGTCGGACAGCATCAGGCCATGCTCAAGCGCCTATTGGGCGAGGCGTAAGGCCAGGAGGACCATCATGTACGACAAATATCTGATCGTCGGCGAGGCGTTCAAGAACGTTGAAGAAGGCGGCAAGGTTACAGGCTACCAGCTGGGCCTGCGCCTGCCCTACTATCGCGGCGTTGTGCTCTCGCTTGTGGGCGCCACCGAGCTCACCGTGGATGGCGAACGCGTGCCGGCCGAGGCGATGACCGTGACGCTACGGGGCAAGACCTTCCCGTTCACAAGCTTCGAGGACGAAGCCGTGGCGAAGTGGGAGTTCGGCGACGTCGGCGTCGTGACTGTCGCAAAGCCCGGCGGCCTGCAACCCGGCGAACACAAGGTCGAGCTGCGCCAACACATGAAGATCTCGTACGTGCCAGGCGGGTTTTGGGGCGGCGATTCCAAGGTCCTGACGCTGGCTGGTTGAGAAGGATCGGCGAAGCACAGAGGCGCGGGGCGATGCCCCG
>DKKP01000253.1 GCA_002455335.1 Anaerolineales bacterium UBA6663 | reverse complement strand
GTGGCGGTCGATCAGCGAAGGCAGGTCGATGCCGACCAGCTGCCCGCCCGCCACGACGATGCGGCCGTTGATGATCGAGAGGTCGACGCGCCCCGTCTCGCACAGCACCAGCCCGGCCAGCGGGTCGTGCAACCCGCCCGAGAGCGAGAGCTGGCGCGTGTCGAACGCGATCAGGTCGGCGCAGCGGCCCGGCTCGATGACGCCGATGTCGTCGCGGCGCAGCAGGCGCGCCCCTCCAAGGGNNGCAGCGCGTTGCGCACCTCATCGATGAGGTTCGAGGCGTTGTTCGCGGCGCTCCCGTCCACGCCGATGGCGACGGTCGCCCCGGCCTGCAGCAGATCCGGCACCCGGCAGCACCCGGCGGCCGTGTACATGTTCGAATTCGGGCAGTGCGCGATGCCCGTGTGGGTCCGCCCCACGCGTGCCACGTCGCTGTCGCTCAGGCAGGTCGCGTGTGCGAACCACACGTCCGGGCCGAGCCAGCCCCACTCCTCGGCCATTTCGACGGACGAACGGCCATACTTCGCGTGCATGTATTGCTCGTCCTCCGCGGATTGAGCGAGGTGCGTGTGGCTCCCCACCCCATGCCGGCGCGCGAGCTCGACGCTCTGCTGCATCAGCCGCGCCGTGACGGCGAAAGGCGAGCCGGGCGCCAGGTCGACGCGCGTCATCGCGCCGGGCCGCGGGTCGTGATAGGCCTGGATCAGGCGCTCGCAATCGGCCAGGATGTCGTCTTCGCGTTCGACCTGATCGTCCGGCGGGATCCCGCCCTGGCTCTGCCCCATCGAACTGCTGCCGCGCAGCAGGTGAAAGCGGATGCCGGCGTCGCGGGCCGCTTCGATGCAGGTGTCGAAGCGGATGTCGTTGACCTTGAGGTAATGATGGTCCGTCGCCGTCGTGCAGCCCGACAACAGCAGCTCGGCGTGGTTGAGCAGGGACGCGATATACAGATCCTCATCGGTCAGCTCGCCCATCAGCCGGCCGAGATCGCGCAGCCAGGGAAACAGCGCCGAGTCCTGCAGAGCCGGCACGTTGCGGAGCAGGCTCTGGAACTGGTGATGGTGGGTGTTGATCAGCCCCGGCAGGACCACGCGGCCGGTGAGGTCGAGGCGCTGATCGGCGGCCGGCGCGGGCTCATCGCCCTCGCCCACGGCCTCGATCAGGTTGTCGTGGATGAGCACCCAGGCATTGCGGAGCCGGCGACGGTCTGCGTCGAACGTCGCCAGGGTGTCGATGTGGTGGAGGAGCAGGCTGGCCATGATGGATGGGGAGGCGGTGGCGTTGTTGCGGCAGCCTCAAGCCCGAAGTCGAAGCGGGCCTAAGGATAAAGCCCGCTGAAGATCAGGATGAAGCCGATGGTGTCCTTGAAGCCATGCACAAGGATCGGCAGCCACAGATTGCGCCTGCCGAGGAAATACGCCCCGGCCATCATGCCGGCCGAGAGGGTCGTTTCGATCACGCCGCTGATGCCCTGGTACGAGTGCCCCAGCCCGAACATCACGGAGCTCACCACAGCCGCGACGATCCACCCCAGGCGCCCGGGGCCCAGCACGTCTGCGAGCCGGTTCATCAGGTAGCCGCGATACGCCATCTCTTCGATGAAGGCCGCATAGGTCCAGGACACGACAAGGGCGATCAACAGGAGGGGCACATTCGACCGCAGCTCTTCAAACTGGCTCAGATCGAGTGGCGTGCCGGTCAGGCGTTCGAGTGCCGGCACGATCAACACGATCGAGGTCGCCTGGAAGGCGGCGGCGAGGAGCAGGGCCACGCCGATGGTCC
Source organism: Anaerolineales bacterium UBA6663 (assembly GCA_002455335.1). Classification (GTDB taxonomy): domain Bacteria; phylum Chloroflexota; class Anaerolineae; order Anaerolineales; family UBA6663; genus UBA6663. The sequence continues at coordinate 5,873 of DKKP01000253.1, read as the reverse complement.
AGCCCCACTGGGCGGGGCGAGCCAGGCCGACGCTGCGCCAGCCCATCCGACGCAGCCGGAGCGAGATCCAACCCAGCAGAACGAAGAAGATCGCGGTCGTCGGGATCACGCGGAAGGCAGCCAGGAGCTGGATCAGCACCATGACCAGCAGCTCGATCCCGATCACGGCTTTGTGGTCGCGCAGGAGCGCCGACGCACGTTCACGCCACCCAGACTGTGAAGGGGTCATCGCCGGTTGCTCCCGTAACAGGTTGGCGCAGCTCCATCGGTCGGGCCGATCACCCGCCAGAGCCGGCCTGGGCCTTGATACCGTGATACGACCTCCGCAGTATCCCACGCTATTGGCCCGGCGACGGCCATGGTGGGCGATGTATAACGCCTCGCTGCATCGACGGCTCCGGCGGCAGCGTCCTGCGCCCGGCACGGGCCAGCGTGTGTGGGCGGTCACGCGGCACTGACCGGGAAGCGAAAGGGCGCGACAACGCGATCCCGAATCCTCGCGCCCATTGCGTCTGCGTGGATCTTCGTTCGCGCTACATCGTCTGCGCCTCGAGCGAGTGCAGCATCGCGGCCGGCGGCTCGCCGACATAGGTGAGCACCACGCGTTGCCCGGCGCGGGTCAGGGCCATGTAGAGCTTGCGCGTGTTGTCGCGGATGAGGTCATGGCGTTCGTCGTCGGAGAGGCGCACACTCTGCTCCTGCTCGAAGAGCGCGTGAACGCCGACGAGGAACACGATCGGGCTCTCGAGGCCGGTGGCGGTGTTGAGCGTGCAGACGCGCACCGCGTGGGGCGCCTGGGCTTTGCCTGGGTCGATCGCGGCGGCCGGACCGAGCTTCGCCTGCAGCCGTTCCAGCACCGCATCCCGCCCACGCCACTCCGCGGCGATCACCAGCAGATGCGTTGGCGAGACGCCCTGCGCCAGAAGCTGCTCGATCTCACCGACCACGCGCGTCACCTCGTCTTGCGCGCTGCTGAGCGGGATGATCTGCGGCACAAGGCCGGTCGGCATGTCGAACAGATCGGGCGGGACGATGTCGTCGTCATCGTCGGGCAGCCGGGTGCGATACAGCAAGGTGGCGAAGTTCAGGATCTCGCGCGTGGTGCGGTAGCTGCGCTTGAGGCGATGCACGCGCCCGCGCACCTCGAGGCCGCTCACGAGCCACGACTGCCGACGCTTGAGAAAACCCTGGGTCGGGTCGGCGACAAGGAACAGGTGACCCGTGCGCGGCCGCACCGCGCGTTTGATGATCTCGAACCAGATCGGGGCGAAGAACTGGGCCTCATCGATCAGCACGACGTCGTAGAGCGGCAGCTTCAGCTGGCCGCTCGAAAGCCAGCGCCAGATCTGGCGCGGCACGTCGCCCCAATCCATCTGATCCCGTTGATTGGGGTGCCTAACGATGAGGACACAAATCCCGGCATAGCAGCCGTTATGTCGGAGGGGCTATGAGATTGCCGGGAAAGGCTGCCGCTTCTTGGGTGGTGGTTGGGGGAAGGCCCACAAGAATCACAAAGCGACCGCTGATAGGCCAGGAGGCACCGAGTAGCCATTGCCAATCAGGGACTCAGCAAAATCGGGCAAAATGCGCGTTTCTCACGCTCAATGGTGTCGCCGACCGTATGTCAGATACCACACGGGTTACATAACGGCACTCACGACAGGTTCTGTGTCCTCAGCGTTACCTGGGCCGATCTGGTGCTGGCCTGGCGGTCCGGCAGCCGGACGTGCTCGTGCCGATGATTGAACTGACCGTCAATAGCGCGCAAGCGCTCTCCCAAGGGGTCGTTGACGGGTTTGATCGATTATGCTATAAACTGATCAATCAATCAGTAAACAGAATGAGCGATCAGAACAGCCGACAACGCTCCTTTATCGAACTTGCTCGCCGAGCGCAGATTGTGGCGGCCACGATTGAGACCTTGGCCGATGAGGGCTACAGGCGGACGAGCTTTGCTCAGATCGCCAAGCGGGCGCAGATCAGCGCCAGCTTGATCCCTTATCACTTTGCCAACAAAGACGAGCTGATCGCGCACACCTTGGAAGGTATCGCGACGGGGTGGGACGCGTATGTCGAGCAGCAAGTGGTGACGGGGGCCTCTGCCGGCCAGCGGCTCGAGCGCTACATCCAGGCCAGTCTAGCTTACATGGGCACCCGGCCCACGCATTTCGCCGCCTTGATCGAGATCGCTTTCAATGCGCGGACGCCCGATGGCAAGCTGATGTACCGGAGTGATGAGGATGATACTGGGTTGACGCTCCTGGTATCCATCCTCGAACAAGGTCAGCAGGACGGTGAGTTCCGCGCCTTTGATCCCAGACGGATGGCAATCGCCATTCGCGGTGCCATCAACGAGTTCTTCGGAGCGATGCACAAGCCAGGCGTCGCGGTCGAACCTTATGCGGACGATCTGATCGGGATCTTCCGGCGTGCCGTTGCACGCTGAACGCAATCCGCGCTGCGCAACCTCAGGGCAGCCTGAGGCCAAGAGCGGCCAGGGCAAGCGCCAGCCCAGCCACTACCTCAACCAGGATAGGTAACAGATGCAACCAACTCAAAGTGCCGGCCCGTCCTGGGCTGGGCGTCTTGTTCTGATCGCCGGGCTGGCTGTTGCATTCACCGCTTACTACCTGGCCTCCCTGCTGCGCTGGTTTGGTGTTGCGTTGCCGAACGAAGGCCCGGCCATGTCGATCCTCTGGAAAACCATTGCTGCCGCGATCATCATCGGCTTCATCTACTTGATCGAGAGACGCTCGCTGGCGTCAGTCAATCTCGTACGGCCGTCAGAGAAAGAGGTGACCTGGGCTTTCTATCTTTGGGGGGCGTCGATGACGTGGTATTGGGTGGTCAGCCTGCTCGTGCCGCCGGCTCAAAGTGACGGGGTCGACACCATTGCCGGGCTGCACCCGCTGGTCGTGTTGGGAATAATCCTGACAACGGCGACGGTTGAAGAGCTGTTCTACCGCGGGTACGTCATCGAGCGCGCCCGCGAGCTGACTGGCCAGATATGGATTGGGGTGGTGGTCAGCCTGATCATCTTCATGATCCCGCATGTGCAATTCTTTGGTTTGTCATGGCTGCTCTATCATGGTGTCGGGGCAACGCTCTTGTATGTGTTCTATCTGTGGCGGCGGAACTTGGTAGCGGTCATGGTGCTCCATCTGCTGGGTAATCTGCCGATCTTGATCCCAACGTTTGCGGCTCGTTTTTGACACTGTTGGCGAACCCGCGCATGCCCGGACGCATCATCCGCCTGGGGCGACCTTCGAGGTTCTTGAAGTAGGCACCGGTAACGCTGAGGACACAGAACCTGTCGTGAGCGCCGTTATGCAACCCGTGTGGTACCTGACATACGGTCGGCGACACCATTGAGCGTGAGAAACGCGCATTTTGCCCGATTTTGCTGAGTCCCTGATTGGCAATGGCTACTCGGTGCCTCCTGGCCTATCAGCGGTCGCTTTGTGATTCTTGTGGGCCTTCCCCCAACCACCACCCAAGAAGCGGCGGCCTTTCCCGGCAATCTCATGGCCCCTCCGACCTAACGGCTGCTATGCCGGGATTTGTGTCCTCATCGTTAGGCACCCCTGATTGAGCGCCGCCTGATAGGCTTCGAAGGCCGTGTAGATCCTGTCGCGCTGAGGCTCGGTCAGCGGGAAACCTCTACCAGAACGATCGGACGCCCTGTAATCGTCGCGTGAGAAGATCTGGCGATCCTTGCACCAATCGAGTTCATCCAGGAACATCAACTCGGTCACAGCGCCATCGCTCAGGTGCTCGCGCCAGACCTCGCCGGCCAGGCGCCGCCGGGCCTCCAGGCCGATCGGTTCCTTGAACGCGCGCCCGGCCGGCCACAGCCTTCGACACCACTGCAAGAACGTCTGCCACTCCACCGGCTTGCCATCGGGCGCCAGGGTCTTGTAGCGGGCCTGCAGGTCGTGGATCAGGGGCCGGTTGTGTGTCAGGCCCAGGATCTTCTTCTCCGGGTACAGCTTGCGCAGCAGCTGGGCGCGATAGACGACCACCAGCGACTTGCCGCTGCCCGCGACGCCGTTGACCAGCCGAACCTTGAAGTCGCCGACGGCGGCCTGAGCCTCGTTTGAGAGGTCGAGATCGGTCTTGAGCACCCGCTCCTGATCGTAGTCGAGCAGGAAGGGAGTGAGTGCCGCCGTGGTCCGGCGGGCCGCCGTCGTCCGGCGGGCCGTCGGGGTTCGACTCTCGTTGACTCGATGCGCCGCGCGAACCGTGAAGCCCGGCGGGATGACGACCTCGGGCGTGAACGCCTGGCGGATCCGGGTCAGCCCGTCGGCCGCGATCGGCGGGCCAAGGTGATCGGCGAGCCAGGCCGCGAAGGCCGAAGCCGTCAGGTGCTCGCGCGGCAGCCAGATCAAACCGTGAGGCACGTCAGCCAGAGCCTGCAGCCGCTCCAGATCGCCCTGCCCGAGGCTCGGGAAGGCGATCGCGGTCGGCACCGTGCAGCCTGCCGGAACGTGTGCGGCCGAGAAAGCCGTCAGATCGCGGTGTTCGGCCGCCAACGGGCGCACGGCTTCGGCGTTGAACAGGCCGGCCTGTGCAAAGACTTTGGCGTTGGCGGGCGTCAGAGCCGACACCTTGAGCCAGAGCGAGCGGCCCTGCGAATCTCGAATCCAGAAGTCCGGCCCGGGCTCTGCATGGATCGACAGGCGATGCCAGACCGCATACAGGTCGTCGGGCAGGCCTCTCAGCAGGCGATGCGCGCGGGCCACCTCCGGCGAAGTTGAGATCAGGGGCGTGTCGGGGAAGATCAGGACCATCGAACCCTCTTACGCGGTTGCCTTGACAGATGACGACAACGCCTCGTAGGACCGGTAGGCACAGCTCTCCAGGAAGTCGCGGTACAGGGCGACCGACTCCTGGTGCTCCTCGAGCTCAGGCTGGGCGTTGAGCACATGCCGACTGCCGACCACGATCAACTTGGAGCGCGCCCGGGTCACGGCGACGTTGAGGCGCTCGGGCTGGAAGAAGAACTCGGCCAGTTGAGCCGCGAAGCTCGGCTGGCTGGTGGTCAGCGACACGATCACGGCCTCGCGCTCCTGGCCTTGCATGCGCTCGACCGTGTCGATCACGATGTGGCGCCGGATCTCGTCGTCGGGGATGGCCTGGCGCAGCAGGTTGCGGATCTCACGGCCCTGAGCCCGATACGGTGCCACCACCGCGATCTCGTTCTGCGGCACGCCGGCTTCGAGCAGGGCCGTGATCAGATCGAGCACCACGCCGGCCTCGCGGAAGCTGCGCGTGGTCGTGTTGCGCTGGCCGAGGTCAAGGAAGACCTTCGGGTGTGCGGGGTCGAGCACCTCGGCCAGCCGAGGCGCCGGCGTGGCGTAGTCGATGCGCTGGGCCGCGATGCCGGGCGTCGCCGGATGCAGGCGGCCGTCGTAGAAGGCGGCGCTGGGCCACTCGGCCAGTTCGCGATTCAGGCGATAGGTCTCGGTCAACAGCGTGACGATGCCCTGATCGGCCAGGGCCGCGAACACCGATTGGCCCTCATCGCGATCGCGCGCATCGGTGGCCAGCACCGGCGGCAGCTGGTGCCGATCGCCGAAGAAGGCGTAGCGCTTGCCGGCCAGCATGCCCATGATGGCCAGCGGCAGCGTGATCTGGCTGGCCTCGTCGAAGATCACGGTCTCGAAATCCACCCCGCGCAGGCGCTGCGAGCGGAGCGCAAACGGCGTGGCGCCGACGACGTAGCCGCCCTTGAGCTCGGCCAGGCTTGAGGCCGCGAACGAGCCGGCGTTCTCGACCGAGTCGTCGAGGCCGTCGGCGCGATGCGGCGAGCCGATCTTGGCGCAGGCCACGTCGGGCGCGAGGCGGGCGAGCATGTTGAGTGCGTTGTTGAT
>DKKP01000143.1 GCA_002455335.1 Anaerolineales bacterium UBA6663 | reverse complement strand
AGCTGCAGTTCGCCACGCACGGCGGCGAGCCTGGCCCGGACATCGCCGATATGGGCCCAGGCGGCATCGAGCGCCTCGTGAGCGGCGCCCAGATCGCCTGTGCCGGCCCACAACCAGGCTGAGTCGAGCGAGTGGGCAAGCGTGTCTTGCTGGGGCAACGAGTGCGCGGCCATGCGACAGAGCTGCTCGGCCAGGGCAGGCTCGCCCAGCTCCCGCAACGTCGACGTGAAAGCCAGCCAGTGCTTGGCCGGGCACGCCGGCGCGGCGCGCTGCACAAGCGCCACAATGCCGGCCGGCGAGACGTTGGACCCAATGACGAAGGCGGCCACAGCAGCCGCCTCGAGCGAGGCGTTCAACAAGGCATCCAGCAGGTCTTCCGGCTGCTCGATCAGGCCCCAGACATATTGCAGCGGCAAACGCCAGCGCTCCGGCTGGGCACTCGCTTCAACCGCGACGCCGTTCCAGTCGGAAGCGGCGCTCGCTCGCAATCGCAAGGCCAGGGCGGCCGGTAACGCGTGTCGGATCGGATCGAACGTCGCACTCGGCGTGGCCAGCGCAGCGTAGGCGGCGCCGGTCTGGTCATAGCCGTCGCCGAGCAGGTAGGCCTCGGGATCGTCCTGCACCTCCGGGTAACGCGCGCCAAAGGCGAGCATCGCCAACCGGCCGGGGCGCCAGACGGCGTCGAACTCCGCGGCCTGGTCGATCCAGGCCCTGAGCACATCGGGCTCATGGGCCGCCTCCCACAACTCGGGGACGAGCTTGAGCCGACGGGTTGCTTCCGCCCAGCGATGTTCGGGCAGGGCCGCAAGGATGGTTTCAACGGGGGTCATGACGCCTCTCAAGTGCGATGGTGATTCGACGCGTTTCGGCGACGCCGGGGCTAGAAGGCGACAAGCAGCCGGTAAGCCGCGGCCTCGAACAGGGCGCCGACGACCACAAGCACGATGGCGTTGCCCGACGAGGTGCGGATCAGGTTGTTGACGGCGTCGACCAGGGCAGTGGCGTTGCCGACGATCGCGCTGATGTCGTCAGTCAGGGCCTTCTGGCTGAGCTTGGCCGATTGCGCGGCCAAAACCTGAGCCTCCTGACGAAACGGCCCGCGGATCAGCATGAACATACCGGCCCCGAGGGCGACAAGGCCGAACGTGAAAAACGTCAGCCCCATCATGATGCGCAGATTGTCGATGGTGAAAGTCTCGGCCATGGGTTCCTCCAGGTGCGCCTATCCTCTTTGGCGCGTCTCCTGGAGGCTTCAGTGCAAGGGGCGTGCCAGACGCCAACGAAGGCTAACGGAGCGCCGCGGGGCGGGGAGCGTGGGGCGAAAGCGGCCGTGCGTGCCTACCTCAGCCGCCGCTGCGCGCGGCGACGAAGTGAACCTCGCTGTCGTCCTTCACCGGCTGACGGAGTTTCAGTCGGCTGGTTTCGCCGTCGACGACGACGGCCAGCCCGGGTTGCAGGCGCTCGCCATCAAGCAGGCGGGCTCGCAGGCCGGGGTGGGCCGCCTCGAGGTTGTCGATCAGGTCCCTGATTGAGCCGCCGGGAGCCGACACCGTGGCCCGGCCGCCTGTCAGGGGCCGCAGGGCAGCCGGGATCCAGACCGTGGCCAAGGGGTCACCGGCCTTGCGCCCGGAGGGCAGCCACGATCCGGCCCGGCGACATCGGCAGCTCGTTCAGGCGCGCACCGGTCGCGTTGTAGATGGCATTGGCCACGGCGGCGGCGGGCGGCACGATGGGCACCTCCCCGACGCCGCGGACGCCGAAGGGATGGCTCGGGCTCGGCACCTCGACGATCACGGCCTCGATCATCGGCAGGTCGAGGCTGACTGGCATGCGGTAATCCAGCCAGTTGGCGTTCAGCATTCGCCCCTGGGTGTCGTAGACGAATTCTTCGTGGAGCGCCCAGCCGACGCCCTGAGCGGCGCCGCCCTGCATCTGGCCGACGACGTAGGCCGGGTACACGGCCTTTCCGGCGTCCTGCACGGCCGTGTAGCGCAGGATGTCGACTTTGCCCGTCTCGCCATCCACCTCGACGTCGACGACGTGCACCGCGAACCCCGGACCCCAGCTCGAGGGCTGGACCGAGGCGCTGGCGACGACCGGGCCGCCCGTCGCATCCATCTGGGCAGCCAGCTCGGCGAAGGATAGACGCTCTTGGCCCGAGCTGAAGACGCCGTCCGCATAGGCGACGTCCTCGATGGCGACCCCCCATAAGCCCGCCGCTCGCTCCTTCAGCCCGGTCTTGAGCTTCAGGCCCACCTCGTAGGCGGCCCAACCCGTCGCAAAGGTCGTGCGGCTGCCGTAGGTGCCCTCGGTCTCGCCGACCGAATCGGTATCCGCGATCGTGGTTCGCACCGCCTCGACCGACAACTCGAGGGTCTCGGCCAGTTGCATGGCGATCGCCGTGCGCGACCCCCCGATATCGACCGAGCCCTCGATCAGGCTGATCGTACCGTCGGCGTTGACGCAGGCCGATGCGCTCGACTTGCCGCCGTAGTTGCCCCAGTAGCCGGCTGCCACGCCGCGCCCGCGCTTCTTGCCGGGCGGGACGGCCTGATAATGCGCACTCGCACGCGCGGCCTCAAGCGTCTCGAGCAGGCCGATGCGCTGAAAGGCGACCCCATCGATCTTGCGGTCGCCCTCGCGGACGCCGTTGAGCAAGCGGACTTCAATGGGATCGAGCCCCAGGCGCTCGCAAAGCTCATCCAGCACGGTCTCGCTGGCGAAGGCCGCGTTGGTCCCACCTGGCGCACGATAAGCTGCGGTGTGTGGCTTGTTGACGACCACGTCGTAGCCTTCGATCCGCACATTTGGGATGCGATACGGCGTGAAGATCACGTCCATGGCGGAGCCCACTGGCGAGCCAGGATACGCGCCAGCTTCGTAGATCAACGTCGCCTGCGCGGCCGTGAGCCTGCCTGTCGCGTCTGCGCCAAGTCTGACCCGGATGACCGAGCCCGAGGTCGGGCCGGTCGCAGTGAGCACGTCTTTGCGGCTCATGGTCAGCTTGACGGGTCGATGGCCGCTCTTGCGCGAGAGCAGCACGGCCAACGGCTCAAGGTAGACGTTGTTTTTGCCGCCGAAGCCGCCGCCGATCTCGAGCGGCACCACGCGGATCCGCGACAACGGCAGTTGCAGAATCGAGGCGACCTGCTCACGTACACCAAAGCTGCCCTGCGTGCTGCACCAGATCGTCACCTGGCCATCGATGTCGACCTGGGCCGTGGCGGCGTGCGGCTCGATGTAGCCCTGGTGCACCATCGCCGTCGTGAACTCGCGTTCGACCACGACACTTGCGTCTCGAAAGCCCTGTTCGATGTCGCCGGTCTCGAGCAGATGATGGGCCGCGATGTTCGTGCGCCCGGCGCCTGGCTCGCCAAGCCCGGCGGTGCGCAGTTCGTCGAGCAGGATCGGCGCCTCGGGCGCCATCGCGGCTCGCACATCGAGCACGGGCGGCAGGACCTCGTACTCGACCTTGATCAGCGCCGCGGCCGTCTCGGCGACATGCCCATTGACGGCCGCCACGGCCGCGATGGCATGGCCGAAGTACAGGGTCTTGTCTCGCGCGAGGATGTTGTCGCTCTGATACCGCTGGTTGATCGACGACTCGCCGATGTCCGCGATCCGGCTCTCGAGTTCGGGCAGGTCGCGCGCCGTCACGACGGCCTTCACCCCGGGGTACGCCAGCGCGGCCGATGGATCGATCGACAGGATCCGCGCATGCGCATGTGGGCTGCGCAACACGGCGCCGATCAGCAGGCCAGGTAGATGGATGTCGGCCCCGAAACGCGCGCGCCCGGTGACCTTCTCGACGCCGTCCTGTCGGATCGGTGATGCGCCGAGGACCCGAAAGTCGGGCCTCGAGGGCCTCTCGGTCTGGGTCATGGGTGAGCCTCCTCTTCCGTCGGGCGATCGGCTGCGGCAAGCACGGCCTTGACGATGTGATCGTAGCCCGTGCAGCGGCAGAGATTCCCGGCCAGCCATTGGCGCACCTCGGCCTCACTCGGGTCGGGGGTTCGATCGAGCAGCGCTTTGGCGGCCACGATGAAGCCGGGCGTGCAGAAGCCGCACTGGCTTCCATGATGCTCCAGCATCGCCTGCTGCACCGGATGCAGCGTGCCGTCCGCCGACAAATCCTCG
>DKKP01000081.1 GCA_002455335.1 Anaerolineales bacterium UBA6663 | reverse complement strand
TGGCCCGCGCGGCCGGGATCGCGCTTGGCGCGACGGGCGCCGTGGCGGTCGACGATCAGCAGCGCACCAACCTGCCCGACATCTGGGCGGCCGGAGCGGTTGGAGAGACGCATCACCGGTTGCTCGATCGACCGATCTACTTTCCTGNNGGCGTCAACGCCGCGTCGGCCGATTGGTCGACGGGTGGGCCGGCGCGGTTCGCCGGCACGTTGGGGACCTCGGTGGTCAAGGCCTTCGGGCTCACCGTGGCGATGACCGGTCTGACCCTGCGCCAGGCCACGGCGGCCGGGCTCAGCGCCGATCAAACGACGGTGACCTCGACGTCGCGCGCCGGCTTCATACCCGGCAGCGAGCACATCCAGACTCGTCTGGTGTTCGAGACGGGCAGCGGGCGTCTGCTCGGCGCCCAAATGATCGGCGGCGACGAGGTCGCCAAGCGCCTCGATGTCGTGGCTGTCGCGCTTCAAGCGGGCTGGACGGCCGAGGAGCTCGCGGCCGCCGACCTGACCTACACGCCGCCCGTTGCGCCCCTCTGGGATGGCGCCCTCGCCGCGGCCACGCTCATCGCGCGACGCAACCAGCGCTGAGCGCGAACAGCGCACCGGTTGGCGCGCAGGTCTTGATCCAGCCGGTGGATTCAAGATGGAGCGCCTCGGAGCGCGGCAGAGCACAGCTGGCCCTCAGCAACAACCGGCGATCTCCGGCCCTATGCGGCCATCCTCCGGATCCGCCCCGCAGGCACCCAGGGCCGGGCCGGCGGCGATGAATCCGCCGGGCTCCACCCTTGCACGGACGCGCCGCACACCGTTGTCAGTTCGCCGGTTTCGCCGTCGTCGCCGACTGTCGAAACGCGGCTGGCGTGAGATGGGTCTGCCGCTGGAAGTGCCGATAGAAGTTTGTGACGTTGGGGTAGCCGACCTGTTCGGCGATCACCGTGATGCTCGAATCGGTCGTGCGCAGCAGACGCTTGGCTTCGTCGATACGGAGCTGCGTCAGGTATTTCACGTAGCTCACGCCCAGCGCGGTCTTGAAGAGCGAGCCCAGGTACGACGGGCTGAGGTTGACGGCATTCGCCACGTCTTGCAGCGAGATCTCCGATTCCTGGTAGTGCGTCTGCAGGTACGCGACGGCCCGCTGGATGACGTCGGCGTTGCGCGACCGTGAGGGGACGATGGCCATGAGCTCGGCCAGGCTGTTGCCCATCCAGGCGCGCAGTTCGGGCACTGTCTTCCAGGACGGAAGGTTATGGACCTGGTTGTGCAGCACCTCGAGCGCCGTTCGCTCATCGGTGCCGGTGCCGATCACGGCCCACGAGACGATTGTAACGACCTCCGCGCAGTTGTTGCGTAACACATCGATCGACTCACCCATCGAACTCGACAGATAATCGACGATCTCGTTGATCAACTCGGCGGACCGGGCCTGCTGATTGTCTCGGACACAGCGCACCAGTTCCTGTTCAAGCTGCACGCGATACGGGCGGCCGCCCTTGGCCTCCTCGGTCAGCGCCTGGACATCGCGGATGTGGATGACCGTGTTCCGGCTGAAGACATGCTGGTAACGCCGCGCCAGATTGGCTTCGGCGTAGGAGAGCGGAACTGAGATCCAGTCCTTGTAGGCGTTGCCGATACCGACAGTCACCGTGAACGGGAAGCTCCGGCAGATCGCGCTCCGGAACTGTTCACCCAGCGCCAGCAGCGACTCATAACTGGTGCGCGAGGCGTCGCAAGACACGACGGCGACCACCCGCCCCGGGTTGGAATAGCCGACCAGCGCGCGCTGGGGTTCAGGGAGCTCGGCGCGCACTGTCTCGACCAGCTCGCCGTACAGTTGCTGCAACTCGTTCGGGCTCTTGCCCTTGACGACCGCGTCGAAGTGATCAACCCGACAGACGATCACGGCCGGGTTCTCGAGTCGCTTTCCCAGGAAGCCGAGCGCCTCTTCCATGCTGGCGCTCTCCGGCGATGTACCGCGCACGAGGTTGTCGACAAGGCTGGTCTCGATGACGGGCAGCGTCTTGCGCAGCGACCCCTTGACGATCTCGATCGTGCGCTGCTCGGTCCGCTCCTGGCGGATCTCTTCGGTGATCTCCTGCAGCAGCTCGACAAGACGCGTCGAGCGAACCGGTTTGAGGAGATAGTCGCGCGCGCCGAGCTTGAGCGCCCGCTGCACGTACGCGAACTCGTTGTGCGCCGTGAGCATCACGACCTTGATGCCGGGCAGCTCGGCCTTGATTTGGGCCGTGGCCTGCAGCCCGGTCAGCACAGGCATCTTGATATCCATCAAGATGAGATCGGGCTGGTGCCGGCGGGCGAGCTCAACGGCCTCCTGGCCATCGGCGGCCTCGAGCACCGGGCTGAACCCAAGTGCGTTCTGCTCAAGGACGCGCAGGATACCGGCCCGGATCACGGGCATATCGTCGACGACAAGGATGCCAGGCATAAGGACTCAAGCCGGGATGGTATCCAGAGGCTCGAGGACGATATCCTCGACCGGGTTATCGATGCGATGCTCGCTGCCACTCCCATCCAACAGATGCGACGGAAAGCGTGCGGCGACGGACGGAAGCGTGTTCAGACCGGCGGCGCTGAAGTCGAGCTGGTTGCCGATCAGGTTGCACACCGGCCCGGGGAACAGGATCTCGGCGCTCGGCGTGGCTGCCACGCCGGCCGCTTCAAGCGGCAACGACAACCGCAAGCACGTGCCGCGATCGGGCGCAGTCTCGGCCTTCGCCGCGAACTTGGCGCCGTATTCGACGCCCAGGCGGTAGAGCACGTTCTGCAGCCCAAGCGAGTCGCCCTCGCCCGAGTAGAAACCGGTGTTGATGCGCTCGGCGATCTCGATGGGCATGCCGACGCCGTCGTCGGCGATCTCGAGCACGAGTCGATCATCGACCGAGAATGCGCGCACAGCGATATGCACTGGGCGGCTGATCGGCTCGGCGCCATGCAGCACCGCATTCTCGACGAGCGGCTGGATGATCATGCAGGGAACTTCGAAGTGCACGAGTTCGGGCGCCAGATCGACCGTGAACGTCAATCGGTCGCCGAAACTGACCTTTTGAATCTCCAGATACTGCCGGATCATGGCAAACTCTTCGCCGAGCTCGACCTGGGTCGAGATGTTGCGCAGGCTGTAGCGCAGGAGATCGCTCAGGTCGTACGCGATCCTTTCGGTGCGAGGCGCGGCCTCTTCGAGGGCCGTGTAACCAAGCAGGGTCAGCGAGTTGAACAGGAAGTGCGGATTGATCTGGGCCTTGAAGGCGCGCAGCTGCGCCTCCTGGAGCGCAACCTTGAGCGCGGCCTGCTCCTGCGCCTGGTTGAGCAGCTCGGTTTGGGCCAGCCGCGCGACGCCCATTTCGATCACGTAATTGGCCGTGATCGAGAGCATCTCGACGGCAGCCGTGAACCGTTCGCGCGAGAGCGGCGTGATCTCGCGAGCTGCATCCTCGATCGCGTCGACCGGCAGGCCGAGCGGCGCGTTATGCCGCACGACGCTCTCGATGTAGTTCTCCTGGGCGTCATCGGGGATCGCCTGGCCGCACAGGATCGAGCCGACGAAGTGGCCGTCGATCATGATCGGCGCCGCCGCATCCATCAGGCCGCCCGCGCAGTTGTAGGCGTAGGGGCGGTTCATGGCCAGGGCACGACGGCCGCCCTCGGCATCACACCGCTGACAGCGTTTGAGGCCCTCCTCAGTGGATCGAATCAGCAGGCACAACCGACAGAAATTGCTTGTCTTTGTGATCGGCTTGCCGCCGCGATCGACGGTCACCGCCGCCACGCCCATCGCCTGGGCGAAGGTATCTTGAATGCGCTGTAGTACGCCGAGATCAATGACATCGGCGATCGAAAGGTCGGTTGTCTTCATCGTGGGTGACGCCATCTTCAGCCTCCAACGTGTCGCTCTTGCGTGGCGGGCTGTTAACGACAAAAGAGCAGCCCGTCAGGCTGCTCCTTCCACGAGAAGCATGGTCACAAGAAGGACAGGGGATCTGGCTTCGCCACGCCGGCGGCGCGACGTCACAGTTGCGGGACAGCACCGGACTGGTCACCCTGGGGGCCGACGCCACCGGATTTCACCCTGTTGCCAGGCGCTGATGTGACGCCCGACCCGACCCAACCGTTGTCAAAGCTGTATCGTGCGAATACCTCCAGACTGGACTCCGATTCTACGAACAGATCGAAAAATCGCCCGATGACGTTCCTCATGATTCGGGCCGATAGATGTAATTCGATCCGACTTAGCTCCTTCTTATTCGCCCACCTTCTCAACCACGATCGTGCCGCGCGTGACAAGCGCCGCGATCGCGCCGAGCGCCGCCAGCTGGGGCGCGAGCAACGCGCCGACCACGCCGATGGTCATCGGGATGTCGATCAAGGTCTTGCCCTCTTCGTTCTTGATCACGATCCGGCGTACGTTACCCGCGTGCAGGATCTCCTTGATCTTGGCCATCAGGACATCGCCGTCGAATTTGAACTCCTCAGAGCGGACATGTTCTTCTTCAGTCATGGGGCCTCCGTAGCATGATTGTCCAGGGTTGGCTCTAACCTTCGACCTGTCAGGTCCATCCGCGATCCTCGGCAATCTAAGCCCATCCAGAATCACAAGCTTGCAATTCAAGGCGAAATTCTAACCAAAAGGCACCCGGCGCCTAACCCGGGCCTGTCGGCGAGTCGCGATAGCGCTGGGCCGCCCGCGCCCTGGCCTTCTCCGCCTCGACCTCACGATCGCGCGGCGGTGCGCTCGTCTCCAACCCGGCCAGCAGCCGCCGAGACGCCTCCGCCACTTCCTCCACAGCCGCATTGAAGACGGCCTCATTCGTTTTCGAAGGCCGGGCATACCCGCTCAGCTTCCGGACATACTGGAGCGCCGCTGCACGAATCTCATCCTCCGTGACCGGCGGCTCGAAGTTGTACAGGGTCTTGATGCTGCGGCACATCGGCGCCCTCCTTGATCTGGCTGTTCTCGGTTCTGAACTGTGTTTGGCTCCAAGTCTAGCATGCCGGAGCTTCTTGCCGGTCTGCGGCCGGCCCCCGACCGTGTGGGCAACCACGGCCTGGTGCTTTTGGCAAACCGGCTCCTGCGCCACACCACCCGGCCCACGCGAAATGGCGATATGGTCTACACCTGTCGCTTGCAGGAGGTTCACATGGCTCCTCGATTCATCCGGCTCCCCCTCGTCTTGCTTGCGGTCTTCACCAGCCTGGGGAGTGCGACAGCGCTGATCGGTTGGTTTGGCTGGCGGGCCTGGCAGGAGACGCCCGAATCTCAGTTCCGTCAGGCCCGGACGCTCTGGCAAAGCAACGCGATCACGCACTACAGGATGGAAGCCAACTTCAGCAACGGCTTCGCCCAATGCCACTACGATATCGAAGTCAAGACCCGCGCCGTCATCCGCGTCCACGGCCTGACGTGTCTGGGGAGCGCGACCACGAACACCCTGACGATCGAGAGTATCTTCGAGGTCTTCGGCGCCTATGTCGACGAACGCGTCTGTGGTCCCAATGGCTGTTCGTGCGAGGGCGCCTACGTCGTCAAGGCAAGTTACGACCCCGACTGGGGTTACCCACGAACGATCTCCACGGTCTTCCAACGCAGCTTACTCGAAACGCTGTTGAGCGACGAAAGCGCGGTCAACTGCCGTCAGACGCGGGCCCAGGTCCGGCGGATCGAGATCCTGAGTTTCACGCCGCTTCCTTGAGCCCCGCTTGGCGACCTCCCTCACCCCTTGAGTAAGCCTCCATGTCGATCCATCGGACCCTCGTTGAGCGCTTGCCGGACATCCCACGCTGGGTCGAAGTGCGCGACCTCCTGCTGGCCGGAGAGGGCGAGATCCTCAGCCTCGAGATCGAAAACGATCTGGCGCTCGTCCTGTTCGACCATGAGTCGCCGTGCGTCTTTCTCGTTGGTGACATCTCAGAGACCGCTTTTGACATCGCGTTGGCCGCGGTGCGTTCTGCCCAGGCCGATGTGGTCGCACCACTCGGCGACCAGGCGCGATTGATCGCCGCCCTGCCAGGTTGGACCCACGATCGACTGATCGTGCACACCCTGAACCGTCCGGATCGTCTGCCGGCCGATCGGGATGGCCAGGTGGAGTGGGTAGACCTGAACGAACTCCGCCGCCACGACCTGCCGGCCGACCTCCTGCAGGAACTCGAAGACGGTGGCGCCCGCGGCCCGATCGCGGCCGTGCGTGTGGATGGCCGCCCTGTCTCGTTTTGCTACGCCGGAAGCCAGACCGAGGCCTGGTGGGATATCGCAGTCGACACGCTCGAGCCGCACCGCAGGAAAGGCTATGCAGGGCTCTGCGTCGCGCACCTGATTCGCCACATGCAGGCTCAGGGCAGATACCCGGTCTGGCAGGCTCTCCAGGAGAACCCGGCCTCCTGGCGCCTCGCCGAAAAACTCGGGTTCGTGCCGATCGACGAATTGGTCATGTTCGAAGCGCCTCAGGATTGAGAAAGGGCCACACCCTAGAGCGGCCCGCCCGGCCATGGCAGAAGCGCGCCCGTGGTGCGGCGATAGTGTTCGTAGGCCGGCCCGAACCTGACGATCAGGTTGGCCTCCTCACGCGGGATGACCACGAGCCGAAACGCCACCACACCGATGACCCAAAGCGCGATCAAAAGCCCATCGGCGGTCAACACGCCCGCTGCCAACAACATCAAGAGCGCGACCGCATACAAGGGATGGCGCACCCATCGATACGGACCGTGCTGAACCAGTTGATGATCGGCCTTGGTCAAAACGGTTTCGGAGATGTTGCTCCCGATAGAAGCCACCACCCACCAAACCAACAGTGGACAGACCACGGCCACGCCCGCAGCGGTCAGACGGAGGCCGAGCGGCACCTCCAGGCGCGCCCAGGCCAGGAGATCCGGCGCAATGAGTTCCAGCCCGATCGTGGCCAGAAGCGGCAGAGTCAGGATCAGTCGCAGCACGACGGCCACAGGGCCCTCAGCCAGACGCGGGATGGTGCCGGTCTCGCGCCGCGCCTTGGCCCGATGCCAACCCGAGATCAGCAGGCTGAGCCCCAACACAGCGCCGAGCACCCAACGAAGAGCCGTCTCAATATCCATGGAAGAGTCCTCAAAGAGAAACCGAACCGATCCGGTTCGAGCTCCCAACCGCTCCAGCAGGTCACCGCGCGCAAGCGTGCGGGCAGGTGAAGATCCGCGGATTGGTTTAGGTACGCCTAATTTAGACTGACTGTAAATTAGGTCTACCTAAATGTCAACCCCCTCCCTTCCGCTTCTCACATGCGGGGCGGCGCATCTCACTGGGGAGGCGGCGGTCGACACGGCTCATCTGGGACAAGGGGATCAATGCAGTTCAGGCGTTCGCCGATGAGGCGGACTAGGCTCCGTGCCAGCCGCATTAAGGCGGCAGTAAAACTTTCGCCCGGCGCCCTTAATCGCGTGTGCGCCAGACAGCATTCACTAACGGTTTACTGACTTACCGGACGGGCTTTGCTAGAGTGCAAGTCATGACCGTCCGGTAAGGCTCCACGGATGCCGCCAGCGAGCCGGCCGACGGAAGCGGGGTTTCACATGCGCTGCGCCAGGTCACACGCCCGGATCGATCGGCCAACGATCGGCCACGACCTGAACGTCGACACCCTTCGCGGCCCTCTGTCTACCACGGCCACGCTGGCCCGAAACCGATTGGGTCGCTACAGCGAGGCCTCCTCAGATCGAACAACCCATTCTGGGTCAACCGAGGTGCTTCCATGAACCTGTTTCGTTCGCTCAAGGTCGGCACAAAACTCATCGGTGGTTTCCTGCTTGTCGCGCTTGTCGTCGTGGTTGTCGCCATCGTCGGCTACACCAACATGAATAGCATCAATGGCGGCATGACAACGCTCTATGAGGATCGCACGGTCCCAATTCATCAATTGGGTCAGGTCGATGCCATGCTGTTCAAGATGCGCGGCGATGTCTACAAATACCTGATCCTGCCCGAGGAACGAGCCGCCACGGGCGCAGCGTTGGCCGACAATGTCGGCATGATCAATACCGAACTGGACGCCTACCGTCTGACCAACATGGTGGCTGAAGAACGCACGGCGCTTGCTGTGCTGGACGCGACCTGGATCAACTACCAGGCTTCGGTCGACAAGGTCATCGCGCTGATCGACACGGGCGACTCGAGCGGAGCGCTCGCGTTGATCATCGACGGTGGCGAAGCCTCCGATGCCCGCAAGGCCGTGGGCGCAGCGATCGACGACCTGCTGGCCATCAACGTCCGGGTCGCCGAAGAGACGCATATCGCCGGCGAAGAGACATTCGCCAATGCCAGCCTGATCTTGATCATCGCCACGGCGACCAGCGTGCTCCTCGCGCTCGGTCTGGGCATCGTCATCACACGCTCGATCACTGTGCCGCTCAACGACGTAGCGCGGGCCGCTGTCGCGATCGCCGCGGGAGACCTCGATCAGAAAGTCGCAGTCCGCTCGCAAGACGAAGTCGGTCAGATGGCCCAGGCGTTCGGCCGGATGATCGCGTATCTGCACGGCATGGCCGGCGTCGCGGGCAAGATGGCCGAAGGAGATCTGCGCGAAACCGTGACACCGCAAAGCGAACGCGACGTCCTGGGCCAGGCCTTCCAGCGCATGATCGTCAGCCTGCGCGGACTTGCGACGCAGGTCACCGACAACGCCGACGCGCTCGGCGCCGCCTCGACGCAACTCGCCTCGGCGGCCGAGCAGGCCGGGCAGGCCACAAGCCAGATCGCCACTACGGTCCAGCAGGTCGCCCGCGGCACCACTCAACAAACCGCCGGTGTCACCCAGACCGCCTCCGGCATGGAGCAGATGAAACGCGCCATCGACGGCGTCGCCCGCGGCGCTCAAGACCAGGCCGCCGCCGTCGGCAAGGTCGCCGCCATCTCCGAACGCCTCTCTTCCGCCATCGCCCAGGTCGCCGGCAACGCCCAGACCGTCACCCGCGACGCCGCCTCCGCCGCCCAGGCCGCCCAGACCGGCGCCCGCACCGTCTCCGATACCATCCACGGCATGGACGCCATCAAGGCCAAGGTCGGCGTCTCCGCCTCCAAGGTTCGCGACATGGGCCAGCGCTCCGACCAGATCGGCGCCATCGTCGAAACCATCGACGACATCGCCTCCCAGACCAACCTCCTCGCCCTCAANNGTCGCCGATGAGGTCCGCAAGCTCGCCGAACGCGCCTCCTCGGCCACCAAGGAGATCGGCGGCCTCATCTCAGGCATGCAGCGCACAGTCGCCGAGGCCGTCCGCGCCATGGACGAGGGCGCCGTCGAGGTCGAAAACGGCGCCACAGCAGCCAACCAGGCCGGCGCCGCCCTCAGCGACATCCTCAAGGCCGCTCAGGCCGTTCAGGAACAGGCCGCCGCCGCCCTCGATGCCTCGGATCGCATGGGCACGCTCTCCGCCCAGCTCGTCGAGGCCACCGAGGCCGTCAGCGCCGTCGTCGAGGAGANNACAGCGCCGCCGTCGAAGAGGTCTCGGCCAGCGCCGAGGAGATGACTGCTCAGGTCGAAGAGGTTTCGGCGTCAGCGCAATCGCTGGCGGGGATGGCTGAGCAATTGCAACGCGTGGTCGGGCAGTTCCAATTGCCCGCAGAGGGGACAGTGGC